>PUKE01000291.1 GCA_003550425.1 Nitriliruptoria bacterium
CCGATGAGCCAGCGGGATCGCGCGAGCGCCTCGGTGGACGCCCCGCGCGCCGGTGGCGGGCCCCTGATCGTGGGCGTGGCGCTGCTGGTGCTCGGCGCCTGGCTGGCGCTGGAGCGCCTCGAGGTGGCCGACACCGACGTCGCGGCGCTGCTCGGCGCGTGGTGGCCGCTGGCGCTCGTGGCGGTCGGGCTGGCGCTGGTGGCGCGACGTCGTCGGCTGGCTGGCCTCCTCGTCTTGCTGGCCGGTGCGCTGGCGCTGGCGATCATCCACCTGCCCGGCGACCTGATCGCCCCGGCCATCCTCATCGCCCTCGGCCTCCTGCTGGTCCTGGCCACCGTGAGCACCGCCGGTCGCCTCGGAGGGTCGGGCGCGGCCGGGGTCGCCCTCCTGTCGGACGTGGACGGCGACCTGCCCGTCGGCCGCCGCGAGCGGCGCGTGCTGGCCGTCGCCTCGGACGTGGACGTGCGCGCCACCGAGGTCGGCCGCGGCGGGGCGCTGGAGTGCGTGGCCGTGTTCGGCTCGGTCACCGTGACGGTGCCGCCCGACGTCGACGTGGCGCTGCGCCAGACCGCGGTGTTCGGCGACGTCCACGCGCCCGAGCCGGCGCCCGACGCGGGCACGACCCTGCCGGTCAGCGCGCTCGCGGTGTTCGGGGACGTGCGGCTGCGCCGGTAGGCTGCGGCGCATGAGCCCCTCCCCGTCCGCGGCCACCGTCGGCATGGTCGGCGCCGGGCAGCTGGCCCGCATGTCCCAGGCGGCGGCCGCTCCGCTGGGCATCGACCTGCGCCTGCTGGCCGCGCGGGCCGACGACGCCGCCGCCCAGGTCGTGCCCGACGCCCGGGTCGGCGACTGGGGCAGCCTCGCCGACCTGCGCGCGCTCGCCACGGGCTGCGACGTGGTCACCTTCGACCACGAGCTCGTCGCGCCGCAGCACCTCGAGGCGCTGGCGGCCGAGGGCGTGCCGCTGGCCCCGCCGCCCCCGGCGAAGCTGCTGGCCCAGGACAAGCTGCACCAGCGGCGCACGCTGGCACGCGCCGGCCTGCCGGTGCCGGCGTTCGCCGCGGTCACCACGCAGGACGAGGTCGCGGGCTTCGCCAGCGACCACGGCTGGCCGGTGGTGCTCAAGGCCGTGCGCGGCGGCTACGACGGCCGCGGGGTGTGGGTGTGCGCGGCCGCGGAGGACCTGCCCGCGGTCTGGGACGCGGCCGCCGGGGCGGGCGCGCTGCTGGTCGAGGCGCACGTGCCCATCGCGGTGGAGGTCGCGGTCCTCACCGCGCGCACCCGCTCGGGCGCGACGGTCACCTACCCCGTCGTGGAGACCGTCCAGGAGGGCGGCATCTGCACCGAGACCCACGTGCCGGCGCGCCTGGAGCCCGCGGTCGCCGCCCGTGCCAGCGAGGTCGGGCACGGGGTGGCCGAGACCGCCGGCGCGGTGGGGCTCTGCGCGGTCGAGCTGTTCGTGGCCGAGCGCGGGGAGGTGCTCGTCAACGAGCTCGCCCTGCGGCCGCACAACTCCGGCCACTGGACGATCGAGGGGGCGGCCACCAGCCAGTTCGCCAACCACCTCCGCGCGGTGCTCGACTGGCCGCTCGGGGCGGTCGAGGCCACCGCGCCGGCCGTGGTCACCGTCAACGTGCTCGGTCCTGCCCCGCGCGCCGCCGGTGGCCAGGGCCCGACGCAGCCCGACCCGCGAGCGCGCGTGCCCGCAGCCCTGACCGACCCCGGCGCGCACGTGCACTGGTACGGCAAGGAGGCGCGCCCGGGGCGCAAGATCGGCCACGTCACGGTGCGCGGGCCCGCCCGCGACGGCGCGCTGCGCCGCGCGCGGGCAGCGGCGACCCGCCTGGGGGGCGACCAGCCCGACGAGCACGCCGACGAGCATGCGCAGGAGGGAGCGCCATGAGCGCGACGACGGACGAGGCCGGCCCGACCCCGCTGGTGGGCGTGGTCATGGGGTCCGACAGCGACCTCGCGACCATGCGCGGGGCGATCGACGTGCTGGACCGCTTCGGCGTGCCCCGCGAGGTGCGGGTCCTCAGCGCCCATCGCACGCCCGAGCGGATGCTGGCCTACGGCGCCGAGGCCGCGAGCCGCGGCCTGCAGGTGCTGATCGCCGGGGCCGGTGGGGCGGCGCACCTGCCCGGCATGCTCGCCAGCGCCACGCGGCTGCCCGTGGTGGGGGTGCCGGTGCCGCTGCGCCACCTCGACGGGCTCGACTCGCTGCTGTCGATCGCCCAGATGCCGCGCGGGGTGCCGGTGGCCACGGTGGCGGTCGGCAACGCCACCAACGCCGGGCTGCTGGCGGTGCGCATGCTCGCCCTTGGCGACCCCGAGCTCGCCGAGGACCTCGAGGAGCACCGCGAGGAGCTCGCCCGCGCCAGCGCCGAGGCCGACGAGCGCCTGCCCGAGGAGCTCGCCCAGGGCTGACCCGCGGGACCGACGCGGCGGGTCAGCCTCCTGGCCGGTCGAGGTCCTCGACCGGGCGCGACGAGCGCGGGCTGCGGTCGACGATCGCGATGCCCTGCGCGGCGAGCGTCGCCTCGGCGCGCGCCAGGTCGGCGTGGGTGGCCGCCGCCATGGGCTCCGCCCAGGGGTCGTGGCGCTGCGGCGCGGTGCGCAGCGTGAGGGTGGTCGGGTCGAGGTCCTCGGTGACCTCGTCCCAGTCGAGCGGGGTCGCCACGGTCGCCTGCGGCGTGGCGCGCGGGCTCCAGGCCGCCACGACGGTCTGCGCTGGGCTCGCCCGCGACCAGTCGACCAGCAGGCGCCCGGCGCGGCGCTCCTTGCGCATCTCCACCGTCAGCGCGCGCGGGTGCTCGAGCACGGCGGCGCGCCCGATCGCCAGCGCCAGCGCCCGCAGCCGCGCGGGCTCGGCGCCGGGCGCCACCGGCACGACCAGGTGCAGCCCCGCCTTGCCGGAGGTCTTGACGCGGCTGGGCAGCCCGAGGCGCTCCAGCACCGCACGCACCCAGTGGGCGGCCTGGGCCAGGGTCGGGGCCGGCGCAGGGGCGGCCGGCGGGTCGGCCGCGGCGGGCGGGTCGGCCGCGGCGGGCGGGTCGAGGTCCAGCACCAGCGCGTCGGGGGCGTCGGGGTCCTCGACCCGGGCGAGCATCGGGTGGAGCTCGAGCGCGGCCTGGTCGACCAGCCAGCGCAGGTGGTCGGGCGTGCGGGCCACGGCGTAGGTGACCTCGCGTCGCGCCGAGGGCGACCAGCGGCGGACGTGGTCGATGTGGTCCAGCGCGGAGGCCGGCAGATCCTTCTGGAACCAGCCCTGGCCGTGCAGGCCATCGGGGAACCGCTTGAGGGTCAGCGGGCGGCCAGCGATCGCTGGCAGCAGGCGTGGGGCGACCGCCTCGACGTAGTCCCAGAGGTCCTGCTTGGTCAGGCCCGCCTCGGGCCACAGCACCTTGTCGGGGCGTCGCGGGCCGTCGGCGCGAGGCGTGGCCACCGGCTCACCGCACCGTGAAGTCGGTCAGGTCGCGGCGCGGGTCGCGCTCGGTGACCTCGACGTGCTCGACGACGGCCATCGGCGGCCCCTCGCGACAATGCGCGAGCCCCTGCTCCACCGCCTGCGGTGGCCCCTGCAGCTCGACCTCGACCCGGCCGTCGGGGAGGTTGCGGGCCGAGCCCACCAGGCCGAGCTCGCGCGCCCGCTCGCGCACCGAGGCGCGGAAGAACACGCCCTGGACGCGTCCTGAGACGATGGCCTGCACGCGACGGGTGCCCTCGGTCGTCGTCATCGACACAGGTGCTACCCGAGCGCGCGGGGCGCTACGCTCGGCCGTGGTGGACCGTCCCGAGCGCCTCGACGAGCTCGCCCAGCGCGCGGGCGTGCAACGCCTGCCCTCGGGCAAGGTCCGGGAGCGCTTCACGGTGCCGGGCGACCGGCTGCTGCTCGTCACCACCGACCGGATCAGCGCGTTCGACGTGGTCCTGCCCACCCCGATCCCCGATCGCGGCAAGGTGCTGACCGCGCTCACCGAGCTGTGGCTCCGTGGGCCTCTGGCCACCGAGACGCCGCACCACCTGGTCACCACCGACCCGGCGAGCTGCCCGCAGCCGATCCCGGCCTTCGCCGAGGACCTCGCCGGTCGGATGATGCTGTGCCGCCGCGCCGAGATGGTGCCGGTCGAGTGCATCGCCCGCGGCTACCTCGCCGGCTCCGCCTGGCGCGAGTACCAGGAGGCCGGCACCGTCGGCGGGGAGCGGATGCCCGACGGGCTGCGGCTCGGCGAGCCCCTCGACCCTCCGCGGTTCACCCCGACCACGAAGGCCGCGAGCGGCCACGACGAGCCCATCGGCTTCGACGAGGTGGCCGAGCGCGTGGGCGGCCCGGTCGCCGAGCAGCTCCGCGAGCGCACCCTGCGCCTCTACCGCGTCATGGCCGAGCACGCCGCTCGGCGTGGCCTGCTGCTGGCCGACACCAAGCTGGAGCTCGGCTGGATCGACGGGGAGCTGGCGGTGTGCGACGAGGTCGGCACCTGCGACTCCTCGCGCTACTGGCCCGCCGAGGGGCACACGCCCGGCCAGGCGCCGGCCAGCTACGACAAGCAGATCGTCCGCGACTGGCTGGAGTCCACCGCGTGGGACAAGGTCCCGCCCGGACCGCCGCTGCCCGAGTGGGTCGTCGACCGGACGCGGCAGCGCTACATCGAGGTGTACGAGCGCCTCGCCGAGCGCCCCTTCCTGGCCGGGGGCGCCTGATGCCCGACGGCCCCGACCCCGAGCCCGCCCCGGAGGCCCCTCCATGGTTCGCGTCGCCATCGACGTGCTGCTGAAGGACGAGATCCTCGACCCGCAGGGTCAGGCCATCGAGCGCGCGCTGCCCCAGCTCGGGTTCGAGGGCGTGCGCGACGTGCGGGTCGGCAAGCACGTCGAGCTGGACCTGCCCGACGGCGACGACCTGGACGAGCGCGTGCACGCCATGGCCGACCAGCTGCTCGCCAACCCCGTCATCGAGACGTTCACCTACCGCGTGCTCGGCGAGGGCGAGGGCCGGGAGGGCCACGACGCCCGGTGAGGTCGCGGCGCACCCGTGACCAGCCGGCCGACCCCTATGCCGGCGCGCCGGTCGACGAGCTCGCGGCGCCGCTGCTCCCGCGGTGGTTCGTCCTGCTGGTGGTCCTGCTGATCCCGGTGGCCGTGGTGGTGTTCGTCCTCGCGTTCCCCTGGGGCGAGGAGGACGCGGTCCCCGTCGCCGAGCGTCGCCCGCCCCCGGCCGAGGGGCTCACCACCGACGTCGGCGACTGGGAGATCGGCGAGGCCACGCCGCAGCCCCTCGAGGCGGACTGCGCGGGGGTCGAGGGCCTCCAGACGGCGGGGACGGTCGAGGACCGCCGCCGCCTCGGGGAGGCCCTGAACAGCCTGTGCGGGGTCGTCCTGCCCGAGGACGCTGGCGCCGCGCTGGCCGCGCTCGCCGACGCCGAGGCGGTCGTGCGCTTCGGGGCCTTCGAGCGCAGCGGGGTGGACGTGACCGCCGTGCCCGACGCCGACCCGCCACTGGTGCTGCCCAACGGCCGATTCGCCCAAGCGGCCGAGCCCCGCTGGGTCGCCCCGCTGATCGTGTACGAGGCGGTGCGCCTGGCCGGCGACCCGGTGACGGCGCGCACCACGCTGGCGGCCCGCGAGGCCGAGCGCGTCGCCTGCGACGCGGTGCTCGACGAGGACCGCAACGTGGGCTGCGAGGACGCCGTCGAGCTGGTGGCGCTCGACGACCCGCTCGCGCGCCTGCGCGCCGCCGGGTTCGAGTAGCCCCGCCGCCCGGCGCGCCCCGGGCCCGCGCGCTCCCCGTCACCCGCTGCCGCCCCGGAGGTGTGGGCGGTTCCGCCGGGATACCGGCGGAACCGCCCACACCCCCGGGGCTCGGCCTCCCCGCACGTCTCGGTGTGGGCGATGTGGCCGGGATACCGGCCACATCGCCCACACCTCGAGGTGCGAGGGGCACCTCGGCCGGGCGGGAGGGAGCCGTGGCGCGGGCCGCTAGCATCCCCGGCATGAGTCGACGCGTTGGCGTGGTGCAGTTCCCGGGCTCGTGCGACGAGCGCGACGCCGTCCATGCGCTGCGGCTGGTCGGAGGCGAGCCCGAGCTGCTGTGGCACGCCGACGCCGACCTCCGCGGCGTCGACGCGGTGGTGGTGCCAGGCGGCTTCACCTACGGCGACTACCTGCGCGCGGGCGCGCTCGCCCGGTTCGCGCCGATCATGGGCGCCGTCGCCCAGTTCGCCGCCGAGGGCGGCCCGGTGCTGGGCATCTGCAACGGCTTCCAGGTGCTGTGCGAGGCGCGCCTGCTGCCGGGCGCGCTGACCGAGAACGCGACGCTGCGGTTCGTGCATCGCGAGGTGCGCGTCCGCATCGAGGCGGCCACGCCCTGGAGCGGCGACCTCGCGCCCGGCGCCACCCTGCAGGTGCCGATCAAGCACGGCGAGGGTCGCTACGTCCACCCTGATCCCGACGGGCTCGCTGCCGCGGGGCAGGTGTGGCTGCGCTACGACGACGCCAACCCCAACGGCTCGGTCGCCGACATCGCCGGCGTCACCAGCGCCGCCGGCAACGTCGCGGGGCTCATGCCCCACCCCGAGCACGCGGTCGACCCGGTGCTGGGTGGCACCGATGGGCGGGCCCTGCTGGCGGCGGCCAGCCCGGCGGCGACCCACGCCTGAGCGCCCTGCGTCGGAGCGCCCGCCGCCTGAGCGCCCCGCGTCGGAGCGCCCGCCGCCCCGACCCGGTCGTCGCCGCGTTCCGGTAGCCTCGGCGCCGATGACCTCCACCGACTACCCCGAGGGCTCTGGCGCCCCCGCCCCCGCCCCCCGCGTCCCCGCGCCCGCGCCCCAGCCCGACGCGCTGGCCACCGAGCTGGGCCTGACCGGCGAGGAGTACGAGCGCATCGTCGCGACCTGCGGGCGCACGCCCTCCACCGCCGAGCTCGGCACCTACTCGGTCATGTGGAGCGAGCACTGCTCCTACAAGACCTCGAAGATCCACCTGCGGCGGCTGCCCACGCAGGGCCCGCAGGTGCTGGTCGGGCCCGGGGAGAACGCCGGCGTGGTGGACGTCGGCGATGGCCTGGCCGTGGCGTTCAAGATCGAGAGCCACAACCACCCGAGCTTCGTCGAGCCCGTCCAGGGGGCGGCCACCGGGGTGGGGGGCATCATCCGTGACATCCTGACGATGGGCGCCCGCCCGATCGCGCTGCTCGACCCCCTGCGCTTCGGCGAGGCCGACGATCCGGTGAGCCGCCGCGTGGCCGACGGCGTGGTGCGCGGGATCGGCAGGTACGGCAACGCCATCGGCGTGCCCACCGTGGGCGGGGAGGTCGACGCCGATCCCTGCTACGCGGGCAACCCGCTGGTCAACGTGCTGTGCGTGGGGGTGGTGGACCGCGAGGGGATCCAGTACGCCAAGGCCGAGCGCGTCGGTGACGTCGCGGTGCTCATCGGCCAGCGCACCGGGCGCGATGGCATCGGCGGCGCCAGCGTGCTGTCCAGCGCCACCTTCGAGGATGCCGACGACGAGGCGGGCCAGGCCAAGCGCCCCAACGTCCAGGTGGGCGACCCCTTCGCCGGCAAGCTGCTGATCGAGGCGTGCCTCGAGCTCTACCAGCGTCGGCTCGTGTCGGGCATCCAGGACATGGGGGCAGCGGGGATCGCGTGCTCGACGGCCGAGATGGCCTCGGCGGCCGGGCTCGGCATGCGCGTGGACCTGGACCGGGTGCCGCTGCGCGAGCCGTCGATGGAGTCCTGGGAGATCCTGTGCTCGGAGTCCCAGGAGCGGATGCTGGCGCTCGTCCATCCCGACCGCCTCGAGGAGGTGCTCGCCACCTGTCGACGCTGGGGCGTCGACGCCACGCCGATCGGCGAGGTCACCGACGGCGACCGCCTGGTGTTCACCCGCGGCGGCGAGGTCGTCCACGACGCCCCGGCCGCCTCCATCGCCCACGAGGGTCCCACCTACGACCGTCCCCGCGAGCCGTGGGCGCATCCTCACGCCCACGAGAGCCCCGACGCCGACGAGCCCGCCCCCGCCGACCCGATCGCCGACTGGCTGGCGCTGCTCGACCACCCCCGGGCGTCGGATCCCACGCCGATCGCCGAGCAGTACGACAGCGCGGTCGGCTCGTCGACGGTCGCCGGCCCTGGTGGCGACGCGGCGGTCCTGCGCCTGCCCGCCGCCGACGGCACCCCCGGGGTGACCCTCCGCGGGGTGGCGGTGGCCACCGACGGCAACGGGCGACGCTGCGCCCTGGATCCCGCCGAGGGCGCTCGCCAGGTCGTCGCCGAGGCCGCGCGCAACGTCGCCTGCACCGGCGCGAGGCCGCTGGCCAGCACCAACAACCTCAACTTCGGCGACCCGACGCGCCCGCCGGTCATGGAGGCGTTCGCCCGGACCATCGACGGCCTCGGCGAGGCCTGCCGGGCGCTGGACACGCCGATCACCGGCGGCAACGTCAGCTTCTACAACGCCACGGGCGGCACCGACATCCACCCCACCCCGGTGGTGGGCGTGCTCGGCGCGATCGACGACGTGACCGCCGCGGTCCCCGCGGCCTTCCAGCGCGCCGACGACGCGATCGTGCTGCTCGGCGCGCCGACGCTGCCGGGCCTGGCCGGCAGCCTGTGGCTGTGGCACGTCCGAGGGCGCCTCGCCGGCGCGCTCCCGGCCATCGATCTCGCGGTCGAGGCCGCGCTGCAGCGGCTGCTCGTCGATCTCGCCGGCGACGGGCTGCTGGCCAGCGCCCACGACGTGACCGACGGTGGGCTCGCGGTGACGCTGGTCGAGAGCGCGGTGCACGGCGGCCTCGGCGCTGACCTCACCCCCGAGCCCGGCCTGGCGCCCCACCAGTGGCTGTTCAGCGAGTCGCCCTCGCGCGCGGTCGCGAGCGTCGCGCCCGGTGACCTGGAGGCGGTGCGCGAGGCGGCGGCCGCGGCGGGGGTGGCCTGCACCGACCTGGGAGCCGTGGCCACCGCGCCGCGGCTGCGGGTGACGGGCCTCGGGGACCTCGACCTCGGCGAGGCGCAGCGACGCCGCCAGCGGGGCGTGGCCCGACTGCTCGGCGAGCCCGCTCCCGCCGACGCGCCCACCGAGACCGCCGCGCCCACCGAGGCCCCCGCGCCCGCCCAGCCCGACGCGCCCGCCTAGACCGCCGCGTCCGCGGTCAGTCCTCGCGGCTGGCGAGCTGGCGGTCGATCGCGGTCAGCACCGTCTTGCGGGCCTTGCCGGCCTCCTCGTGCGCGCGGAGCGCGCGCAGACGGTCGGTCGAGAGGTTGGGGATCTCGCCGGTGAGCGCGCGGACGGGCTGCTCGGCGAGGGCGGCGACGTCGTCGTCGGCGCGCGCCTCGGCGGCAGCAGACGGCGAGGCCGTCGCGGGCCCCTCCGGCTCGGGTGGCGCGCCCTGGGGCATGTCTGGCGCTGCCGGTGCGTCGGCGTCCTTGGCGGTGTGCAGGCGCGCTGCGGTGCGCTCGGCCGCGCGGGCCGCCTTGGTGAGCCCGCGGCTGGCGCTGGCCAGCCCCGCGGCGGTCATCTGCTTGGCGCGCTCGGCGAGCTCGTCGCGCTCCATGGCCTCATCCTTCCGGTCCAGGGTCGGGCGGCTCCTCGCCCCCCATCCTCGCAGGTGCGGGGCGGGGCGTCGCGTCCCGGCGCCTAGGGGCAGCAGCCGGTCAGCGCCGAGCGCAGCTCGGGCTCGGCGGGGTGCCCGGCCAGGCGGGAGAGCCCGGAGGCGAGCCGCGGCAGCGCGGCGAGCACGCGCTCGCGGCCAGCGACGTCAAGGTGGTGCAGGTCGGGGCGGTCGGGTCCCTCGAGCGGGGCGACGCCGCCGGCCACGACCATGCCGACGAGCTCGGTCTCGGAGCGGATGAACGCGCGGGCGCACTCGAAGCCGAACTTGCTGCGCCGGAAGCGCGGGGTCAGGTCGACATCGTCGGCGAGGTCCTGCCACTCGGCGACGCAGGCGTTGGAGGCCTCGGGGTCCGCGGCGCGCTCGACGAACCACGTGCAGGGGTTGAGCACATGGGTGAGGCGGCAGCCACGCATGTCGGACACCAGCAGCATGACGCCCAGCCCCTCGGCGGCCACCTCGAGCAGCGGCTCGACGGCGGCAGGGTCGAACGACCGGCCGCTGCGGTCCCGGGGTCCGTTGCCGTCAATGCCCGCGGCGGTCCCCTCGGGCCGGGAGCGCTCGTCCGCAGGGGGCGGATCGAGCTGTAGCCGCGCGGTGACCTCGTCCAGCGGGAAGCGCCACTGCCGACCGACCTTCACCGCCGGCAGGCGGCCGTCGGAGGCCATGCGGTACACGGTCGAGCGGTCGACGCCCAGCAGATCCTGGATCCGGTCGGCGCCCACGAGGTCGTGCGTGCTCACGGCAGCTCCTGCATCCCTCGCTGGGTGCTGCGCGGACGGCGCCCGCGCGGTGCAGAGGGTGCCATGCTCTGCAGCCTGCACAGGCCGCAGCAGGGCCTCCCGGCCCTGCCCGTCCCGCCAGAGGGCCCAAGCCGCATGAGCCAGCGGCGCCCTCGGATCCCGCTGGCGCCCACGCGGCGCGGGGCGCACCGTCCGCCCAGGTCCCGACCTTGGTCGCACGCCAGGAGGGCTCTTCGGCCTTTCCTGCACCTCCTGCCTCGCAGCAGCATGTGACCTGATGCACAAGCGCAGCGTCTGCACAGCACGCGATTGCACGGTCTGCACCGCGCAAACGCAGCGGGCGCTGCACCGACAGCACAGCCCGCAGCGAGGCGCTCTCCCCCCGAGGGCCCAGAGGGCGCCACGGCGGAGCGAGGAGCGGTGATGGCACGAGCCGACCTGCAGATCACCCGACGACAGTTCCTGAAGGCCGGCGCGGCGACGGGCGCCGGTGGCGCTGCCGCGGCCAGCGGCCTCGGCGGGACGCAGGCGTTCGCCGCCACCTCCGAGGACGCCTGGTACCGGCAGGGCGAGATCGAGACCACCTTCAACGTGTGCGACATGTGCCCGTGGCACTGCGGGATCATCGTGCACACCGTCGATGGCGAGGTCCGCAAGATCGACGGCAACCCCAACGACCCCAAGGCCCGCGGCCAGCTGTGCCCCCGCGGCCAGGGCGGGGTGTCGTTCATGAACGATCCCGACCGCCTCCAGGCGCCGATGGTGCGCACCGGCGAGCGCGGCGAGGGCAAGTTCCAGGAGGTCTCCTGGGAGCAGGCCCTGGACCTCATCGCCCAGGAGCTGAACAAGATCAAGGAGCGCTCGGGCCCCGAGGCGCTCGCGGTGTTCGGCCACAACGCGGGCGACTGGTGGTGGGCCGACCACTTCGCCCAGGCATGGGGCACGCCCAACGCCGCCAAGCCCTCCTCGGCGCTGTGCGTCTCCCCGCGCGAGGAGGCCGCCGAGCTCACCTTCGGCTTCCCGATCGGCGGCTACGAGCCGGTCGACTGGGCCAACCTCGAGACGGTGGTGCTGATCGGCACCCACATCGGCGAGGACGCGCGCAACACCAAGATGCAGGACCTCGCCGAGCTCCACGGGCGGGGAGGCCAGATCATCGTGGTCGACCCGCGGTTCTCCAGCGCGGCCACCAAGGCCGACCACTGGCTGCCGATCAAGCCCGGCACGGACACCGCGCTGCTCCTCGCATGGATGCACGTGTTCATCGAGGAGGACATCTACAACCACCGGTTCATCGAGAACTGGACCACTGGCTTCGAGCAGCTCGCCGAGCACGTGGCCGACAAGACCCCCGAGT
Organism: Nitriliruptoria bacterium; assembly: GCA_003550425.1. Lineage (GTDB taxonomy): Bacteria > Actinomycetota > Nitriliruptoria > Euzebyales > Egibacteraceae > PUKE01. The sequence goes on from PUKE01000291.1 coordinate 11,708, forward strand.
GGGCCGCCGAGATCACCGACCTGTCGGCCGAGCAGATCCGCGAGTCCGCGCGGGCCATGGCCGACACGGCGCCGCAGACGGTGATCGTGCCGGGGCGCCACGTCTCCTGGTACGGCAACGACACCCAGCGCATGCGCGCGGTGTACATGCTGAACGTGGTCATGGGCGCCTACGGGTGCGAGGGGTGCCTGCACTTCAACGAGCAGCCCTACCTCGACGACTACAGCCTGCCTCCCTACCAGGTGGAGGGCGCGGCGGGTGGCTGCGCGGCCGACCCCGACGACGACGATGACGGCGAGCTGCTCGGCGAGCTCGCCGACGGCCCGACCGGCAAGACGCGCGCCGACGGCGTGCAGGAGCGCTTCCTGCGCGGCCCGGTGGCCCTGCAGGAGCTCATCGAGCCGATGATCAGCGGTGAGCCCTACAGGATCGAGGGGCTGATCTGCTACGCCACGAACCTGCTGCACTCGGTGCCCAAGACCGAGCGCACCATCGAGGCGCTCAAGGAGCTCGAGCTGTTCGTGGCCATCGACGTGCTGCCGATGGAGCACATCGCCTACGCCGACATCGTGCTGCCCGAGGCCACCTACCTCGAGCGCTACGACGACCTCTACGCCCTCGCGCACAAGACGCCCTACATCGCGCTGCGCGAGCCCGCCGTCGAGCCGATGTACGACACGCGGCCCGGCTGGTGGATCGCCAAGGAGCTCGGCGAGCGCGTCGGCCTCGAGCAGTACTTCCCCTGGGACGACATCGAGGAGTACCTCAACACCCGCCTGCGCTCGGTGGGCTCGGACCTCGACGACCTCCGCTCGCGCGGCGGGATCATCGTCCAGGAGGGCCGCCCCTTCTTCGAGGACTTCGAGGGGGAGAGCCCCTTCACCACGCCCTCGGGGAAGGTCGAGCTCTACTGCGACCGGCTCGCCGAGCACGGCCAGGACCCCGTCCCAGAGTTCGAGCCGGTCGAGGAGCCGCCCGAGGGCTTCTTCCGGCTGCTGTACGGCCGGCATCCCGTGCACACGTTCGCCAAGACGCAGAACACCCCCGAGCTCGCCGACCTCTACCCAGAGAACGAGCTGTGGATCAACGTCGACGCGGCGCGTGACCTCGGGTTCGCCGACGGCGATCGGGTGGTCCTGGAGAACCAGGACGGCGTCACCGACGGGCCGATCAAGCTCAAGGCGACCCAGCGGATCCGCCGCGACGCGGTCTACATGGTGCACGGCTTCGGCCACGCCAACCCCAAGCTCTCCCAGGCCTACACCAAGGGCGCGAGCGACAACCGGCTCCAGAGCTCCTACGCGCTCGACCCCATCTGCGGAGCCGCGGGGCTGCGCGTCAACTTCGTGCGACTCGAATCGGAGGCCTAGATGCGATCGGCGTTCCTGCTCGACCTCGCCCAGTGCATCGGCTGCGAGGCCTGCACGATCGCGTGCCGGGTCGGCAACGAGCTGCCCCAGGGCGTGCGCTACATCCAGATCAGCGAGCGCATCCGCGGGGAGTTCCCCGACCTGGTCGGTGGGTTCGACAACCACCGCTGCTACCACTGCACCGACGCCGCCTGCGTGAACGTGTGCCCGAGCGGTGCGCTGTTCCAGGAGGATGGCCTCACGCGCGTCAACTGGGACGCCTGCACCGGCTGCGAGTACTGCGTGTCCTCGTGCCCCTACGACGTCCCGGTCATGAACGACGGGGTCGCCACGAAGTGCGACGGCTGCCGTGACACCGTCAACGCCGGCGGCACGCCGTGGTGCGTGGAGACCTGCCCCAGCGACGCGCTGCAGTTCGGCCCACGCGAGGAGATCGTCGCCGAGGCCCACCGCCGCGTGGACCGCATCCGCGACAAGTACCCCGAGGCCCAGGTGTACGGCGAGAGCCAGGCCGGCGGCCTCGGCGTCCTCGTGGTGTCCCCCGAGGACCCCGCCCGGATGGGCCTGCCCGCCGCACCGGAGGTGCCCACCGCCGCCGCGGTGTGGCAGGAGGCGGTGAAGCCCGCGAGCTTCTTCGTGACCACCCTCGCCGCCGTGGGAGCCGGCGTGCTCGGCGTCATCGCGCGCCGCAACCACCTCCGCGAGCTCGCGCACCTCCACGGCGACGGCGGAGGCGAGGAGAGCGGCGGCGAGCACGGTCACGGCGGCGGCGACGGCGCGCTGCCCGGCGGCGGGGACGGCCCCGATCCCCATGGCGCCGCCGCAGCCGAGGGCCCCGGCTCGGCGGACCCGGTCCGCACCGACGACGAGGTGGAGCGATGACCGAGACCACGGTGGAACGCGAGCAGACGACCGAGGAGACGGTCGACCGGCGAGCGCTCGTGCTGGGCAAGCGCACCCTGCGGCCCGTCGAGGTCATCGAGGGGGAGGTCAAGCTCCAGCGCTACCGGCCTGGCCAGCGCTACGTCCACCTGCTCATGGCGGTGTCGTTCACGGTCCTGTTCCTGACCGGGCTGCCGCTGCTGTGGGAGCCGCTGTCGTTCCTCGCCGAGGGCGGCTACACCCGGATCATCCACCGGGTCGCCGCGGTGGGCTTCCTGGCCGTCCCGCCCCTGTACCTCCTCGTGGACCGCGAGGGCGCCAAGGAGCTGCTCCGCGACTCCTTCACCTATGACCGCGACGACGTGCGGTGGCTGCTCAACATGGGCCGGTACGCCTTGGGCAGCGCCAGCCAGATGCCCCCCGCCGGGCGGCTCAACGCCGGGCAGAAGCTCCACCACGCCCTGGTGCTCATCCTGGCCGCCGGCGTCGTCGGCTCCGGGCTGACCCTGTGGATCGTCGCCGGCGACCTCACCGACGCGCAGCTGGCGTGGTCGGTGCTCGTCCACAATCTCACCGCCGGTGCCCTGGTCCTGCTGACCATCGGCCACGTCTACTTCACGCTCGTCTACCGCGCCGTGGACCGGATGCACACCGGCTACATCTCCAAGCACGCCGCGGAGCTCGAGTACCCCAAGTGGGTCGAGGAGTTCGAGCAGGCCAACGGCGTCTCCCTCAACGACGCGCCCGGCCAGTCGCCCGACGAGGACCCATCCGCCGCGGACGACGACGAGGGGCCTCGCGCCTGATCCACGGCCGAGGCGCGAACGCCTCGGCCGGCACCGACCCCGATGAGCCCGATGAGAGAGGAGCCGCCCATGACCGCCCTGCGACGCTGGTCGCTGTTGGCTGCGCTGGCCGCCCTGGTCCTCGCGCTGGCCGCCTGCGAGGCCGATGAGGAGGACGTGGCCGACGAGCCCGACGAGGACGAGGAGGAAGAGGAGCTCGCCCTCGACCTCGACGACGACGAGGACGACGAGGACGTCGACGACGACGCCGAGGAGCCCGAGGACGAGCTGGACGTGGAGGAACAGGTCGACGCCTACGCCTCCGCGCTCCCCGACGGCTGGAAGATGTTCCGCGAGGCCGACGAGCTCGACGAGGTCCGCGAGGTCGAGGGCAGCGTCATCGTCGACGTGCGCAACCCGGAGGACTTCGAGGAGGCCCACATCCCCGGGTCGATCAACATCCCGATCCGTGAGCTCGGCGACAACCTCGACCTGATCCCGACCGACGCGCCCGTGGTCATGACCTGCCAGACCGGGTGGCGCACCGGCATGGCGACCGCGGCGCTCGGGATGATGGGCTACGACAACGTCGAGGGCTGGGCCAACGAGTTCCCCGCGTGGGAGGAGGCCGGCTACGACGTCGAGAGCGGCGAGGGCGAGGAGCCCGAGTCGTTCGGTGAGCCCGACCTGCCCGAGCCGGAGATGGTCGACGAGGTCAGCGCCTGGCTGGCCGGCCTGCCCGACGGCTGGCTGCTCGAGCGGGAGCCCGGCGACGTCGCCGAGGCCCTCGATGCCGGCGCCCAGGCCGTGGACGTCCGCGGCGAGGAGGACTTCGAGGAGTCCCAGGTCGAGGACGCCCTCAACATCCCGATCCGCGAGCTCGGCGCCCGCCACGACGAGCTGCCCACCGACGTGGACCTCGTCTTCCACTGCCAGAGCGGTTGGCGCTGCGCCATGTCGATGCCGATGCTCGGCGTGCTCGGCTACGACAACGTCACCGGCTTCCCCGGTGCCTTCGACGACCTGGTCGACGAGGGCCTGACCACCTAGCAGCGACGCGCGGTGCCGCCGTCGGACCCGACGGCGGCACCGCGGGGGTCCGCCCCGCGATGCCCGGGCGACGGGCGAGGAGAGGATGCTCCATGCGCACCTGGCGCACTTGGTCCCTGGTGGCCGCGCTCCTGCTGGCCGCGATGCTCCTGATGGCCTGCGAGGCCGAGGAGGACGAGGCTGCCGAGGCCGACCCCGACGACCAGCCCCTCGCGTTCGACCTCGAGGACCTCGACGAGGAGCCCGAGGAGGACCCCGAGGAGGAGGACGAGGTCGACGAGCCCGAGGAGGACGTCGACGTCGAGGACGCGGTGGCGTCCTACGCGACCACGCTGCCCGAGGGGTGGTTCGTCGAGAGCGACACCGACGCCTTCGCCGATGGCCTCGAGGTCGACGACGCGGTGCTGATCGACGTGCGCGAGGAGGACGAGTTCGCCGACGGGCACGTCCCGGGCGCGGTCAACATCCCGATCCGCGAGGTCCCCGACCGGCTGGAGGAGATCCCCACCGACCAGCCCGTGTGGATCATGTGCGCCTCGGGCTGGCGGGCCGGGCTGGTCATGAGCACGCTCGGCATCCTCGGCTACGACAACCTCACCGCCTACACCCCCGGCAGCCAGGGCTGGGAGGCCGACGGTCGCGACCTCGTCGACGAGCCCGGCGAGGCCCCGGACGCCGGCGACCCGGGCGTGGACGACGAGCTCCGCGAGACGGTCGGCGACGTGCTGCGCACCCTCCCCGAGGGCTACCTCACCAACTCCCTGGAGGAGGTCCAGGAGGCGATCGACGCCGGGGCACAGCTCGTCGACGTCCGCGAGCCCGACGAGTACGAGGACGGCTTCATCGAGGACGCGATCTCCGCGCCGCTGCGCGAGACGGCGACCGCGGCGCAGGAGGACGTGCCGCGTGACGAGCCGGTGATCGTCTACTGCCAGACCGGCTACCGGGCCTCGCTCGGGCTGGCGATGTACCGGGCGCTCGGCTTCGACAACGCCGAGGGCTTCCCGGGCAGCTTCGCCGCGTGGGTCGAGGCCGGGGAGGCGGTCACCGAGTAGGCTCGCCGCCGCCGTCGACGCGAGGAGCGGAGCCCGCCATGGTCGACCACCTGCCCAGCGTGTACCAGGAGTTCCGCGAGCAGCGCCCCGAGCTCGCCGCCGCGGTCGACGCCCTCGGCGCCGCCTGTGACGAGGCCGGGCCGCTGGAGGGCGTGAGCCACCGCCTGGTCAAGCTCGGCATCGCCGTCGGCGCCCAGGCCGAGGGGGCGGTGCGCAGCAACGCGCGCAAGGCGCTCGAGGAGGGCGCCGACCCCGAGGCCATCCGCCACGTGGCGCTGCTGGCGATCACCACCCGCGGGTTCCCCGCGGGCATCGCCGCGCTCGGCTGGATCGACGAGGTCCTCTCCCGCGAGGCCTGAGCCGCCGCGGCGCGCCCAGTGCTCGCGCGCCGTCGTCGACCGCGCGCCGGCCGGGCGGCGTCAGGGCGTCAGCGGCAGTCGGAGCCCGTCCGGCCCCGCGCCCTCACCGCCCCAGACGACGAGGTCGTCGCCCACCACCGTCGCGGCAGCGCCCTCGCGGACCGCCTCGACCGGCGCGGTGCGCGCGTGCCACCGGTCCTCCTCGGGGTCCAGCACCGCCACGTCGTGGCGTCCCGTGTCCCACACGGCCAGGTGGCCGCTGCGCGTCACCGCGGCGGCCACGTCCGGCCCCGTCACCTCGGCGGGCAGGCGCGGCAGGCTGCGCCAGCCGTCCTGTCGCTGCCAGGTCCACGCACCGAGGCGGTCCCGCCCGGTCTGCATGCCGATCAGGTGCACGGTGCCCGTCGCGTCATGGCCGGTCACGGCCAGCCGGCGCGGGCGCGGGCCCTCCCCGGTCCACGGCTCCGGCTCCGACCAGCGCGGCTCCGTGGCGTCCAGCCGGGTCAGCGCGAGGCCACCCGAGCTGTCGCCCAGCACCACGACCTCCTCGCCGAGGCCGGTCACCCCCAGGGAGCCCTGCCCGTCGCGCACCGGTGGGCGCGGCAGCGCACGCCACCGGTCGGCGTCCGGGTCGTAGGCCTCGGCGCGCACCCCGGGGCGGCCGGTGCGGTCGAACCCGAGCACGACCAGGCGTCGACCCTCCCAGGCCACCCGCTGCCATGTCGCGATCTCGTGGGCCGCGGCGATCTCGCGCCAGCCGCGCTCGGGCTCCCAGGCGGCGCCGCCCACGGTCCGCTCCCCTGGCGCGTCCGCGAGCACCACCATGGCCTCGCCGGTCCAGGCGCCCGTCGCCTCGCGTGCCTGGGCCGGCGCCAAGGGCGGCTCGCTGATCTCCTCCCAACCCTCGGCCTCGGGGGTGAGGCGCGCGCCGTCGAGGGTGGCGTCGCCATCGCGCTCGCCGCCCCACAGCCACAGCGAGGGCGCGTCGCCGATGGTGGCCTCGACTGCCAGCGCGTCCTGGCGCCCGGCGATCGGCGCCGCCGGCAGCGCCTCCCAGTCGGTGTCCTCCAGGGTCGGCCGGTCCCGGTCAGAGGCCTGGTCCGGTCTCGACAGCGACGCGGAGGGCTCGCCGCCGCGTGGGGACGCCTCGTCCGACGGGCCGTCGTCGGGCGACGCCTCGATCGGCAGGTCCTCGCCGTCCTCGTGATCCGCAGGCGCCACGAGGAGGGCAAGCAGCACGACGACGAGCAGCCCTGCGAGCATGACCGGCCATCGTCGCCGCAGCATCGAGCGCCCGGCAGGCTCCCAGCCCGCCCCCGTCCCTGGCGCTCGTCGGTGGCCGGTCACACCGGGAGTGTGCCCGCTGCTCGCTAGACTCGCCCTCGCCCTCGCCCTCGTCCTCGTCGAAGGCACCCCCGTGAGCGAGTCCTCCCACCGTGCCTCGGCGCGGCCCGCGCAAGCGGCCGAGGCCGCACCGCGTGACGTGGCCGCTGCCCCGGATCGCCCCGCCGCCGACCCAGCCGGCCTGCCCCCCTCCGGCGCCCGCGAGGAGTGCGGCGTGGTCGGCGTGTTCGCACCCGGCGAGGACGTGGCCACCCTGATCTACTTCGCGCTGTACGCGCTCCAGCACCGCGGCCAGGAGTCGGCCGGCATCGCCGCGAGCGACGGCGAGCGGATCATGGTCACCAAGGAGATGGGCCTGGTCAACCAGGCCTTCGACCACGCGCGGCTGGCCGGCCTCGCCGGCCACCTCGGCGTGGGGCACGTGCGCTACTCCACGACCGGAGCCTCGGTGTGGGACAACGCCCAGCCGGCGTTCAAGGTCCGTCGGGATGGTCGCGGCATTGCGCTGGGCCACAACGGCAACCTCGTCAACACCGGGCAGCTGGCCCGTGGCCTGGGGGACGCGGGCGCCAAGTGCACCACCGACAGCGAGGTGCTCGCCGAGCTGCTCGCCAGCGGGGCCGACGTCGGCGACGGGACCGATGCTGGCGACGG
>PUKE01000264.1 GCA_003550425.1 Nitriliruptoria bacterium
CTTGGTCATTGTTATCACCTTGCTTTCCTCCATATCTCCTAGTTGTCAGATATGGATATTCTAGTATCAAGGTGACGACTTTTCAAATGCAGGACTGACTAATTTTAGAGTGCAATAAACAGTCATCGAAGGGGTCTTGTTCTTCTTCCAAAGGATAGCCGCAATGGGGGCAAGCTTTCGCTTTCGAGGATATCTCCTGTTTGCATTCTTTGCACAATACCAAAGGCATAAGTATCTTTCCTAGCAGTAATTTATCTATCCCTTTAAGTAATCAAAGAGAAACCCAAGCCATTTTATGAACAGTTTTTTGTGAGGGCTTAGGTGTCCTTGGGGTTTGGATGGTGAAAACGATACAAAGTGACAACTGGATGAGAATCAATCACTGTTCAAGAAGCACTTTCAAAGATCCTAATGCACCTAACACACATGACATCAACACGACATAAAGACCAATATCATTTTCCCAACCAATCGGAAAAGGATACTCTGTGCCATCCTGAAGAGCTGTGATTCTATTTTGAAGGTTTAAGAATAGTATAATCGAAACTAAATAACAAAGTAAACAAACCATGGCACAATTCTTGTTTTTGCTGCGTGTCGGAAACACAAATACAGCCAAAAACGCTAAAAAATACCCACCGATGCCGTACATGTTTGGGGGCACATCAAAATTGGTAAACCAGCCTTCTCTGAACTCGGCCCCTACTATAACTTGATATCCCATCAAGATAATATTATATGCTTCGGAGCTGACGATGGGTAGCACCATCGTTATTGCAAACCCTATTGAGGCAAACATGATCATGGTTTTTGCAATATTGTCTCCTTGGTTGGCAGTGACTCCGTCTCCCTTGTCATTGTTATTCTCACTCATTCTAATCCCTCATTCACTTAAATTTTCGCTGATAACAAATCGTCAAATGTCACTAGTATGAAACCATGAAAAATAGGCAATCTACAGTCTGGAACTTGATTCCGCAAGTATTCATCTAAGTCTTCATCTTGCTCAGTTCATTTGACTTTCCTTGATTTTCTTTGAAGCATCTTTCAAGTTCTCGTGCCATTTTTCGATCTTGTAGCTCTCAATTTCACAAGGGAATCTTTTAGCCAAACGTTCCATGGCTTTCATGAGGCTTTCTACCTTACATATCTGGGCATTGAATGGGACATCAGTGAAAACAAAGCGAGTGAATTGACCAAAAACGACAATGTTGCGTAAACATTCATCGTGTTCATCGAGAACATTCCTCAGGTACGTGCAGTGTTTTTGGTTTTGTATGATGGGGTTGTAAAGCTTGTGTTGGGCATTGTTGGGGTAAATGGCTTGTAGCTCTTGTTCTTTCCATGAGCCTTCGATCTGGGCGTTGAGGTTCTTCGCTTCGATGACGAAGACGCCTTTATTGTCTAATGCCAAGATGTCGATTTCGGTGTGAGTACCATCGGATTTCGGCACTAGGACGTTTTGCATGACAATCGCTTCCGGCAATTTGTCCTTGATTTCCAAAGCGATTTGATCCTCGAGCATGCGCTTTTTCAGCTCGTTGTAGATTTGGCGGTCTTTGTCAGGGGCCGCTCGTTCGACATGAGCTTCGGATTGTCTTTCTTTCTCTTCATAGTATTTTATTCTGCTCCGAAGGATTAATGTGGACAGATATGAAATGGTGAGGCCGGCAGCCAACATCATAAAGATGACAGAAACCCATGTCTGCTCTCTCCATGTGGAAATGGCGGACCCGCAGAAAAGTAAGATACTGAGAAAGACAAAAATATCAGTGACGATTAAGCGTTTGTTCTTCATACGGACTTTGTCATAATGAATGCACAGCTATTCATTATGGCCCTCCTTGTGGTTTCTTTTTACAAGTTCTAGTTCTCTCAAGAATGATTGTTACGGTCATCAATCCAAAAATTACTAATATAACGACAAGACCATAGTAGCTCCACAATACTATGACAACAAGAAACAGTTGTCTGTCTCAGTGAAACAGAAATAATAGTAGACTTCCAAAGAATCTAAGTATCCGCAACAGTGCCATTCTTGATATGATAGTCTATGTTCCTATTTCGGCTGAAATCTCTAACCGTATCTGCACAATTGTTGAAGAAAGACTTGTAGCCCTTGTACTCTTTCACTTGTTTGTTGTAGTTCAGTCTGCCGAATATGATTCTGTCCACAAAAGAGATAGCATCCAGAATCTCTTCCAAATCCTGTTCATGGATGTTGGGGGGGGGATACGGTTCAATGCTCACCCATGTGTTGAACCCTATTTCATGCATCTTTTTGAGTGAACGTATCCTCTCTTCATATGGTGCTGCGCCGGGTTCAACCCTCTTTCTGAATTCTTCATCCAAGGATATGAGTGTAATACCCAACGAGAATTCCTTGGGCAAATCTTGCAATGAATCCGGATAGACCCCCTTGGTGAGAACACTGGCATGGATGCCATGATTCGCTATCATTCTTAGTATATTCTCAGAAGCAGCAATAATTTGGGGTTGACTATACATGAAAGGGTCGGTCGTAAAACACAAATGTATGGATTGTATCTTATCTTTCAGTTTGGGGAGTTCTTTTGACAATATTGTTTGATAATTCTGGACGAGTATAGGTTGAATCCAATCATTGTAGTCTTTGATGTCGCCAAACCGCTTCTTTAACATCATGGCATAACAAGGATAATGGCACCCATGCGAACACCCAAGAACATGGTTCAGTGTGTAATCTCCATACTCAACACCTGTCTTGTATAGCAGACTTTTTCTTGTAATCATTGATATGCATCTCCATGATATTAGTATCAATCTTAAAGGTTACCCAACAACTATTCAAGCCTCCGGAAAGTGATATCTTTTTCCCTCGCCGCGTTTTTGAGTGATTTTCACTTGATAATCATTCTTTAAAGTGTTATCCAATTCAACTTTAATACCTTGACTGGGTATGAAAGGATGATTAAATAAAAAGCTCTCAAGCGTGTCTTTAGAAATACCTTTTTTACCAGAAAACCGTTCTGCGATGTATCTAGCAAAATATGAAACAGAGTAATATCTATCGATGTCCTTGTTGAACTCTTCTTTTGGTGTTAACTCTTCGATATCACCTAGGTCAAGACTAAGTTGTTGGTGGTTTTCGGACTCTGGTTTTGATTTGGCAACGCTCTTATAATGTTCATTTATAGTCTTATAGATAGTAGACTTAAACAAATCCTTCGCTCGCTTGCTATTAGAAAAGAATACTATATCATAAACCGAACTATCTCGACTGTTGAATATCGGCGCGTATGCTACCTGATCGGGTTTTATGGAAAGGCGTCTACACATGATTTCTACCATTCTATCTCGAAACCATTTGCTGCGCTCGTATCCGGTCAGATTCTTCAAATTATTTTCAATTGCTTCTAATTGCATTTCATATGTTTGCTCATACCTCGCACGTTTTTGCGGGTCTTTTATTCCTCGCGGAATAGCTCGTGAGGGATCATTTTGGTGAAAATGAGTGATTATCAAATCTATCCGGTTTCTGACATCTATATTTCTACGGAATAGTTTTTCTAATGCTGCCCATCGAATATCAACTTTGAAGGGGTCGTAGAAAAAGAGAATATGACAATCGGATTTTGCGGATAGAGCCTGAATGATTTGTTCAATGTATTCTGAAACGTCTCTTTGGGAATAATGTACTACTACCTTTTGAGGATAGTACTTTTTACTCTCTCTTTCAATTCTGCACTTCTGACACTTGATCGCTTGTTCGTTATGATCGTTTATCATTAGATATGCTTTTTGCATTTTTGGGTTTTTTCTATATTTCGACAAGATGTTGTATACCCTTAAAGATGTTCCCTGAATAGTTTTTTCTTTCTGCGTTTTCTTATCAGTATAGACGTACTCTCCTGGACCACACATCGCATCAACAAAAATAACTCCATTATACTTCTCTTGAAATTGAACAACTTTTAGTGGCCATGCTTCGATATACTTCTCCATCGTGTCCAACTTGTTGACAGTACCAATATGGATTTTTCTGCCAAAATAACAGTCATTGTTCCCATTATAGTATTCACAATCATGTGACATATATTACACCTCAACTATGTTAACAAAGTTTAAGTAATGTTGCTTATCATAGCCAAATATTCGCTTTGGATTATCTGTATATAGATATACAACAGATGCGACATCTCTGGTAAAGGTTGCATATCCTAATCCCCAGACATTATATCTCCGCTACCTATTCTTCTTGCCAAGGAAAGCCTTCCATTGTCCATACATCGGTTTCAAGTGGTCGTCCAGATAATTCATAGCCTTTGCTTCGATATTTTTCGGTACGCCGTAATACGCTTCGGCGACACTCCCCGCGATGGCCCCCATGGTGTCGCTGTCACCACCGAGGGAGATGGCGTTTCTGATCGCGTCTTCAAACGTTGTCGATTCCAAAAAGGCCTGCAAGGCTTGCGGCACCGTGCCCTGGCATGTCTCATTATATTCGTAAGTGTTTCTAATCTCATCTATGGTAAAACCGAGATCATAATAGTCTTGTTGGATCCTGAGACTTATATCCTGTTTGGAAAACCCTTTTTTGGCCATGAAAATGGCCAAAGCTGTCGCTTCGGCTCCTTTGATGCCTTCGGGGTGATTATGGGTTATGGCCGTCACTGTTTTAGACAACATCTTGACTTCGTTTTCATCC
>PUKE01000321.1 GCA_003550425.1 Nitriliruptoria bacterium
CGGCGGCAGCGCCTGGTCGACCACGGCGCGGGCTGCGGCGACGTCGGCCTCCCCGACCGCGACCACGTTGCCGAGCGGGGCGCGCTGCCACTCGGCATAGCGGGTCACGCGGCCCAGGGCGCGCGCGGCGTCCTCGGGGAAGGTGAACGCCGGGATCTGGCAGGCCGACAGCTCGGGCGGCTTGGCGCCCTCGCTCATGAACACGCCGAGCACCGGCAGCGGCGCGTCACGCTCGGCGTTGATGGCCTGGTTGGCGGCGGCGACCTCGCTGGCGACGTCGGAGGGGTCGATGATCACCGGCGGCACGAAGATGACCAGCAGCACCTGGATCCCCGGGTCGTCGGCGAGGATGCGCATGCAGGCCTGGTAGGAGGCGGGCGTGGCGCTCGCCACCATGTCCACCGGGTTGCTGATGCCGGCCTCGGCGGGCAGCACCTCGCCCAGGCGCGCGACGGTCTCGGGCGCCAGCTCGGGGACCGTCAGGCCGTTGGACTCGCAGGCGTCGGCCGCGAGGATCCCCGGGCCACCGCCGTTGGTGAGGATCCCCACGCCGCGTCCCGGCGGCAGCGGCTGGTTGCCGAGCAGCTGGGCGACGTGGAACATCTCCTCGAGCGTGTCGCACCGGATCACCCCGGCCTGGCGGAACAGCGCCTCGACGGTGGCATCGCCGGCGGCCAGCGCGCCGGTGTGGCTGGAGGCGGCGCGCTCGCCGGCGCTGGTGCGCCCGCTCTTGACGGCCACGATCGGCTTGTGCCGCCCCATGCGGCGGGTGATCCGGCCGAACTTGCGGGGGTTGCCGAAGGACTCCAGGTACATGAGGACCAGGTCGGTGTCCTCGTCGGCCTCCCAGTACTGGAGCAGGTCGTTGCCGGAGATGTCGGCCTTGTTGCCGATGGAGGCGAAGCTGGACAGCCCGACCCCCAGCCGCTGCGCGGCCCCGAGGACCGCGAGCCCCAGGGCCCCCGACTGGCTCGAGAACGCCACCCGCCCGCTGGGGGGCAGGACCTCGCTGAACGTGGCGTTGAGCGACCGCTCCGGGCTGCTGTTCAGCACCCCCATGCAGTTGGGCCCCACCAGGCGGATCCCGTGCTGGCGCGCGACCTCGCGCAGCTCGCGCTCGCGCTCGCGTCCCAGGTCCCCGGCCTCGGCGAAGCCCGCGGAGATGATCACCGCGGCACGCACGCCGAGGCTCGCGGCCTCCTCCACCACCTCGGTGACGCACGGCGCGGGCACGCACACCACGACCAGGTCGGGCACGCTCGGGCAGGCCGCCACCGAGGGGTAGGCCACCACCGACTGGACGTGCCCCGCCTGGGCGTTGACCGGGTAGACCGGGCCGGTGTAGCCACATGCCAGCAGGTTGCGGAACACCAGGCCGCCGATGGTGCCGGGGTCGCGGCTCGCGCCGATGACGGCCACCGCGTCCGGCTCGAAGACCGCCCGGAGCGCGTTGACGGCGGCCACGCGGTCCTGCTCGTCGGCGGCGGCGAAGAACTCCTCGCTCGGGGTGGTGGTGAACACCGTCTCGACCACCTGGCCCCGGTGGTCGACCTTGGGCGCCAGGCCGGCGTCGGTCATGACGCTGAGCATCTTGCGGTTCTCCGGCAGCACCTCGGCCACGAACCGCTGGATGCCGAGGTCCTGGGCGGGCTCGAGGAGCGCGCGCAGCAGCGCGGTGCCGATGCCCCGCCCCTGCTCGGCGTCCTCGACCATCACCGCGAACTCGGCGACGTCGGGCTCCTCCAGGAGCCGCTCGAAGCGGCTGACGCCCACGATGCGCCCGCCCTGCACCGCCACCATCGCGAAGCGGTCGCGCAGGTCCAGGTTCGTGAAGTGCTCCATGGCCTTGCGGCTCATGGTGCGCGGCGCGAAGAACCGCAGCCGGATGGTCTCCGGCGACAGGCGCTGCCACATCGCGTACATGGCGTCGGTGTCGTCGGGCCGGATGGGTCGCAGGTGGATCGTGCGCCCGTCGCGCAGCACGACGTCCTGGGCGTAGCGCTCCAGGTGCGCCGGCGTGGTGGCCATGCGCCTCACCGCCTCTCGTGCCGTCGCTCCCAGGCTCGGCGCGCGCACGGCGACGCGCAAGAGCCCGAGGGCCCATCCCTCGCCTCGTCAGTCGCGCCCCGGCCCGCCGAGGTCAGCGGCGCGGGGGCGGGGGACGTGGCGGACCCGCTCGACCACGGCGTAGCCCGACCCGCCCAGGCGCCCCACGGCGCGCAGCGCCTCCTGGTCGACCCGACCCGCGCCCCACACGCGGGTGGCGATGTGCACGTGCACCACGTCGCCGAGCACCAGGTGCCCGTTGCCGATGACGAGCTCCTCGCGCAGCGTGCACTCGAGGTGCGCGGGCGCGGCGGCCACGCGGGGGGCGTCGACGGTGGCGGCCCGCTCGAGGGCCAGCCCCGCCCACCGCGCCTCGTCCTCCTCGGGGTGCAGGTCGGCGGCGGTGGCGTTCATCGCCTCCAGCAGCGCCTCGCTGACGACGTTGAGCACGAAGGCCCCGGTCGCGCGCACGTTGGCGAGCGTGTCCTTGACGCCGCTGGAGGTGAAGTGCACCACCGGTGGGTCGGTGGAGACCACGTTGTGGTAGCTGTGCGGCGCGACGTTGGGCACGCCCGCGGCCGACCGCGTGGAGACCCACGCGATCGGGCGCGGCACCACCAGCCCGGTGAGCAGGTGGTAGCGCTCCCGCTCGGGCAGCGTGGACGGGTCGAGGGCGAGGTGCCCCTGCGCCTGCTCGCTCATCGCTGGATCGCCACCACGGTCTCCTCCAGGTAGTCGTCGATCGCCCAGGCAGGGCCCTCGCGGGTGTTGCCCGAGTCGCGCATCCCGCCGTAGGGCTGCTGGTCGGCGCGGAAGGTCGGCGACTCGTTGATCATGACGCCCCCGAAGCGCAGGCGCTGCGCGGCCGCCAGGGCAGCGTCGAGGTCGCGCGTGAAGATGCCCGCCTGCAGCCCGTAGCGGCTGTCGTTGGCGAGCGCGATCGCCTCGTCGAGGTCCGCCACGGCGCGCACGCCCACGACCGGGCCGAACACCTCCTCGGTCCACAGCGCCACGTCGGTGGGCACCGCGTCGACCACGGCCGGCTGGAGGGTGCCGTCGTCGTTCACGTCGCCGCCGGTCAGCACGTGCGCCCCGGCGTCGGCGGCCGCGGCGATCCAGGAGGCCACCCGGTCGCGCTCGGCAGGGGAGATCAGCGGCCCCACGTCGGTGCGCTCGGAGGCGGGGTCGCCGACGGTCAGGCGGTCGACGCGGGTGGCCAGGCGCTCGCAGAGCTCGTCGTGGACCTCGGCGCGCACCAGCACGCGCTGCACCGAGATGCACGACTGCCCGGCGTGGGCGTAGCCGGTCGCGGCGATCTTGCGGGCCGCGCCGTCGATGTCGGCGCTGGCGTCCACGATCACCGGCGTGGCGTTGCCGAGCTCGGTCAGCACGCGCTTGTCGGGGTTGGCGCGCCGCAGCGCGAGCCCCACCTCCGTCGAGCCGGTGAAGCTCACGACCGCGACCTCCGAGCGTGCGGTCAGCGACTGTCCCAGGGTGGCGGAGTCCCCGGTGACCACGTGCAGCATCCCCTCGGGCAGCCCTGCGCGCACCAGCAGGTCGGCGAGGGCGTAGGCGGTCAGCGGCGTGGCGCTGGCCGGCTTGAGCACCACCGGGCAGCCAGCGGCCAGCGCCGGCGCGAGCTTGTGGGCCACGAGGTTGAGCGGGAAGTTGAACGGCGTGATGGCCACGGCCACCCCGACCGGGCGACGCAGGGTGAAGCCGAGCTTGCCGTGGCCGCCGGTCGACCCGTCGTAGGGCACCATCGAGCCGGTGAGCCGACGCGCCTCGACCGCGGCGAACGTCAGCGTGTCCATGCAGCGCGACACCTCGGCCAGCGCCGCGCGCAGCGGCTTGCCGGCCTCGGCGGCGATCAGCGCGGCGAGGTCGTCGCGCTCGGCGGCGACGAGCTCGCGGGCGCGCTCGAGGACCGCCGCGCGCCGATGCTGGGGCAGCGGGCCCTCGTCGAGCGCCGCGGCCGCGGCGCTGACGGCCGCCTCGGCATGCTCGGGGCCACCGTCGGCGACCCGGCCGCACACCTGCCCGTCGTAGGGCCTCGTGACGTCGCGCCAGGTGCCGGGGTCGATCCGCTCGCCGTCGATCCGCAGTGGCTCGGTGCGCATGGGATCCTCGCCCTCCTCCTCGCCGGCTCCTCGCGGCCGCGCATGGCCGCGGCGGGTGCGCCGCCGTCGGGGCATGGCGCCGCCGGCGGCGCACCGTGGGACGCGGAGCCTAACGGGCCGGTACGATCCGCTGGTGATGCTGCGACGCAAGCGGATCCCCACCGAGCTCCGCGCGGCGCACGACGCCTTCGAGGCGCAGGCGCAGCGCGTCGAGGAGGCCCGCACGGCCCTGCTGTCGTGCCTGCCCACCGGGCGCGTGGCGCGCGCCCCGGTGCCGGTCGGGCTCGAGCTGCTGCGCGACGAGCTGCGGGAGGTCCGCGAGGTGCTCGAGGACTGGCGGGTGCCCGAGATCGAGGAGCGCTGGCAGGCCTGCGCTCGCGCGGTCGACCTCGCCCTCGAGCGCATCCCCGAGAGCCTCGCGCAGGTCGAGGAGACCGACGAGGGCGACGTGGTCCTGAGCGCGGTGGCGCGCGTGGTCGGGCCGCTGGACGCCTGGGCGACCGCCGAGCGCGCGTGGCGCA
>PUKE01000038.1 GCA_003550425.1 Nitriliruptoria bacterium
GGGAACGCCAGGCGTGACAGCGCCACCGACCCCGTGACGGGGTCGTCGGTGGGCATCCGGTCGACGGTGATCCGCGACACGGTGACGGTGCCCTCGACGGGGCGGCGCCCCTCGCCCGAGAGGGTCCAGGTGAGCTGCTCGCTCGTGGTGTCCTCGGGCTGCCAGGCGACCGCGGCGCGCTCGCCGTGCCCCTCGTCGCGGTGCAGCACCGCGCCCTGCTCGTCGGTCACGGTGAACGACCACGAGCCCGGCGGCGTCAGCGTCGCCGACAGCTCCAGGCCCTCCTCCACGTCGAGCACGCCGCGGGCCTGCGCGTCGTCGACGTCGGCGAACATCGCGGGCTGCTCGCCGGCCACCGCCTCGCGGATCGCGTCGAGGCGCTCGGTCACCGCCGAGCCTGGGCAGGCGGTCGCGCCAACGTCGCTGTGGCCGACCAGCCGCGCGCTCGACGCGGGCAGGGTGGTGCCAGAGGGCAGCTCGGCGGGCTCGTGCGCGTCGAGGTGATGCACGTCCAGCAGCCAGGTGACGAGGGACGCGGCCGCGTCCTCGGCCTCGGCCGACAGCCCAGAGGGCGCCGGCTCGTCGAGGTCGTCATGGTGCTGTCCGAGGAACGCCACCCCAGCGGTGCCGGCGTTGTGGCCGCTGGCGTGCGCCCCGATCACCGGCTCGTCGATGCCGCCACCGCGCCCCTCGAAGACCTGGCCGTGACGGTCGATCAGGAAGTTGTAGCCGAGGTCGCGCCAGCCCAGCCCGTCCATGTGGTAGCGCTGGATGCTGCGCACCAGCGCGGCGGCCTCGTCACGGTCGTAGTCGTTGGCGTGGACGGTGTGGTGCAGCACCACGGCCTCGAGGCCCTCGGCCAGCACCGGATCACCAGCCTCGGCGGCGCCCCAGTCGTCACGGGTCACGAGGTCGGGCCGGTCGAGGTCGGCGGCAGCCGGGGTGGCGCCGCCGCGCACCGCGGTGGCCAGGGCGTCGACGGCGTCGCCGAGGCGCTCGCCGAGGTCGCGGTTCTGGCCGAGCCCATCGACCACGTCCACGCCGACCTCGGCCAGCGCGGCGCCCTGCACGCGCACCTGCAGCTCGTCGGCCGCGCCGGTCCAGGCCGGCAGGCTGTGCACGCGCCCCTGGTCGTCGACGACCGGGCCGCCCGCGCCGGCCTCGTCGCTGTCGGGGTCGGGGCCCTCGTCGGGATGCAGGTGGACCCCCTCCCAGGGGCTCCACGCACCGTCCGCGCTGCGGTGGCGGAACGCGACGGCGGCGCCCTCGGGCACCGCGAAGCCGACCATGGAGAACGCGATCGGCGGCGCGACTGGCTCGCTGACCTCGACGGAATCGTGCTCGGCGGCGTCGTCGGCGGCGTCGTCGGCGGCGTCGGCGGAGGCGTCGTCGGCGGAGGCGGCCCCGAGCGGCGGCATGGCGGCATCGTCGGGTGGGGGGTCCTCGGCGACGGGCAGCCCCTCCAGGGACTCGTGGACCGAGGCGGGCTGGACCGCCACGTCCTGGGCGCCAGCGACCGGCCCGAGCAGCCCCACGGCCACCAGCGCGCCGGCGCCGAGGACGGTCAACAGCGATCGGACCATCATCGAGCGCTCCCGGGCGTCGTGTGGGCCACCGGCCGGACAGCCGGTGACGCGGCGCCAGCCGGGTGGCCGGCGCGAGCCCGTGGGCGCACCGTCGTGCGGTGCCGATCAGGCGGGGCTGGTCAACCAGCGCACCGCGCGGGGATGCGCCCGGGCCTACGAGTCCTCGTCGGCAGAGTCCAGGAAGCGCTGAAGGCCCTTCACGGGGCCAACCTCCCGAATCCGCTCGAACGCTCGACCCTCGATGCGCTTGACCTCGTTGATGGTCAGCCCGAGCCGATCCGCGACCTGTCCGGGACGCTGGGGAGTGCCATCCGCCAGACCAGTGCGCAGCTCCAGCACCTGCCGCTCGATGTCGGGCAGGCGCCGCAGCGCGTTGCTCAACGTGCTGCGCAGTCGGCGGAGGTCGGGGTCCTCGCCGTCGGGTCGCCTTCGGCCGTCTGCCATGCGCCGCATCCTACCGGACCGCGCTACGCTCGCCGGCCGATGCGCTCCACCGCCCGTCCCACCGCGCGCCCGACGCTCGTCCCGAGCGGCTCGGCTCGCGAGGCCGCACGACCGACCCATGAGGCGGGCGATGCGCGCCGCTGAGCTGCAGGGCCTCGTGGACTCGGCCGACGACGCGGGCCTGCTGCAGGGGATCGACCAGCTGTGCGGGCTGGCGGCGTGGGGCGAGCTGGTCGACCTGGCCGCCCGCTGCGACGCCGCGGTCGAGATGGGCCGCCAGCTGTGGGGGGTGCGCCAGCACATCGAGTATCGCCTCGCGCTCGAGGCCCCGCCCGCCTTCGCGGGCCCGGTGGCCCAGCCCGGCGCCGCGCGGTTCGCCCTGGGGCCCTTGACCGAGGTGGTGGGACAGCGCTTCGCGTGGCGCGACCTCGCCCCCCACCTCGAGCCGGCCGTGGCCGCGCCGATCGTGGCGACCGAGCGCGCGCTGCGCGGCGAGGACCTGCGCCACGAGCCGGTCGCGGCTCGCACCGACCTGCCGGCCGCCCCGGCGCCCTTCGAGCCCACCGCCTATCCCGAGCCGCACTACCGCGACCGGCAGGCGCGCTTCCCTCCGCCGACCGACCCGCCTCCCGAGGTGGCCGAGCGCTGGCCTGACGCCGAGCGCGAGACGGCCACCACCGCGCCCGACGACGCGGCGTGCGTCGCGCTGCGCGCGCTCGGGGAGGGCTGGTCCGGTGGCGACCGGGACGGCGGCCTGCGGCTGCGCGCCGTGCGCGCCGGCAGCGGTGACCCCGCCGAGGCCGTCGCCGCCCTCGCCGCGGGCGGCCGCGTGCGCGCCGCGCCGATGACCACGGCCCAGGCGATGGCATGGCTGCAATGGGCCGGGGCGTCCGGAGGCGCGCTCGGCGCACGCCGCGGCGGCGCGGCCGGTCGGTTCGTGGCCTGGTCGGCGCTGGCCGAGGTCGCCGGGCTGGGGCTGGCCGGCGAGGACCCCGAGGCGCTGGCCGACGACCTGGCCGAGGCCGCGCCCGAGCTGTCGTGGTGGCGCTGGTGGCGCGACGCCGATCCCGAGGCCGGCTGGGTGCTCCGGCTCGCCGTGGCCGACCCGGTCGACGGCGAGGCCTACGCCGCCGAGCTCATCGACCCTCCGCTGGAGGATCGCCTCGACCCGAGCGCGCCGGCGCGCTGAGCCCGGCGGCGACCGTCTGGCCCCGGCGCGCGCTGGCGGCGCGGCTACTGCAGGCGCTCGCTGGCGGTGCGGCTACTGCAGGCGCTCGCTGGCGGTGCGGCTACTGCAGGCGCTCGCGGACGCGGGCGACCAGATGCGCTGGCGCCGGCTCCTGGCACCGCTTGGCCAGCAGCGCGCGCACATGGCGCTGGAAGTCCGCGCGGTCCACGCAGGGCGAGCAGTCCTCCAGGTGCGCACGGACCACGGCGGCGGCCTCAGCGGTGCACTCGCCGTCGAGGTAGCGCTCGATCTCGACGAGCACCTCGTCGCAGGGATCATCCATGGCGGACCTGCTCCTGTGCGGTGCCGGCACGGTCGGGCGTGGGCGCGCCCGCGTGCGCGTCGTCGGCCTCGTCAGGGGGCGCCTCCGCGAGGAGCCCACGACGCCGGGCGTACTCCCACAACGCACGCTGGAGGCGCTGCCTTCCCCGGTGCAGGCGGCTCATGACGGTGCCGACGGGGGTGCCCATGATCTCGGCGATCTCGGCGTAGCGAAAGCCCTCGACGTCGGCGAGGTACACCGCGGTGCGGAAGGACTCGGGCAGCGAGTGCAGCGCCTCCTGCACCTCCTGGTCGGTCAGGTGCTCGAGGACCTCGGCCTCGGCAGGGCGGCTGGTCGAGGCCGCCACGCGGTCGAACAGCGAGAACTCGCCGTCATCGGCCTCGCCGTCGCCGCTGGGCTGGTCGGCCGCGACCTCCTGGGGTCGACGCTGGGCCTTGCGCCACTGGCTGATGTAGGTGGTGTGCAGCACGCGATGGAGCCAGGCGCGCAGGTTCGTGCCGGGCTCGTACTGGTGGTAGGAGGCGTAGGCGCGCGCGAAGGCGTCCTGCACCAGGTCCTCGGCCTCGGTGCGGTCGCGCGTGTACCGCAGGGCGGCGGAGTACAGCGAGTCGAGGTGAGGCAGGGCCTCCTCCTCGAACGCCGCTCGACGCTCGTGGTCGGCGAGCTCGCGGCGCACCGGACCGGATGGCGCGGTGGCGCCTTCCTGACGCTCGCTCACGGGCTGCTGCTCCTGGTCCGGGGGTGGCGGCGGCCCCGGCGACGGGTGCCACGGGGCTGCCGACGACGGGCACGCCCTCTCGAGGCTACCCGCAGCCAGGTGGGCGCATGCCGCCCGAACCAACCCCCTGTTCTTCACAGTGCGTCTCAAACCATGTTGCTCACTATCGCTGCCTGTAGCACACTATGGCGTCATGGATGGCCGCCGTGACCCCGATGCCCATGTGACTGCCTGGCTGCGCGGAGCCTCCGACGCCCCCGAGGGCGACCGCTCCCAGCCCGATCCCACCGGCCCGGCCAGCGCGAGCGCAGGCGGTGGCGTGGTGCCCGGACCGCCCGACCTCGACGGCGACTGGGACGACGAGCCTCGCGCGCGGCGCCGTCGCCTGTGGCTCCTCGCGCTCGTGCCCTGGGTTGCCGCCGGTGCCCTGGCCCTGCTCCTGCTCGGGCGCGGCGACGCGCCGCCCGGCACCGAGGCCGACGACGCCGCGGCGGCTGCGGGAGACCTCGTCGAGGAGCCCGCGCAGGACGGGGCCGCGAGCGAGGCTGCCGGCGATGAGGACCGTCTCGCGGCCGGCGAGGACGCCGACGAGGCTGACGGCGAGGAGGGCGCCGAGCCCGGGCCCGCCCAGGCGCTGGCGCCCCCGGTCGCCACGGACGAGGACGAGCTGGCGCGCCAGGCGGCGACGCTGGCCGAGGCCGCGGTCCACGGCGCGGCCCCCGAGGACCTCGGCGAGGAGGTCGCCTGGATCGACCATGCGCGCGTCGAGCGGCTCGAGCAGCTCGACGCCGACCGCTGGGTCGCGACCGTGCTCGCGCTGCGGCTGACCGGCGACGGCGCGCGCTGGGAGCGCCAGGACGCGGTGCGCTATGGCGTCCTGGTCGACGTCGAGGCCGGCCACGTCGTCGACCGCCCCTGGCCGCTGCCGGCCCCCGAGCCGGCGGTGGACCCCGAGGCGCTCGTTGCCGTCGACGACGAGCAGGACGCCGTCGCCGCCGCGCTGGAGGACGCCGGCTATCGCGAGGTGTCGGTCGCGACGGTCCAGCGCGACGCCGACCGGACCCGCTGGCTGCGCGCGCAGGTCCAGGGCCAGGCGCCCGGCGCCAGCGAGACCGCCGACCACACGGTCTGGATCGACCGGATCACCGGCGCGCTGCTGGGCCACGCCGCCGCGGGCGCGCCCCCGGTGAGCGCCGACCCGGCCCTCGACGACGGCGACCACGTCGAGGCGCCCGAGCCCGACGACCACGCGGCCAACGAGCGTGAGCCAAGCGACCGCGGCGAGCCCAACGACCGCGGCGAGCCCAACGACCGCGGCGAGCCCAACGACCGCGGCGAGCCCAACGAGGAGCCCGAGCCATGAGCCCAGCCCCCGCCCCCTGCCTGCCCTCGTCAGCTCCCGCCGGCGCCACGGCGCCACCCGCGGCCCTCGTGCCGGTGGCGCCCGTGCCCGACCCGACGCCCGCAACCGACGCGCGCCCCTCGTGGGACCCCGAGGCCCCGGTGCGCTGGGTCCTCGCGGCCCAGCCACGCCAGCGCACCACCGGGACCAGCCGGCCCGGGGATCGCGGTGATGAGCGCCAGCGCGCACCCCGCGGGTCGCGGCGCCCCGGGGAGGCGCGGCCAAGCGGGACGCGGCCGAGCCGCCCGCGACCGAGCGGCCCCGCGGGCACCCGCCCCGAGGGAGCGGTCGCCGCGACACCGCAGGCGCGGGTGAGCGCCCTCGCGCAGGCGGTGGTCCAGCTGTGGGTCGAGGTCGAGTCGGGGCGGCGCACGCCGCGCTCGGTGGCCAGGCTGTTGGACCACGGCCTCTACCGGCGGCTGCAGCACCGCTGGGTCACCGGCCAGGCACCGGGGCGCGTGCGGCGCGTCTCGGTGCAGGTCAGCAGCGCCGACGACGTGGAGGTCGTCGCCGTGGTCGAGCGCGACGGGCGCGTCGGGGCGGTCGCGCTGCGGCTGCGGCGCCGCCACGACGGCTGGTGCCTGGAGGAGGCCGACCGCCCGGAGGACCGCAGCCGCCACGTCCGCACGGTCACCACGACGCCGCCGACCCGCCCAGCGCCTACCGTGGCGCCGTGACCGCAGCCTCGCACGCTCCCGATCCCCTGGCCGCCGATCCGCTGGACGCCGCGCTGCGCGCGGTGCTCGGCGACCTCGCCGCGGTGGCCACGCCCTCGGCCAGCACCGCCGCTCGCCTCGCCTCCCGCGAGCGGTCCGCGGTCCGCGACCCTGCGCTGGACCCCGCCGACCTGGCCACCCACTGGACCGGGGCGATGGCCGATGCCGCACCGGGCCCACACGAGGCCGTGGTGCTCCTGCCCGCCGACCTCGACGCGGCGGGAGCGCGCTACGAGGCGCTCCTGGCCGCCGCGGTCCGCCGGCTGCGACCCGGGGGGCTGTTGGTGGTCGCCGCGCACGCCTCGCCGCACGCACGCGGGCGGGATGACGAGACCGTCGCCCTCACCGGTCGCGGGCTCGCCGACGCCCTCGGCCACGCCGGCCTGGCCGTCACCGACGCCTGCGCGCCTGGGGCGACCGCGCTGCTGGCCGGCGACCCGCCGGCGTTCGACCCCGACGCCGACCGGGCGCCGGGCGTGCGCGACGCCGCGCCGACGGTGCTGGCGGTGGGCCGCCGCTGGCGCGACGACCGCGAGCGCGAGCGCGCGTTCTTCGGCAGCCTGCCGCGCAAGGTCGTCGCCGGCGCCGTGCTGTGCCGCGACGAGCAGGGGCGCCTGCTGTGCGTCCATGACGCCTTCAAGGGGCATTGGACGATCCCCGGCGGCGTGGTCGACGCCGACGAGCCCCCCGACGTGGGCGCGGCGCGGGAGACCCTGGAGGAGAGCGGCGTGCCGGTGCGCATCGACCGGCTGCTCGGGGTGTTCGGCGCCAGCTGGCCCGACCGGCTCATCCTCGTGTTCGCCGCGGAGCCCACGGGCCCCGCCGGCCCGCCGGCCCATCTGCACGAGACCGGCGAGGTCGCATGGCTCGCCCTGGATGACGCGCTGTCACGCTTCGCGCCCCACACCGCCGAGCAGGTGCGACGCTCCCTCGACCAGCCTGGCGGCGTGTGGCGCCAGGACACCGCCTAGCGCGACCGCTGGCCCCGCGGCGCGAGCGCCGCGGCGCCGCGGGTCAGCCGTGGCAGTTCTTGTACTTCTTGCCCGAGCCGCAGGGGCACGGCTCGTTGCGGCCGACCTTGCGCTCGTGGCGCACCGTCTGCTGTCCGGTCGAGCCGCCGCGGCTGGTGGGATCCTGGCCCGTGGCGCGGGCCAGCTGGCGCGGGCTGGGCGGCGCGCCGCCAATGCCGACCGGTCGCGGCGCGGCGGTGACCCCGGCGCGCGCGGCGATCCCGCTGCCACCGCCGGCGGCGCCGGCCCCGACGCTCTCGGCCGAGCTGTAGTCGAGCTTGCGCTCGGGCGGCCCCGCGTCCTGCTGATCGCCGGTGGCGCGGCCACCGATGATCGCACGGCGCCGCGTGCGGCCGTCCTCGCCCTCCTCCTGCTCCACGCGCACCGGGAGGAAGAAGAAGTAGCCGGTGGACTCCTCCTTGATCCGCGCCATCATCTGGTTGAAGGCGGCGAACGCCTCCTTCTGGTACTCGATGAGCGGATCGCGCTGGCCGACCGCGCGCAGCCCGATGCCATCGCGCAGGTGGTCCATCTCGTAGAGGTGGTCGCGCCACATCCGGTCGACGACCGACAGGATCACCCGCCGCTCGACCTTGCGGAGCACGTCGGCGCCGAGCTCCTCCTCGCGCTCGCTGTAGCGCTCGAACGCGTCGGCGAGCAGCGTCTCGGCGAGCTGCTCGCGCGAGAGCTCACGCACCGGGCCGAGGTCATCGAGCGTGACCGACACCGGGTAGACGCGCCCGAGGACGGTGAGCAGCTCCTCGACGTCCCACTCCTCGGGCAGCACGCCCTCGGGAGCGTAGGCGTCGATCTGCCCGCGGATCGCGTCCTCGATGAAGTCCTCGGCGATCTCCCCGACGTCCTCGTCGGGGCCCTCGAGGACCGTGTTGCGCTGGTCGTAGATCAGCTGGCGCTGGTCGTTGAGCACGTTGTCGTACTTGAGGACCTGCTTGCGGCGCTCGAAGTTGCGCGACTCGACCTGGGTCTGCGCGCGCTGCACCGCCTTGGTGACCATCTTCGCCTCGATGGGCTGGTCCTCGGGCAGGTTGAAGCGCTCCATGATCGACTCGACCGCGCTGGCGTTGAACAGCCGCAGCAGGTCGTCCTCGAGCGACAGGTAGAACCGGCTCTCACCAGGGTCGCCCTGGCGACCCGACCGGCCGCGCAGCTGGTCGTCGATCCGGCGGGACTCGTGGCGCTCGGTGCCGCACACGTAGAGCCCGCCGGCCTCGCGAACCTGATCGCCCTCCTCGCGACACGTCTGCTGGGTCTCGGCGAGCGCGTCGCGGAACGCGCGCGCGTACGCCTCGGCATCCTCGTCGGGGTCCACGCCCTCGCCGGCCAGGCGCTTGCGCGCGAGCTCGTCGGCCTGGGCCTCGGGGTTGCCGCCGAGCATGATGTCCACGCCGCGCCCGGCCATGTTGGTCGCCACGGTCACCGCGCCGAGGCGACCCGCCTGCGCGATGATCTCGGCCTCGCGGAAGTGGTTCTTGGCGTTGAGGACCTCGTGGGGGATGCCGGCGTCGGTGAGGCGCTTGGACAGCACCTCGCTCTTGTCGACGGCCACGGTGCCCAGCAGGACGGGCTGGCCACGCTGGTGCCGCTCGGCGACGTCCTCGATGACCGCGTCCAGCTTGGCCTGCAGCGTCTTGTAGATGAGGTCGGGCTTGTCCTCCCGGATCATCGGCTGATGCGTCGGGATGGACACGACCTCCATGTTGTAGACGTGGGTGAACTCCGCCTCCTCGGTCTTGGCGGTCCCCGTCATCCCGGCGATCTTCTCGTACTGCCGGTAGTAGTTCTGGAGGGTGATGGAGGCCATCGTGCGGTTCTCCTGCTTGATGGCCACCCCCTCCTTGGCCTCGATGGCCTGGTGGAGGCCCTCCGAGTAGCGCCGGCCGTACATGATCCGGCCGGTGTGCTCGTCGATGATGTGGACCTCCCCCTCCTCGACGACGTACTGGTCGTCGCGGTGGTAGAGCTCCTTGGCCTTGATCGCGTTCTGCAGGTGGTGGATCAGCGGGGTGTTGACGCTCTCGTAGAGGTTGTCGACCTCGAGGATCTCCTCGACCCGCGCGACGCCCTCCTCGGTGATCGACACGGTCCCCTTGGTCTCGTCGACCTCGTAGTGGACGTCGCGCTCCAGCTTTGGGGCCACCCGCTTGGCGAAGACCCCGTACCACTCGGTCGCCTCGTCGACCGCGCCCGAGATCACCAGCGGCGTGCGGGCCTCGTCGATGAGGATCGAGTCGATCTCGTCAACGATCGCGTAGTGGTGGCCGCGCTGCGCCTTGTCGCGGGGGTCCACGACCATGTGGTCGCGCAGGTAGTCGAACCCGAACTCGTTGTTGGTGCCGTAGGTGATGTCGGCGGCGTAGGCGGCGCGCTTCTCCCGTCGGGGCTGACGCGAGTAGACGAGCCCCACGTCCATGCCGAGGAAGCGGTAGATGCGCCCCATCCACTCCGCGTCGCGGCTGGCCAGGTAGGGGTTCACCGTGACGATGTGCACGCCGCGCCCGGTGAGGGCATTGAGGTAGACCGGCATGGTCGAGGCGAGCGTCTTGCCCTCGCCGGTCTTCATCTCGGCGATGTCGCCCTCGTGCAGCGCGATGCCGCCCATCACCTGGACGTCGAAGTGGCGCTGGCCGAGCGTGCGCTGCGCCGCCTCGCGGACCGTGGCGAACGCCTCGGGCAGCAGCGCGTCGAGCTCCTCGCCGTCGGCGACGCGCTGGCGGTACTCCTCGGTGCGCGCCCGCAGCTCCTCGTCGGTGCACGCCTGTGCCGCCTCCTCGAGCGCGTTGACCTCGTCGACGCGCTGCTGGAGCCGCTTGAGGCGGCGTCCCTCGCCCATTCGCAGGAGCCTGTCGAGGACCACGTCGTCGCCTTTCCGGGGGTGACGCCTCGCGCGACAAGTGTAGGTGTGCGCGTGGGAGGGCGGCGGTGGCCGTCCCGGCACCCCCGGTGCCGGGACGGCCACCGCCCCACCGATCCCGTCGCTCCCGGCGCGCCGCGCGACAGCCGCGACGTCGGGCGGGTCAGCGCTCGGGGGTGGTGGCGAGCGCGTCGGCCGCGTGGCCCTCCTGCGCGTCGGGGTCGGACTCCAGGCCCTCGATCAGCCCGAGCTGGCCGTCGCGGCGGCGATAGATGACGGCGCACTGCCCCGAGCCCTCGTTGACGAACAGGTAGAAGTCATGGCCGAGCAGCTCCAGCTGCCAGGCCGCCTCCTCGGGCTGCATCGCCTTCATCGGGAACGCCTTGCGGCGCACGATCGCCGGGCCCGGGTCCGGCGGGCCCTGCCCGACGCCGACCAGCTCGCCGTCGCCGTCGGTCCGCTCGGTCGGCGCCAGCCGACCAGCGATCTCGGGCGAGGGCTGCGGCCGACTGCCCTTCTTGCTGCGGTCCACCTGGCGGCTCTTGTAGCGGCGCAGCTGGCGCTCGAAGCGCCCGATGGCCACGTCGATGGCCTCCCGGTGATCCGGCGCCGACCCCTCCGCGCGAATGTGATGCCCCTTCGTGCGGGCGGTCACCGCCACGCGCGCCGGATCAGGGATCCGGGCGTTGCCCTCCTCGCTGAACTCGACCTCCACGCCGAGCAGCCGGTCGAAGATGCGCGCGGCATGGCGCACCTGGTCGCGGGCCTGGTCCTTCAACCGGTCCGAGGGGTCGCAGTTCTTGGCGGTGACGATCACGTCCATGACCTGGCTCCTTCGACGGTCCGGTCCGGGCGCACCCGCGGGCGACCCGTCCCCGCATCGGGTGCGAGCACGAAGCGACCCCGGCCAGCGGCCGGGGTCGCGGAGCGCGCGGTCTCGATGTGAGGGTCGTGCGGCTGAAGCCCCACCATGGCCCTCCGACGGCGCGATCGGGTCGGACCGCATCGTGGTCCACGACCGCGGTGGGACGCAAGCCCTGGGGCGAGCAGGTCCTTCCGCGCTGCCCGGGCGAACCAGCGCGAGTCGCTCACCAGGTGCGGCGCGCCAGGCCGGCGGCGTCGGCCTGGTCGGCGGGGTCGGCCTGGTCGGCGGGGTCGGCGCGCACCGTGAACGTGGCCACCAGCACGCGCTCGGCTCCCGCCTCGCGCAGCGCCAGGCCCGCGGAGCGAGCGGTGGAGCCGGTGGTGCGCACGTCGTCGACGCAGACGATGGCGGGCTCGGGCCGACCGAGCACACGGAAGCGACCCCGCGCACCGCGTCGGCGGTCCTGCGCGTGCCGACCCGTCTGGCCGAGGCGACCGGCGGAGCCCGCGAGGAGTCGCACCGCGCCGGGCCCGGCCAGGCGCTCGGGGACGTCGAGCCCACGGCGTCGACGGCTGCGCGACCCCGAGGGGATCCAGGTCCACCCGAGGCCGTCCCCGGGCGGGGGCAGCCGGAGTCGCTGGCGCAGCAGCGCCGCCATCGCCGGCAGGGCGGCATGGCGCCCCCGCAGCTTGGCGGCCAGCAGCACGTCCCGCGCCAGGCCCTCGTGCGGGTAGGCGCCCACGGCCCGCACCCCCTCGGCCAGCTCGACGGGGGCTCCATCCACGAGCGCCAGGGCCGCGAGGCGATCGGCGCAGCGTGGGCACCACGCGCCGTGGCAGGGCACGGTGCAGCCGGCACACCGGTGCGGGATCAGCAGGTCGAGCAACGCGCCCCCGGGCCTCATCCCGGTGAGGCTAGGCCACGCCTGGTGCCGGCCGACGCCCGGGATCCACAGGCGAGGCGCCCCGGCGCCGCGGCGCCTCGGGGTCCCGACCGGCGCCCGCGCCTCGACCGCGCGGCCCTCCCGTGGTCCCGACCGGCGCCCGCGCCCCGACCACGCGGCCTTCCCGTGGTCCCGACCGGCGCCCGCGCCCCGACCGCGCGGCCTTCCCGTGGTCCGATCTGCACCCAGTCGCCTACCGGCCCCGGAACTGGGTGCACAGACGACCACAGGAGGGCCGATCTGCACCCGCTCGCCCCGCCGAGGCGGCTCTGGGTGCATCGACGACCACGACCGCCCAGCCCACCGGAGCATTGGGTGCACAGACGACCACACAGCGACCGATCTGCACCCAGTCCGACGAGCGCATTCGAACTGGGTGCACAGGGCGACACCAGCGGTCCCCTCTGCACCCAGTCGCCTGCCGGCCCCGGAACTGGGTGCACAGACCACCACAGGAGGGCCGATCTGCACCCGGTTCGCTCGAGCCGGACCCGCCGACCGGGCACGGGCCGGACCCGCCGACCACGCGTGCGCCGGACCCGCCGACCGGGCGCGGGCCGAGCCCGCCGCAGCCGGCGGCTAGGGCAGCAGCGCCTGGGGCGGCAGGGCGACGATCCCCGTCGCGCCGAGGTCGCGCAGCTGGCCGAGCTTCTCCCACAGCTCGCGGCCCGACAGGACGAGGTGCACCGCGACCAGGTCGTCGCGTCCCGCCAGCGGGAGGACGGTGGGAGCGGCGAGCCCCGGGAAGAGGTCCTGCAGCTTGTCCAGGTGGGCGCGCGGCACGTGCAGCATCACGTACCGGTGGCGTCGCGCCTCGAGGACGGCCTGGGCGCGCAGCTCCAGGTCGAGCAGCGCGGGCGGGGCGTCCTCGGACGCGCGCCGCACCAGCAGCGCCTCGCAGGATGCGATCTCGTCGAGCACGCGCAGGCCGTTCTGGGCCAGCGACGTGCCCGTCTCGCGCAGATCGACGATCGCGTCGGCCAGCCCCGCGGCGGCGACGCCCTCGAGCGAGCCGCCCATCTCCACCACGGTCGCCTCGACGCCGTGCTCGGCGAGGTAGCGGCGGGTGGCATTGGGCAGGTGGGTGGAGATCACGCCACCGGAGAGGTCGGCCACGCTGGCCCGGCCGTCGTCCTCGCGGCTGGCGAGCACCAGGTCGGAGCGGCTGAACCCGAGCGGGAGCGCGGGGCAGTCGTCGAGGTCGTGCTCGAGGACCAGGTCGGTGGCCACGAACGCGGCGTCGAGCTGGTCGGCCGCCAGGGCGGCGGCCGCGTCGCGCGGGCGCATCTCGATCACGCGGACGCCGTCGAGGCGCGCGATGGATCCGGCGCCGTGGAGCATGCCGACGGGGTAGCCGGCGTCGCCCAGCAGGCGCGCGACCTCGTCGCGGAGGCGGCCTCGGCTGGGCACGGCGATGGTCGGGGTCACGAGGGCTCCTGTCGGGGATCGGGGGTCGGAGAGCTCGGGGAGGCCGAGGCGGCCGAGGGGGCCGGGGAGGCCGAGGAGTCCGAGGCGGCCGCGCGCGGCGGGGCGCCGCGGCGCTCGGCGAGCTCGGCGAGCACCGCAGGCCAGGGCACGCCGGCGCCGACGAGCCCTGCCAGGACATGGAAGACCACGTCGGCGGCCTCGCTGGCGGCGCGCTCGACGTCGACGGGCTCGCGCCCCAGCTCGAGGCACAGCTCGAAGGCCTCCTCCATGATCTTGCGCTGCGCGCGCTCGGGATCGGAGAGCAGCGTCGCCGAGTAGGAGCCGGGTGGCGGGTCGGCGGCGCGCTCGCGCAGCACCGCGACGAGCTCGGCGAGGACCGCGCCGTCGGGCTCGGGCCCCGCGGGCTCGGGCCCCGCAGGCCCGGGCCCGGCAGGCTCGGCGGCCGCGCCAGCGCGGTCGTCTGGCTCGCTCATGCTGGCTCCAGGTGCGCAGAGGTCACAGGGGTGACGAGGCCCAGGCGGTGCGGTCGCACGACGCGCGGCCCCGGCCCGGAGGGCCGTGGGTCCCGCTGACGCCGGCGCCGACGGCGGTCGGTCCGGTCGACGCACCCGCTGCCACGCCGAGCCGTCGGCCAGCGTAGCCGACCGCCGCGCGCCAGCGGGCGCGGCCAACCGCATCGCGCGCGGGCGCGGCCAGTCGCGTCGCGCGCGATGCGGCCCGCCGAGCGCGTCAGCGCGGGAGGTCGGCGAGCAGCCCGCGCAGCAGCGCGGCCAGGCGCGGGCCGGCGTCCTGCGCCGCGGCGAGGACCTCCTCGTGGTCGACCGGGGTGCCACCGGGTCGGTGCACGTTGGTCAGCAACGAGCAGCCCCACACGCGCAGGCCCGCTGCGCGCGCCGCGATCACCTCGAGCACCGTGGACATCCCGACCGCGTCCGCACCCATGCCGCGCAGCATCGCGACCTCGGCGGGCGTCTCGTAGGCAGGGCCGCGCACACCGGCGTACACGCCCTCGCCCAGCGGCACGTCGGCGCGCTCGGCGACCGCGTGGGCGCGCTCGCGCAGGGTCGGATCGTAGGCGTCGCCGAGGTCGACGAACTGCGGTCCGACCAGCGGCGTGTCGCCGGTCAGGTTCAGGTGGTCCGACAGCGCCATGAGCTCGCCGGGCGACTGGGCGTCGCGCAGCCCGCCGGCCGCGTTGGTGACGAGGAAGAAGCGGCAGCCGAGCGCCGCGGCGGCGCGGACGGTGGCCACGACGTCGTCGGCGGGCACCCCCTCGTAGCGATGCACGCGCCCGCGCTGGACCAGCACCGGCTGACCGGCCAGCGTGCCGGCGACGAGGCGGCCGGCGTGACCCGGCACGGTCGACTCCGGGAGGCCGACGTCGGTGGGGCGCACCTCGACGGCGTCCTCGACCTCGTCGGCCACGGGGCCGAGCCCCGAGCCGAGCGTGACCAGCGCCACGGGCTGACGCGGCGCGATGCGCGCCCCGAGGTCCGCGGCCACGCGCACGGCCCGCTCCTGCGCGCTCACGAGGACTCCTCTCCGCCCTCGCCGGCGACCTCACCGCCCTCGGCGCCGGCCGAGGACCCGCCGCTGGCGGCGCCAGGTGTCCCGCCCGAGGGCGAGGGACGCTCGGCCTCCTCGACCAGCATCACCGGGATGTTGTCGCGGACCGGATACCGCAGGCCGCAGGCGGTGCACACGATGACCGCGCGGCGCTCCTTGTACTCGATGTCCCCGTGGCAGGCGGGGCACACCAGCAGCGCGACGAGCTCGGGGTCCACCGGCATGCGGTCCTCCAGGTCACCAGGGTTCGGGCGGCTGCCGCGGGACGCGGCCGAGCGTAGTGGTGCGGCCCCCGCCACGCCCGGTGGGGGTCACCGGCGCGGGTCGTCGGCGTCGGGGTCGTCGGCGTCGGGCTCGTCGGCGTCGGGCTCGTCGGCGTCAGGGTCGTCGGTCGACGGCGCGCGCTCCTGCCGGGAGCCCCCGCGCCCTCGCCGGCCTCCCTGGCGCTGGCGCGACTCACCCCGGCGCGCCGAGCCTCGCAGCTCGACGACGACGGCGTCCTCGGCGGACGGTTCGGACGCAGCGGACGGCTCGGACGCGGCTTGGCTCGTGTCGGCCTCGGTCCATGGCAGCGCTGGCTGGTCCAGCCACTCGGCGCCTGCGGGGTCGGCGGGGTCGGCGGCGTCGGTGGGCGCCTCCGCCTCGTGCCCGGCCTCCGCATCCGATGCCGCCTCGGGCGCGGCGTCGGCAGGCGCGGGGTCCGGCTCGGCGTCGGCAGGCGCAGGGTCCGGCTCGGCGTCGGCAGGAGCGGGGTCCGGCTCGGCGTCGGCAGGCGCGGGGTCGGCGGCCTCCGTGGCCTCGGGCATGCTGTCGGTGGGCTCATCCTCGGCGGGTGGCGACGACTGGGGGGCCGACGCCCCGCGCGAGGTCTCCTCGAACAGCGGGCTCGCACCCGCGGGGTCGCCGCGGCGCGCGGCGGCATGCTCGGCCGCGATGCGCGGCAGGGCGGCCATCAGCGCCGCGTAGCGGCTCTGCCCTCGCCGGGTCCGACCGGTCGAGCTCGCGGGAGGCCTGGCCTCACTGGTCCCAAGGGCCAGCTCCTCGGCGAGGTCGGGCTCTGGGGGCTCGTCGCGAGGCTCGGTGTCCGACGGGTCGTCGACCCGGGCGCCAGGCGTGGGGACCTCGACGACGTCGGGCGGCTCCGCGACGTCGGCCTCGGACCCCGTCTCGGCCTCGGGCTGGCCCTCGGGCTCGGTCCCGCGCCGGTCGTGGAGGTCCCACCCACGCGGCACCGTCAGGCGCGCGGTGTGCGGGGCACACAGGTCGAGGCGCGCAGGCTCGTCGTCGGCGACGTCGTCGATCAGGACCGCCACGCGCTCGCCGTAGCGCAGCAGCAGGGTGGCCGCGGCGGGGCGGGAGCAGCCCGGCTTGCCGCAGTGGCGCTCGGGTGACGGCTCGACCATGGCGGCAACGGTACGCGACCGGCCTCCCACGACGATGGAACCGCTCAAGGCTCCGCCGACTCGCCCGGCGCTGCAGGGGCGAGGTCCCCGGGCAGGCCCGGGTCGCGCAGCGCGGGGACCGGGTCGGCAGTGAAGGCCTCGAGGTCGACGGTCGGCAGGGCGCGATGCTGGACGGGGTCCTCGTCGGCGGTCACGAGGGTGGCGGCGATCGGGTCGGTGCTGTCGACCCGCACCACCGCCTCCCGCGACGCCGCGACGTCCAGCGCGACGACCTCGGCCCCGCGGGCGGGCAGCTCGCCCTCGTCCCATCCCGGCGCCGGCTCGCCCCCGACCTCGACGGTCACCGTCGCGGGCTCCCGCGAGGGGTTGGCGAGGTGCAGGTGACGCGCTGCGGCGGCGGGGCCGACGCCGCCCCACAGCACCCCGGCCGGACGCAGCGGCTCGGCCACGAGGTCGCCCGCGGGCTCGTCGTCCTCGTCCCCGTCGTCCTCGTCCCCGTCGTCCTCGTCCCCGTCGTCCTCGTCCCCGTCGTCCTCGTCCCCGTCGTCCTCGTCCGCGTCGTCCTCGTCGGCGTCGTCCTCGTCGGGCTCGTCGGCATCCGTGGGCTCGACGCCCGTGGTCG
Organism: Nitriliruptoria bacterium; assembly: GCA_003550425.1. Taxonomy (GTDB): domain Bacteria; phylum Actinomycetota; class Nitriliruptoria; order Euzebyales; family Egibacteraceae; genus PUKE01. The sequence continues at coordinate 17,087 of PUKE01000038.1, forward strand.
TCGTCAGCAGGGCGGCGATCAGCTCGGCCCCCTCCAGGGGGCGCACGGCCAGGCCGGCGTCCTCGGGGACGCCGAGCTCGTCGAGCTCCAGGCGCAGCGTGGAGCCCGCCGGGACCGTGCGCTCCACGCCAGCCTCGTCGGGCGCGCCACCCGCGGCTCCGGCGGGGCCGGTGTCCTCGAGCTCGAACGACGCGGGCTCGTCGGCCGGGTTGGCGACCAGCACCCACGAGCGTGCATCCGACGCCCGGGGAGCGCCCGCGGCGACCAGCTCCTCGTCGTCCCCACCCAGGGGCACCGGGTGCAGCACGGTCGCGCCGAGCGCGTCGGGATCCTCCAAGTCCTCGAGGTCGGCGGCGTCGGCGTCGCCCAGGACGTCGGCGGCGTCGTCGCGGGCATGGGCCGACCCGACCGCCAGCGTGCCGTAGGGCACCACCCGCCCCTCTCGCACCGTGACCTCGGCGACCAGGTCGTCGAGACCGGGCTCGAGCTCGGCGAGGTCGAGGGCGCGCTGGCCGCCGGCCTCCACGAGGACGTCCTCGGTGCGCACCGGCGCCCGGGGACCCTCGGGCGTCAGCAGCCGCACCCGGACGACGGCGTCAGCCGAGTAGGGGTTGGCCAGGTGGAGCGTGGAGGCCGCGCCGAGGGTCGTGTCGAAGCCGGCGACCGACCAGCCGCTCGCCGGCGCCGGCGGGCAGGCGAGTGCGAGCGGCGGACCGGCGTCGTCGTCGAGGGTCCAGGCCGCCACGGCAGGGGCGTCCTCCCAGCGGATCGCCGCGGGCTGCTCGGCGCGCGCCGAGACGCTGCGGGCCGCGCCGGCGTCGAGGCGCTCCAGCGCGCCGGGGGCGTCCTGGTCAGCGCGATCCGCGCCGGCGGCACCTTCCCCGCCGACGACCGACAGCAGCGTCGACCCACCCGCGCGCGGTGGCCCGGGGCAGGGCGAGACCCCAGCGTCGGCGAGCGCCCCGCCGCTCGAGCCCCCCGAGCCGTCCGCGGGCGAGCCGTCGGCGGGCGAGCCCTCCGCACCCGGGGCGTCGGCCACGGGCGCATCGGCCACGGGCGCGTCGGTCCCCGGCCCCTCGCGCGCCTGCTCGACGAGGCCAGCCGCGACCACGAGCGCCAGCGCGACGCCGAGGAGCGCGAGCCCCACCAGCTGCGAGGGCGGGGGCGGCTCCGCCGCCGGGAGGCGGCGTCGCAGCGCCTCGAGCGCGCGCAGCAGCTCGGTCCTCATCGCGGGCCCTCCGAGCCTTGGCGGGCGGGGACGCGAGGCTGGTGGCCCTCGGTCCCCGCGGGGTCATGACGTGGGGAACCGGCTCGCGCCATCGCGTCGAGTCCGTGGTGGTCGCGCTCGGCGATGATCGCCCGGCGCGTCTCGGCGACGAGGTAGCGCGGCGTGCCGAGCATCAGGGCACGGGAGGCGTCGGCGCGCTCCACGCCGATGGCGCGCAGCAGCGTGTCGGCCCGCTGCGAGACGCTGCCCGACACGCCGAACCAGCCGAGCAGCCGCTTGGCGGTCAGCCCCGAGGACGACAGCAGGCCGTTGGCCTTGGCCACGATCCACGCCAGCGCGGCAGCCGCCGTGTCCGCGCGGCCACGGCCACCGAAGCGGGCGGGATCGGCGGCAGCCACGTCGGCGAGCAGCCGCCGGCACGCGGTGCGCACCTCCACCCCCAGGTGCGCCTCGCACACCTCGTCGAGCAGCGCCAGCACCTCGCCCACGCGCCCGTGCACCTCGGCCGGCACCCGCTCCCAGGCGAACGGCTCGTCGGGCAGCGGGGCGTCGTCGAGGTCGGCCAGGGCCTGCTCCCCACC
>PUKE01000093.1 GCA_003550425.1 Nitriliruptoria bacterium
CCCACGCCGACGTCGGCGGCGGCCTGCCCGTTCTTGCCGCGCCGGCTGATCAGCATGACGGTCGAGCCCAGCGCCTGGAGGTGGCGGATGGCCTCGCCGAGGCGCACGCCGCGCGGCAGGCGCCCGTCGGCGCGGATCAGCCGCTCGGCGTCGCCCTTGCGGCCGGCGACGAGCAGGCGCAGCCCAGCCTCGCGCACCGCCTGCACCACGTGCTCGGCGCCCGGGTCGAGCTCGGCCTCGACGCCGACCATCCCGACCACCGTCTGCTCGCGCAGCACCACCAGCGGCACCGCGCCCTCGCCGCGCAGCTCGGCGGCGTGGAACGCCCCGCCGGGCGGCAGCTCGGCGACGTCGGCCAGGGGGCGCAGCGACCACGCGCCCTGCCGGCGGGAGGCGGTGAGGTCGTGGGGGTCGAGCAGCGCCTGGCTGACGTGGCGCACGTCCTCGGCATCGGCACCGTTGAAGGTGACCACGTCGTCGATGACGCGGGTGCCGGTGACCAGGGCGTCGCTGTCGATCACGACGGTGTCCACGCGGTCGAGGCGTCGCAGCGCGCTGGCGTCCAGCGGCACCGCTCCGCGCGCGGCCAGCGTGCGCCCGAGCTGGGCGGCGAAGGCCTCTCGCCCGAGCCGCGCGGCCTTGGGCATACCCGCCAGGAACGCGTCAGCGCTCAGCCGCGGGTCGCCGGTGGTGGCCAGCCCCACCCCGAACCCGCCAAGGGAGGCCAGCGAGATGCGCTGGGACCAGCGCTCGACCGGGCCCTGGGGCAGCGGGACCGGCCGCGGGCTGACGTCGGGGGGCTCGATGGTCCCCGAGTCGGCGTCGGCGTAGAACTCGGGCTCGCGCTGCTGCCACACGCGCTGGCGCGCCCGCAGCTCCGACAGGCGCAGGCCGTGGTGGCCGAGGTCCACGAGGATGCCCACCGGACCCTGCGAGGCGCCCGAGCCGGCCGCGGCCCCCAGCGGCAGCACCAGCTCGGTGGCGCGGCGCCCCAGGACCTGCTCGATGCGGCGCCGCAGCCAGGGGTTGTGGTCGACCAGGCTCGCCACGGACGCCAGCTCGGTGGGCAGGCGCGGCAGGCGCGCGGCCCGCCCGACCGCGGCGTAGCCAAGGCCCACGACGTTGCCGGCGATCGTGGCGATGGTGCGATGGATCGGCTCGACGTCGGCGGGATGCTCGGCGCGGCTCTCGGCGTCCCACACCGGCTTGCGGTGCTGCTCGTCGAGACGCTCCTCGCGCAGCCCATGGTGGTCCTCGACGGCCTCGATGACCTGCACGAGCGCCGAGACCGGCGAGGCCTCGTCGAAGGCGATCGCCACGCGGCTGGTCAGGGCGTTCACCTCGACCCAGTGGACCTGCTCGAGGCGCTGGAGGGCGTGGACCAGGCGCCGCCGCAGCGCGGTGGCCTCCGGTTGCTCCACGCCGCGGACCTCGATGTGGGCGCGCTCGACCTCGTCGTCGTCGGCGTCCTCGTCGGTCCAGACCCGGCGGTGGGTGCCCAGCGAGTCCTCGACGAGGTCGACGCCCTCCTCGACGACGTCCCCGAGCACGCCGAGCCGGTCGTCCAGCGCCTCCCCCAGCTCGTCGACCAGCCCCGTGCGCTCGTCGGCGGTGTCGGCCATCGCGCGGATCAACGCGGCCTCTTGCGCGCCGGTGCGGGCCGCCTCGGGGAGGTGCTCGGCGCGCTCGGCGCGCTCGGCCAGCCACTGCTCCAGCGGCGGCAGGACGGTGCGCTCCTCGGCGTCCTCGCGATCGCGGTCGAGCGGCGTCGGGTCCTCGAAGTCCTCGGTGACCCACACGTCGGGGGTGAACCACGGGGTGTCGACCTCGGCGCCGAGCTCCTCCTCGGGCTCGGTGGGGGTGCTGAGCAGCTGGTCGAGCAGGCGGATCGGAGCGAACGCGGTCTCCACGCCCCGCCGGGCGAGGAGGGCGAGCGGGTGGGACACGGGCACGGTCCTTGCACGGCTGCGGCTGTGCCCTCGGACCCGGAGCCGGGCTGCCGAGGGGCTCACAGCCTATGCGCTGGCGACACGGCGGTCGCGTCGGGCGCGCCGGCGGCGACCAGCGCGGCGGGCCTGACACCGTCCACACCTTGCATCGGCAAGTGGTCTAGTCCACCATGGCGCTTTGGCGTTGATCCCATGCGGCAGCGCTCCAGCGAGGGGCAGACCAGTCAGGGATGGCTTGGCCCCCCATGCCGGCAAGGCACGAGGACAGGAGGCCGCGATGCGACTCGGAGTGGCCGCCACCCTGGTGGAGGGGCAGCGGGTGCCGGGGGACGCCGAGGTCGTCGATGGCACGGTGGCACGGGTCGGGCTGAGCCCGGCCGGCCGGGGCCTGGCCGTGCCGGGCTTCGTCGATCTGCAGGTCAACGGCTTCGCCGGCGTGGACTTCCTGGCCGCCGAGCCCGAGGACTACGAGGGCGCTGCCGCCGCGCTGTCGGCCACGGGGGTGACCACCTTCCTGCCGACGCTCATCAGCAGCCCCCTCGAGCGCACCGAGCGAGCGCTCGCGACGCTCACCGAGGCGCGCCAGCGGGTCACGGCCCCCCGTCTGCCGGGCGTTCACCTCGAGGGGCCGTTCCTGGCGCCGGAGTTCGCCGGGGCGCACGACCCAGCGAACGTGCGCGAGCCCGATCTCGCCCTCGCCGACCATCTGCTGGGCCTGGCACCGGTCGCGCTGATGACCGTGGCGCCCGAGCAGCCTGGTGGCCAGGCGCTCGTCTCCCACCTGGTCCAACGCGGGGTCACGGTGTCGTTGGGCCACACCGGCGCGGACGCGGACGCGGCCCACGAGGCCCTCGATCGGGGCGCGCGGTCGGTGACCCACGTCCACAACGCGATGCGCCGCTGGCGCTCGCGGGACCCCGGCGTGGCGGGCGCCGCCCTGGCGCGCACCGATGCGACGGTCATGGCGATCGTCGATGGCGTGCACCTGGCCGCCGAGACCAGCGTGGTCGCCTGGCGCTGCTCACGGCCGCGGTTCGCGTTGGTCAGCGATGCCATCGCGGCGGCGGGGCAGGGCCCGGGGACCTACGCGCTCGGCGACCGCACGGTGCACGTCGACCACGCGAGCGCGCGCCTGGAGGACGGCACGCTCGCCGGCTCGGTGCTGACCATGGATGCCGCCGTGCGCAACCTCGTCGACCTCGGCGCCGACCTGCCCGAGGCGGTCCACGCCGCGACGGCGGCACCCGCGGCGCTGCTCGGGCGCACCGCGAGCCTGCGGCCCGGTGCGGTCGCCGACGTCGCGGTGCTCGACGACGCGCTCACTGTCCGTCGCACGCTCGTGGGCGGCGTGGAGTCCTTCGCCGCATGACCGCGCGGGGTGCGGGGCGCACGGCCGGCGCGCCTGACGACCAGGGGCACGTCGAGGAGCCCGCGACCCAGGCGCGCCGCTGGCGTGCCCGTCTCGACGTGCGCGAGCTCGCCGCCCAGGTCTGCTGGATCACGGTGTTCGGCCCCGACAGCGATCGCGCCGACCCGAGGAATCGCCACCGCCTTGGCGTGGACACGCCCGCTGAGGCGGTGAGCTCCCTCACGCCCGGCGGCATCGTCCTGTTCGCGTGGAGCGGCAACTGCGCGCACCCGCGCCAGCTGGCGGCGCTGTCGCGCGACCTCCAAGAGGCGGCCGCACAGGCGGGTGGAAGCGTGCCGTTGGCCATCGCCAGCGACGAGGAGGGGGGCCGTGTGGCCCGCCTGCCGCCGCCAGCCACGCGCTGGCCGTCGGCGCGGGCCCTGGCGCGATCCCCTGTGAGCGATGCCGGCGCGCGCTGGTCCGCGGGCGCGCGCGAGCTGCGGGCCTGCGGCATCGGCCTGGACCTCGCTCCCGTCGTGGACGTGGACGCGCAGGCCAACCCGGTGCTCGGGGAGCGCGCCTTCGGCAGCGACGTCGCGACCGTCGTCACGCACGCCCAGGCCGCGGTCCAGGGCCTGCACGACGCCGGGGTGGCCAGCGTGGCCAAGCACTTCCCCGGCCACGGGGCGACCGCCGTGGACAGCCATCTGGCGCTGCCCCGCTGCGATGCGAGCGCAGATGCGCTCCGATCGGTCCATGTCGCCGCCTTCGCCGAGCTCCTGGCGGCCGCACCGCCGGCGGGCATCATGACCGGCCACCTGCTCGCGCCCGCGCTCGACCCTCACGAGCCGGCCACCACCTCCGCGGCCATCACCACCGGACTGCTGCGCGAGGAGCTCGGCTACGACGGCCTGGTGCTCACCGACTCGCTCGCGATGGCCGCGCTCGCCGACCGTGACCCGGTCGAGACGGCCGTCGCGGCCTTGGCCGCAGGCGCGGACGTCCTGCTCACGCCGCCGGATCCCCGGGCGGTCGTGGAGGGCATCGTGCACGCGGTCGAGCGTGGGCGGCTCCCGGCCGATCGCCTCGAGGCCGCCGTCGACCGCGTCCTGCGACACAAGGCGCGGTGGCCGGCCCCGCACGACCCCGATGGCCTGGCCGCGGACGCGCCCGAGCACCGGGCGCACGCGGCGCGGCTGTCCAGCCGCGCGGTCCACGTGGACGACCCCGACCACCGGCTCCCGTTGTCGTGTCCGCTGGTGGTGGTCGGCGAGCCGGACGGCCCCGCCCGCGGGCTGTGCGATGCGCTGCGCGACCGCGGCGCGACGGCAGAGCTGTGGGAGCTGGGCGCGCGTCAAG
>PUKE01000021.1 GCA_003550425.1 Nitriliruptoria bacterium
CGGGAGCCACCGAGCTCGCGGTGCTGCGTGGCGGCAGTCGCCTCTTGTGGGAGGCCTTCCACGAGGCCGCCGAGGAGCTGCGGGAGCATCTGCGACAGGTGGGGGTGGAAGAGGTCTCGCGTGCGGAGGCCGGCCGCGGCGATGCGCCACCGGACCATGGCTATTGGCTACCGGTGGTGGCCTCGGGGACGCTGACGGGCGTGTTCGCTGACCACCAGCTGGCCTACGACGCGGCTGCCCAACTGCGCCGCGGCTTGCGGGCTCGTCTGCCCGGCGGCGTCGTCGATGTCGGGGTGGCCCCCTTCACCGCGGGCGAGATGACCAGCGACGGGACGGCCTTCCAGCAGGCGATCCGTTCGGTGACCTCACTCGACAGCCGAGATGCAGGGCCGCCGGCTGGCGTTCTCCCGCCGCTGCTGCCGGGCACCGTACTGTGCGCGGCCTGCGGAACGTCGACAGCGACGCAGGCACCACCTCGCCGTGACCGTGACGCGAGCGCTCCCTGGTGTGATGCCTGCATCGCGCGTCAGCGTGCCAGTCAGCATCGCGGTGACATCGCTGGCGTCGAGGGCGTCGAGCTGGCCCCAGAGTTCAGGGACATTGGCTCGGCGACGCGAGCGGACCGCTACCGCGGGTACATGGGGATCATTGCCGCCGATGGTGACGGCGTCGGGCAACGCGTCACGCGCTTGACAACGCCTGCGGACTTGCACGCATTGTCTCGTGATATCGAGGAGGCGGTCGAGGAGGCGCTCGCGGCCGCGTTGCGCGCCGGCGTGGCTGCGCGTGACACCGCCACCCCGCTGCCCTACAACCCTGTCGTGCGAGCGGGCGACGACGTGTGCCTCGCGGTGCCGGCCGACGTGGCCGTGCCGGTGGCCGCGGCGATGGCCACGGCCGTGCCGACCCTGCCGATGTCGGCGGGAGTGCTGATCTGCCATGACTCGCTGCCGTTCTCGACCGCGCTCGACGCCGCCAAGGACCTCGAGGGGCGCGCGAAGAAGGCGAGCCGTGCCAGCGGCGACGACCAGCCTGAACCCCATGTGGCCTTCGCCGTGGAGTCCGCTGGGGCGGTGCGCGCCGAGCTGGCCTCGGACCACAACCAGGGCCTTGCCTACCCGGCCCGGCTGGTCGATGCGGTGGCAAGCGCGGCAACCGGTCTCACGATGTCGCCGCATCGGGCCGGCAACGTGGTCACGGCGTTGCGTGAGGGCGGCCGGCTCGCCGAGCGGGAATGGCGACGCGCGATGCTGGACGAGGACCGCGCATCCCGCAGCGCCCTCTCCGAGGTGTATCAGCAGCTGGGCGCCTCCATGCTGACCCGCGACGTGCCCTCGCCGTGGCTCGATGAGGGGCGCGGCGAGGGCAGCCCCTTCGAGGACCTGCTGCTGCTACGAGCGTTGAGGAGCACCCCGTGAGCACCGGGCAACCCGCGGCGCTGGTGTCGCCGTCTGCAGAGATCAACCTGACGCTGCGCAGCCCCTTGGCGGTGCACACGGGCCGCCCTGGCGTGGTCGCCGACGACACCGTCCCTCGCGATCCCCTGACTCACGTGCCCATCGTTCCCGCGACTGCGTTGAAGGGCGCGGCGCGTGACGCGCTCGCCCATGCGGTCGACCACCCCTTCACGGACGCCGAGATCATGCGCGCCTTCGGTGGCGAGGGCACTCGCGACGGTGACCATCCCGGCGCGCTGCGCTTCTCCACGGCCCGACCATGGACCGATCGTGAGGCTGTGGTCACCACCACCACCAACGTCTCGCTGTCGGAGCACCGCACCGCGCGCCCTGGCCGACTGCGCACCGTCGAGATCGTCGAGCCTTTGAGCCCCAGCCCGCAAGGCGCGGTCCCGCTGGTGCTGTCGATGCGGCTGCGCGCGGACGCTGCAGCACTGGCGCACCAAGGCGATCCACAGGTCCCTCTCGCACAAGCGGCGGCACGCAGCCTCGCGGTGGGCCTGACCGGCCTAGCCGCGGTGTCAGCCCTTGGCTCCGGGGTCAACCGCGGGTTCGGTCGGGTGGAGGTCGCCATCGACGGGGCCCAGCCCAGCGGCCTCGACGGGCAGACCGTGACCGCGCTGCTGTCGACCGCGCTGCCGGGCGTCGGCGAGCGAGAAGGGATCCACCGGTGAGTCGCCGCATCGAGGTCCGAGGGACGGCGCTGGCCACCAGCGAGTTGCTGCTGCGAGCGCGCAAGCGCGCCGACAACGTCATGGAGAGCCTGCCGTATGTGCCGGGCAGCGCGCTGCGCGGCGCGCTCGCCGCGCGCTGGCTGGCCAGCCGCGAGCCCGACGCCCGCTTCCAGCAGCTGTTCCAGTCCGGGCGCGTGCGCTTCGAGCACGCCTACCCCTTGGCCGAGGACGAGCCGACCGTCCCGGCGCCGTTCACGCTGCTGGCCTGCAAGCTCGACGGGTTCCATCCAGGCCACTTCGCGGGCGACGTGATCACCCGCCAAGGCCTGCAGCTGTGCGAGGCCGCCGACCACGGACCCCGTCCTGCGGCGCTGAAGCGTCAGCGCGGCTTCGTGACCGTGCCAACCAACGGCGAGGGTCGCTTCGTTGCCCACGACCATGCGCTGGTGTCGCGCCAGCGGATCGGGACCATGAGCGACGGCAGCCGTCGCGCGGCCCAGCAGGCCCTGTTCGAGGAACGGCTCGTGGCCGCCGGCAGCCGGTTCGGTGTCGCCATCCGAGGGGAGGCCGAGGACGTCGAGGCGCTGCTGGAGGGGTGCCAGCTGCCCGTCGGCCAGCCGATCCCGCTGTCGGTGGGACGGGCACGCACCGTGCTCGGCGAGGTCGAGGTGCAGCTCGACGAGCCTCAGCCCGCCGAGACGACACCACCGCCCGCGACCGACACCTCGCGCACGCTGATGTTTCACAGCGACACCGTGCTGCTCGACGGCTATCAGCGCAGCATCACTGCGGTCAGCCACCCCGAGGTGCTGGCCACTGAGGTGCTGGGCTGCGACGCCGCTGACGTCGAGGTGCACGAAGCCGCGGTGCGCACCACGCCAGCTGGTGGTTGGGACGCGCTGCACCGCACCTCCAAGCCCGTGGATACCGCGATCGCCGCCGGCAGCGTCGTGCGCTTCTCCGCGCCCGAGGAAGCCGTGGCGCGGCTGGTCAGCGCTGGCGGGATCGGCTGGCGCCAGGCCGAGGGCTACGGGGCGGTCGCGATCGACTCACCGGTGCATGGCCAGGTTCGCTGGCAGGCGTGGCCGACCCGCCGCGGCGAGCCGACCAGCGACCGGCGCCAACAGATCGCCACAGCCGCTCGTGACGTCGCCGCGGAGCTGTTCAAGGCCCGCGTCAGCCGATCGGCATGGCAAGGGATCGCCCAGACGGTGCGTGATGGTGGTCAGCCGACGGTGCGGCAACATCACGCCGAAGGGCAGCGCAGCGAGGAGCGCCAGGCCACCGACCGTCAGTCGCTCAGTGGCCGCAGCGGCCGCGCCGGCGAGCAGCAGCGAGACCGGCGGCGAAGGGCCGTAGAGCAGTACGACGCAGCGTGCGACACCCTCCAGCTCGCCTCGCAGCACGAGCGCGTCTGGCTCGTCGACGACGTGGCCGCCGAGCTGGCGTTGCGCGGTCGCGAGGCGAAGCTGAACAAGGGAGAGGCGCGGTGAGCGGCACGGCACAGCGACGCGATCGACGGGTTAGCGCGACCCTTGTGACGCGGGGTCCGCTGCGCATCGGCGAAGGCGCCCCCGACGAGCGCAGCGAGCTCCCTGTCCAACGCGATCAGCGCGGTCGTCCGCGTCTGCCGGGCACGAGCCTGGCGGGAGCGTTGCGGGCAGCCGCAGTCCGACGCGACCCCCACGCGGCTGCGCGCGTCTTCGGTGGCGACCAGCCCTTGGAGACCGGCGAGCGTGCTCCCGGCCAGGTCATCGAGCCCTCGCGGGTGCTGGTGCACGAGCCGGTGCCGCTCTTGCCCGCTGAGCCTGAGCTGTGGCCCGCCACGCAGGTGCGCCCCCGGGTGGGCATCGATCGCCGTCGCCTGGCAGCCCAGCAGCACGTGCTGTTCGACGCCGAGACCTGGCCGCCTGGGCTGCAGTTCGCGCTCACCCTTGACTGCCCGGCTGATGACGTCGCGACCGTCGTCGATGCCCTTAGCGCGCTGGCGGCCCCCGACGGCGGGCTCGGCGCGGGCCCGTGCCCTGTGGAGGTTCGCGACGTCACGGTGACCGAGACAAGCCGTGACGCGGCTTCGCTGATCAGCGCAGCCCTCGATCGCGAGCCTGGCGCCCAGCAGCCTGCGCCGAGCCCGCAGCAACACTCGGCAGAGAATGGTCGGCGCAGGGAGAGCGCATCGGAAGGGCAGCATCACGGCGGTCGATGGCTGCACCTGGAGCTCGCCGTCGCGCTCGTCGAGCCGCTCGCCTGCCGCCTTCCTTTGGACTCCTCGGAACGCCGGAGCGGTGAGCCGGACAACCTGCCCTTCCCGCTAGCGGTGTGGAGCGCAGACGACGAGGCTGGCCAGCCGCCGACCAGACCGCACGGGGCTGCGGCGCAGACGGACGCGGACACGACGGCCGGCATGGGCTGGACCGTGGGGCTGCCCGCCTCGTCGTTGAAGGGCGTGCTGCGTCAACGGGCCGAGCGCGCCTGCGGCTACCTGGCGGGTAGCGCGTTGCCCGACCC
>PUKE01000121.1 GCA_003550425.1 Nitriliruptoria bacterium
AGGAGGAGGAGAAGGGACCGCAGGCTACGTTGGTACGCAGAAAGGAGTGATGCAATGACCGGAATTTCGGACCCGAAATCTTCAGCTGCCACCGAAAAGATAAATATCGAGAACTCGGGGTTCTTCCGAATGTTCGCAGTGTGAAGGTGAGAGCGAGCATACGTGTTTCAACTCAAGGAAATGCCCCCAGATCTCTACAAAGCGCAGGTGTATTTCATCCTCCTTATGAGACGGTCTTCTTCTTACCCCCGCAAAGCTAAGCTTAGTCGCTATCCATGTGCTGTTCGTAGTATTCCTCGATGGCCTCACCGACCATCGCCGACAGTGTCTTGTCTTTGTTTTTGGCTTTGAGCATGTAGAGTTTTTCCACCTGGGTTTCGGACAATATAAAAGAACGTTTCTTCCTATCTTCTTTAGAGGAATCATTCTTTCCTTTGTTTACCGATTTACTCTTTTCATCTTTTACTCCATTACTCTTTTCTTCATGATCTTCCAGACCATCCATGATGCCCTTGGCCTTACCCTTGTACCGACTTTTACTCATTGCTGATCAACTCCTCGCTCAAAGCAGCGTATTCCCTTGTGCCCGAAGCCTTCTCATCGTAGAGGTTGATTGGAAGTCCCTCGGTTTGGGCTTCGCTCAAGCGGACATTTTGGTGAATGACGGTATCAAACAGCTTATCCCCGAAGACCTCCTTGAGTTCATCGTAAAATTCTTCGGCGATCTTTGTTCTTCCGTCGACCCGTGTGAGCAGGATGCCCCGGATCCGCAGTTTGGTGTTGATCTTTCGTTTCACCAGCCGGATGACATCCGTTAAATGTTCCATCCCATCCAGGGCGAAGATGCTGGGTTCAAGCGGAACGATGAGCGAATCCGCCAGGCTCAGGGCGTTCACGGTAAGCAGACCCAAAGAAGGATTTGTATCCAGGATGACATAATCGTAGCCTGCCCCCGATATCCTCTCCTTCGCATCCTCAAACGCCTCCTTAAGGATCGTCTCCCTGCCGATCTCACCGGAGAATTCGAGTTCCGCGTTGGCCAGTTCGATGTGGGAGGGAACAATATCAATCTTTCCTTTCCAATCCTCAGGTTCCAGACCAGTGGGGTATATGGCCTCCGCGAAACCCACCTCTTTTTTCATGACCGCATAGATCGTTTTTTTCTTGTTTACGAACCCGATGCCGGAGGTCAGGTTGGCCTGTGGGTCTACATCGACAAGCAGAACATTCCGACCGCGTTCCGCAAGCGCGGCGCCCAAATTGATGGCGGTCGTTGTCTTGGCCACGCCCCCCTTTTGGTTGACCACGGCAATGATCTCCACGGGTGTTCTTCCTTTCGGTATGTATTTTTTTACTCTTGTATATAAACCATGCTATACTCTTCTACTTATATATTCTATACATGCCGTGTCCTTCCTCCCTACCGCTTTGATGGTAATATGATACCTGAAAATGAAAGCAAACAAAGGATCAATATCAACGAGGCCACACCAGAGCCACACCAGAGGAACTCAAACGTTTGCCCGGTGTGGCCTCGTTGACCATGGATAGGATCATCGGGTATCGCAGAGGGCGGTGGTCCGTTTACCTGATCCGGTAGTACCGGGCGAACTCCGGGGAGGGATGAGTTTCAGGCCTCCCTTGCAGCCCCAAAATCAATTCTGCGGTCTGAGAGGGCCGCCCCTGACGGCTGCAGGGGGTTCCTGTTGTCTCTCCAGACGGCCAGGGGAGGCAAAGAGCCCCCGTGTTCGATCCTTGCGTTTTCAGAGATAGCGAAAAGGTATCCAAGACCGGGGGGCGTTGGGGGCGAACGTAGTTTTTCGGAGAAGAAGCTTAAAAAGACCTCCACAGACTACTGGAGGTCTTAATATAAATCATTTCACATGCCAAGTTTGTTAAATTACTGTCCGAAGATATCATCTAGATAAGCCTGTAGTTCTGGATTAATTCATGTAGCATGGCAGTGGGCGAATAGCCATATCGGGTGACTTTTTTTGGAAGAAGAACGATGCATGCAAATAGCGATGTACACACTCAGTATCGTCGTTTTGCATTTATCCGCATTTTTCAAATTTGACCGCTCTTTTTGTCAAAGATATGAACTGGTCAGTTTTCCAAAAATAACGTAAGCCTGTCAGCTACAGCTGCATTATTCCAAACAGTGATAGATAACCCACGAGGAACATAAAGGGTGAGTCCCAAGTGTGTGGTGAAAATGCTTCCGTGATTGTCATTAATAGCGGAATAACTGCCAGGGCAACAGTCAACTGTTGGGGATTAAAATGCGGATGATAATACAGGATAACAATCACGCTGGTAATGAAAACACAGGCACTCCCTTCCAGGCTCCTGTAAAATGTTTTATCTGTAAAAAGGGCATACACGCGGTATTTGTGCCGCCCAAAACGTACGCCAACTGGTTCTGCAAGCCCATCGCCAATACCGTAAATGAGGATCGGAATTAGCACCAGGGGCAGAAGATTGTAGCGCGCAAAGAAAACCCCCATCGGCAGAATGACCAGGTATCCCGCTGCTGTCTGTGTTGTGATCCACAGCAATGTATAGGGACGATCTTCGGGGCGGTCGAAGGAACTGAACATTGTTTTTATAAAAGGAATCCGTTCTCGGATTGGTTTTGTGTAAAATACGAACTTGAGTACAGCCAGGAAGGCGCCGAGGCTGAATAACCAAAACGACTCCTTGTACGCATATCCCCTCCCCAAAAGTATGGGAATGAGAAAGAGAAGGAAGTGGTTGATCTTGCGTGTGTAATTGACCTTAACATTTTTTCTTTCGGCGAGCAAACCAGTGCTGTACTGGACCAAAACCAGAGCGGCTAGGTTTGTGGCCTGCACGAGTGAAACGGGGACTTCAATCAGCACGGTCATATTCATCCTCCTTTTTTAACGGTACTTAGTAGACGACTGAAACTATTATTTTCTTTTGTGCAGAAACCGATCACTCTGCTTGCAGGCGGGTTTTCCTTATGATAAATTAGACCATAAAGTTGTCAATTCCTCATAAATAAAATGCAAAATATAAATAAGGGCATTTGGATTCCACTTAAGAAGTTAACGGATAGCGGTATGACGTAAGCATACAAAGCAAAAAAAGTCCCACCAGGGAAGTGGTGGGACCTCAAAGCCTATCCGTATGCAGTTTCAACTAATCTTCCAGGTTGTCATCGTCCACATCGTCTTCTATATCATCGTCGAAATCATCCTCGACGTCGTCTTCAAAATCTTCCTCCTCCCATTCTTCCCAGTCCTCGTCGTACTCTGCTCCCCCGCCGAGACATCCGACGGTGAAGAAGGCAAGCAGGGAAACGACAAGGACACAGGCAAGTAGGAGTTTCAGACTCGATGATTTTTGGAATGCAGACATTACTACCCCTCCTATCCGACATGATTGTAACCTGCGAAACTTTGTTTCCTTCTTGTGCACTTCATTAAACCATCCAGGTATAAAGAGCGTATAAACTGGATGTAAAAATAAATAAAAATTGAATTTGTGAAAGAAAAGGGCTGAGGATTTCAGAAATCGTCTGATTTTTCTTGTTCCTAAATCGTTATTTCTGCCTTCCTACAAATGATCTCGTTCTCTATTTTCTCCCTGTGGTCGATACCTACCCCCGGAAAGAGGACCGATTTTTTAACCTCGGTTTCTTTCCCAAGTGTTACTCCCCCCGAAACAATCGAATGTTCGACGTGCCCCCCGTTGATTTTGGCATTTTCCCCAACCCGGGAAAAGACGACCCCTTCCTGGGGGGAGTGGGTAGGTTCCGCCGGAGGCAGGTGATCGCTTGCATATATCGGCCAATTTGGATCCTCGAGGTTGATGATGGGATCGGGAGGGAGCATGTCCATGTTTGCCTGCCAGAAGTCTCCGGTTGTTCCAACGTCCTTCCAGTAACCTGTGAAACGATAGGCGTATACACGGCTTTTATCCTCGACCATCTTCGGGATGATATTTTTCCCGAAGTCATTTTCCGAATCCGGATCCTTTTGGTCGTCTTCGAGATACCTTTTCAGTACCGAGCGGTCAAAAATATAGATACCCATGGAGGCCAGGTTGTTTTTGGGAGCTTTTGGTTTTTCTTCAAACTCCAGTACCTGACCCCCGGAGTCGGTGTGTAAGATGCCGAAACGGGAAGCGTTTGACAAAGGTACCTCCACCACAGCGATGGTGAGGTCGGCTTTTCGGGTGCGATGGAAGGCAAGCATTTTCCGGTAGTCCATTCTGTAGACGTGATCCGCGCAGAGTATTAGGGTCTGCCTGGGAGCGAAGAATTCGACAAAATCGATGCGTTTGTAGACGGCGTCTGCTGTACCCTGGTATTCGCCCACATACTGTTCAGGAAGGATATGTAGGCCGCCGTCAAATCTTTTCTTTTCAACAAGCCCCTCAAGCATCTTCCTCAAAACGGGGCTTTTGGAATCATGACGGGTGAGAACCCCAACCGTTCCGATCCCCGAGTTGATACAGTTGCTCAATGGAAAGTCGATAAGACGGTGCGAGGCTCCGAAGGGGACGGAGGGTTTGCATATTCTTTCGGTGAGCGGTTTAAGTCTTGTGCCCTTGCCTCCAGCCAAAAGCAAAGCGTTA
>PUKE01000167.1 GCA_003550425.1 Nitriliruptoria bacterium
CGTCGGACGGGGTGAAGGTCGCGGCCTCGGGGGCGAACAGCAGGTCGGCGCCGTGCGCGGCCAGCAGTCGCGCGTCGGCGTCGAGGTCGCGGGGGTAGGCCTCGTAGTCCTCGCCGGGGCCGAACTGCAGCGGGTTCACGAACACGCTGACGACGACGAGGTCGCAGTCGGCCCGAGCGCGGTCGACCAGCGACAGGTGCCCGGCGTGCAGCGCGCCCATCGTGGGCACGAGCCCGACGACGCCGCCCTCGGCACGCGCGGCGCGCGCTCGGGCGCGCACCGCGGCGGGATCGGTCAGCAGGCGCATCGGCGGAGACCGTAGCGCCGCGCGGTCAGCCGGGCGGGCGCACCTGGCGGCCGATCATCGTGACGCCCTCGATCGGCGCGAGCGGCGGGACGAGCCGCGACAGCGGCGTCCCGTCGGGCAGCGTCCAGCCGGGCGCGACCTCCAGGAGCGGCACGAGGGCGAAGGCCCGCTCGGCCAGCCGGGGGTGGGGGATCTCGACGCGGGGCAGGCGGACGATGCGCTGCTCGAACAGCAGCACGTCGATGTCGATGAGCCGCGGTCCCCACCGCACCTCGCGGACGCGCCCCATGCGCGACTCGACCCGCAGCCCGGCGCGCAGCAGCCCGACGGGCCCGAGCTCGGAGCGCACCCGCACCGCGCAGTTGCAGAACGCCTCCTGCTCGGGGCCGCCGACGGGCTCGGTCTCGTAGATGCTGGAGACCTCCTCGACGGTGACCCCGCGCACCGCGCCCAGCCCATTCACGGCGCGCTGGAGGTTGGCCAGGCGGTCGCCGATGTTGGTGCCGAGGCCGAGGAACGCCACCGACGGGCGGCGCACCAGCGCCCGTGGCGCGCCGGGCAGCGGCGGGCCGACGAGCCTCATGGCCCCGGCTCCTGCGGCGTGACGGCACCGGGCGCCGCACCGGGCACGCCGGCACCGGGCACGCCGGCACCGGGCGCCGACCCGCCGGCGGCGGGCGCCTCCCGACGGACCCAGACGGCCACCTCGTCGAGGCGGACCGTGACGGGCGCGTGCGGCTTGCCCACGCGGACCTCGACGGCGGTCACCCCCTCCTCGGCGAGGGCGAGGTCGGCGAGGTGGCCGGCGAGGGCCTCGATGAGGTCGTAGCGGGTGTCGGACACGGCCTGCTGCAGCCGCGCGGCGAGCGCGCCGTAGTCCACGGTGCGGGCGAGGTCGTCGGTGCGGGCCGCGGCGGAGAGGTCGCGCTCGACGACCACGTCGAGCACGAACGTCTGCCCGTCGCGGGCCTCGGCGGGCAGGACGCCGTGGTAGCCGTGCGCGCGGATGCCGCGCAGCTCGATGCGATCAGCGGTCACGGTCCCTCCTCGCCGCTGACGTCGCGGCGCAGCACCGGTGAGGCGTGATGGGTGAGCAGCAGCCAGCCGCGGCGCGGGTCGCGGACGAACACGTTGGTGGCCACCGCCCGCGCGGCACCGAGGTGGTCGTCCTCGCCGGCGCTGGACAGGATGTTCTCGGTGCAGGTGACGACGCCGGCGTCGGGGCCGAGGACCTCGGCGTGCTCGTCGGTGACGATGAACTGCAGGTACTCGGTGTTGGCGAAGATCGCCGCCCAGGAGCGCCGCACGCGCGGCCAGCCGGTCACCATCTCGGCGCCGGGATGCACGCACGAGGCCGACTCCGAGTGCGACCACACCGCGCTCATGACGTCCAGGTCCAGCGACTCGAAGCCCTCGTAGAACCGCGCGTTGGCGGCCAGCAGGGCCTCGCGGGCCTCCTCGGCCATCACCGCGACCCCAGGTCCGGGGCGGCGAAGTGGTCGCTGAGCGCCGCGGCGACCGTCACCGCGCGCACGGTCTCGCGCACGTCGTGGACGCGCAGCACCCCGGCGCCGTCGAGGGTCGCGGCGACCGCGGTGGCCAGGCTGCCCTCCAGGCGCGCGTCGACGTCGTCGGCGTCCAGCAGCGCCCCGAGGAACGACTTGCGCGACGCCCCCACGAGCACCGGACGACCGAGCTCGCGGAGCACGTCCAGCGCGCCGAGCAGCGCGAGGTTGTGCGCCGGCGCCTTGGCGAAGCCGATGCCCGGGTCGACCACGACGTGCTCGGCGGGCACGCCGGCCTCGGCGCAGCGCTCGAGCCCCTCCGCCAGCCGCGCGCGCACCTCGGCGACCACGTCGTCGTAGACCGCGCGCTCGCGCATGTCCTGTGGCGTGCCGCGCATGTGCATGAGCACGTAGCCGGCCTCGGCCTCGGCAGTGGCCGCCAGCAGGTCGGGGTCGCGCGCCCCGAACACGTCGTTGACGATGGCGGCGCCGGCGCGCAGCGCGGCCCGTGCGACCTCGGGCTTGGTGGTGTCGATGGACACCACCGCCCCCTCCGCGGCCAGGCCGGCCACGACCTCCTCGGTGCGCGCCAGCTCCTCGGCGGCGCTGACCGGCTCGGCACCGGGCCGGGTGGACTCGCCGCCGACGTCGAGGAGGTCCGCGCCCTGGGCGAGCAGCGTACGCCCATGGGCGATGGCGGCCTCCGGGTGGCCCTGCGGGTAGAGCCGCCCACCGTCAGAGAAGGAGTCGGGGGTGACGTTGACGACCCCCATCACCAGCGGGCGCCGGTGGGCGGTCAGGCTCGTGGTGCGGGCGTGGACCGCGGGGACGCCCGCGGGGATCTGGGATGGGTGCATGCTGGCTCGAGCCGAACGGTCGGGCGCGGCGAGCACCGATCAGGTCGAGGTCAGGCCCTTGCCTGTGGCCAGCGACATCGCCTCGGCGCGCGTGGCGGGATCGTCGCGCATGATGCCACGCACGGCGCTGGTCACCGTCTGGGCGCCGGGCTTGCGCACCCCGCGCATGCTCATGCACAGGTGCTCGGCCTCGACCACGACGATCACGCCCTTGGGCTCGAGGCGCTCCATCAGCGTGTCGGCGACGGTGGAGGTGATGCGCTCCTGGAGGTTGGGGCGCTTGGCGACCACGTCGACGAGGCGCGCGAGCTTGGACAGCCCGGTCACGGCCCCGCTCTCGTTGGGCACGTAGCCGACGTGCGCGCGCCCGATGAACGGGATCAAGTGGTGCTCGCAGGTGCTGGCGAAGGGGATGTCGCGGATGAGCACGAGCTCGTCGTGCCCCTCCTCGAAGGTCACGTCGAGCACGTCGCCGGGGTCCACGACGAGGCCGGCGAAGATCTCGTCGTACATGTCGGCCACGCGTCCCGGCGTGTCGGCGATGCCGGGGTGGGAGGGGTCGAGCCCGAGGCCCTCCAGCAGCATCGCCACGCCCGCGCGGAGCTTGTCATGGTCGAACCCGCCCTGGGGCGTGGCGTTGGTCACGAAGGCCACGCGATCCGAGGAGCCGTTGGCCTCGTGCTGCTCGGGACGGCTGGCGGGATGGAACGTCGACTGGCTCATCACCACTCCGGTGCGTCGGCGGCAGGGCTCGCGGGGTCGGCTGCGGGTCCGGCCGCCTCCCCGTTCGCGGCGTCGGACCCAGCATGTCCGACCTCGTCGGGTTCTACGCCTGCAGCGAGCGAGTTGGTTGCACCGGCCCGCTCCCGCCGTCGCAGCCGTCGGATCGCCTCCTCGGCGCCGAGGCGCTCACCGGTGCCGTTGAGCACCGGTCGCAGGCCCCGGGAGGGCCGCGGCGCGACGCGCGAGAGGAGCTCGTCGAGGCGTGCACCCTCGACGGTCTCGTCGGCGATCAGCGCATCGGCCAGGTCCTCGAGGACCTCGCGGTTGGCGACGAGGATCTCCAGGGCCTCGTCGTGGGCCTCGTCGACCAGGGCGGCGACCTCGGCGTCGATGCGCTGGGCCAGCGACTCCGAGCGGGAGAGCTCGCCGCCGCCGTCGCGGCCCACGAAGGGCTCGTCGCCGCCGCTGCCCAGGCGCACCGGCCCGAGCGCGCTCATGCCGTAGCGCGTGACCATGTCGCGGGCGGTGGCGGTCACCTTCTCGATGTCGTCGGCGGCGCCGGTGGTGTAATCGCCGATCGTGAGCTCCTCGGCGACGCGACCGCCGAGCATCATCGCGAGCCGGTCGATGAGCTGGGCACGGCTGATCAGGTGGTGGTCCTGGGTGGGCAGCGCCAGCGTCCACCCCAGGGCGCGGCCGCGGGGGATCACCGAGACCTTGTGGATCGGGTCGGCGTGCGGCAGGGCGTGGCCGACGATGGCATGCCCGCCCTCGTGGTAGGCGATGGTGCGCCGCTCGGCCTCGGTCATCAGGCGCGTGCGGCGCTCGGGCCCGGCGATGACGCGGTCGATGGCATCCTCCAGGGCCTCGCCGGTCAGCTCGGCGGCGCCGCGGCGCGCGGTCAGCAGGGCGGCCTCGTTGACGAGGTTCGCGAGGTCGGCGCCGGTGAAGCCGGGCGTGCGGCGGGCGATGACGTCGAGGTCGGCGCGGTCGGCCACGGGCTTGCCGGCGGTGTGGACCTCGAGGATCGCCCGGCGCCCGGCGACGTCGGGCTGGTCCACGGTGATCTGGCGGTCGAACCGCCCGGGCCGCAGCAGCGCCGGGTCGAGGATGTCGGGCCGGTTGGTGGCCGCGATGAGGATGACCCCGGCGTTGGCCTCGAAGCCGTCCATCTCGACCAGCAGCTGGTTGAGCGTCTGCTCGC
>PUKE01000092.1 GCA_003550425.1 Nitriliruptoria bacterium
ACCACGACCCGCTGACGGGCCGATCTGCACCCAGTCGAGGGCGCCGGCCAGCTCCGGGTGCGAAACCGACCACCACGTGACGCGCATGCACCCAGTCCACGATGCCGCCGCCACGGCCCGGACCGATCTGCACCCAGTCGACGACGCCGACCCGCTCCGCGTGCAGAACCCGCCACCACGTGGTCCCAGATGCACCCGGAACGGAGGGGGCTGACCTATTGGGTGCAGACCGGGGCGCCGGGCGGCGCGACGAGCGGGCGACGAGCGGGCGACGAGCGGGCGACGAGCGAGGATCCGGGCCGGGGCGACCCGCGGGCGCGCCGGGCAGGGCGACGAGCGGGCGACGAGCGAGGATCCGGGCCGGGGCGACCCGCGGGCGCGCCGGGCGGCGCGACGCGCGGGGGCGCCGGGCGGGGCGACGCGCTGGGCGACGACCGGGCGCGCCGGGATGCCGGGCCCGGCGCCTGGAGGGTCAGCCCCCCGTCGCCTCCCGCGAGTGCGTCGCCTCCCGCGAGTGGGGCGCGGGGATCCCGGTCGGCGCCACCGGCTCGCGCAGCGCGAGGCGGCGCGACAGGGCGCGCAGCGTCCGCGCCGGCCGATCGCGGCCGAGCACCCGCTCCTGGGACTGCGGATCGTCCAGGGTCTCGCCGCTGGCCAGCAGCCGGGCGCGCCCGGCGCTCACCTCCTCGCGCGCCTCCTGGGTGCGCCCCTGCGCCACCGCGAGCCGGGCGCGGGCCGCGCGGAGGGTCGGCTCGAGGTCGGCGGGCAGCAGGCCGCACGCCAGCACCTCGCTGGCCTGACCGATCGCAGCGCGCGCGTCCTCCACGCGGTCGAGAGCGAGCAGGCTGCCCGCGCTCGCGGCCCAGGCGGCGGCGGCGCGATGCTCCTCGCCACGCTCGAGGTGTGCGCGGGCCGCTCGGTGCAGCGCCTTGGCGGCCTGCTCGTGGCGTCGTGCGCGCTGGTCCAGCAGGCCCTGCAGCGCCAGGAGCCGCGGCGCGATCCCGGGGTCCTCGGCCGCACGACGACGCACGGCCGGGTCGCACGCCAGCAGCGGCGGCGTCTCCTCGGACCGTGGCGCCTCGACGGCCAGGGCCAGCTGGGTCAGCGCCGCGGCCACGCGCTGTCCGAGGGACGGCCCGCTCCGAGACCGCGTTGGCGTCAGGGCCTCGCGGACGGCGGCATCGGCCTCGGCGCGGTCACCGCATCGGCGTCGCACGTCGGCGAGGTCCAGCAGGGAGTGGACGGCCAGGTCACCGCGCGACTCGGCACGGGCGTCGCGCAGGGCCTGCTCGCCGGCCTGTCGGGCGCCGCGCAGGTCACCGGCGAGCAGCAGGGCGTGGCAGCGCAGGCGGGCGCACTCCCACGCCAGGTCGCCGCGGCCCACGGCCCGCGCCCGCTCCTCGACGGTCACCACGGCGGCGCGCGCGGCGGCGGGGCGTCCGCACCGCACGTGCTCGGCGACCGTCACGAGCTCGGCGCGCTGCCACACCTCCTCCTGCAGCGCCGCCGACGCGCCCTGCTGGGCGGCCTGCGCGGTCGCCTCGCCGGCGTAGCCCAGGGCCCGATGCCCGGCACCGCGCACCGAGGCCTGGGCGGCTCGCTCGACGAGGAGCAGCGCGGCCTGACCGGGCTCGCCGGGCGCGTGCTCGCTGGCCTGGTCGAGGTGGGCGCGCGCGTCCTCGAGCCGCCCGTCCTGGCGTGCGAGGCGGGCGCGCTCGACCATCGCGGCAGGCGCGGCGACGGCGGCCAGGCGGTGGTCGGCCGCATCGACGTCACCGACGGCCAGCGCGGCCGCGACGTCGCGCCACCAGGGCTCGGGCCGCCCCCGGGGTGCCACGGGGCGCAGCCGCGGCTTGCCCTGCAGCGCGGTGGTCGCCTCGCCCAGCGCCGCCGAGCCCGTCGCCGAGCGCGTCGTCGACGACGTCGACGCGGGGGCGGGCGAGGGCGCGGGCGCGGACGACGACGCAGACGCGGCGTCGCGCGGCCCTCGTCCCGCCGCGGTCGACGGGCGGGACGCGGCCGAGGCGTGCGACGCGACCGAGGGGCCGGGCGGGGAGCCGTCAGGCGGGTCGTGGGTGCTGACGCCGTGCGCGAAAGGGGCGCGCAGCTCCTCCATCCGGGCGAGCGTCTCGGGCTCGGGGGCGAGCCCATCGCGGGCGAGGCGCTCGGTGTGGCGGTCGAAGGCCGACAGCGCCACGCTCGGGCGCCCTGCGGCCTCAGCGGCGTCGGCGAGCTCGCGCAGCGGCTCCTCGTCGACCCGCTCGTGCTCGCACAGCTGCTGCAGGACCGCCACCGCCCCGTCGGCGCTGCCGGCCTCGCGCAGGTCCGCGGCCACGGATCGGGCGAGGGCGACGTACTCGCTGTGCACCATCGCGCGGACGCTGTCGAGCCACGGCAGGGCGACGCCCGGCAGCAGCTCGTCCTGGTAGAGGTCGAGCGCCGCGCGACGCGTCTCGAGCGTCGCTGCCGCCCCACGCTCGCGGAGCAGCTCCACGTCCAGGGTGCGCACCTCGCGGGGCAGGTGGACGGTCTCGTCGTCGATGTGCAGGGGCACGTCGGGCAGGCCGCGTCGCAGCAGCCACAGCGTGCTGTTCAGCCGCTGGCGGGCGGTGCGCACCGACAGGTCGGGTCGCAGGCGCTCGGCCAGCCGCGTGCGGGGGTGGGCGCGCGGCTCGAGGAGCAGCAGCGCCAGCAGCGCGTGGGTGCGCGCCGGCGGGAGCGACACCGAGCGTCCCGCGTGCTCGATGGACAGGCCCCCGAGCACGCGGAAGTGGAACGGGTCCCGTGCCAGCCCCCCCTCCTGGCGCTCCAGCGGTGCCGGGCTCTCGGCGGTCATCGCGTCCCCTCCCTGGTCGCTCGTCGGGCCGGCCCCGCGCCGGCCCCTTGGACTGCACGCTGGAGCGTGCACCACGGGCGTGACACGGGCGTGACACGCCCGTGATGCACGCGGGACCGCCGACCACCGGCAGCAGAGCACGACCCGCGCCACCGCATCGGCGCCCCCGGCGCGCCACCATGGCCTGGCCCCCGACGCCTCGGAGCGCGCCCCATGCCCGCGACCCTGCTCGGCGACGACGCCTTCGCCAGCCATGAGCCCGCCAGCGGCACCCCGGTGTCGCGGTTCCCGATCGATGACGAGGCCGCCGTGGCCGCAGCGGTGGCCCGCGCGCGCGAGGGCGCGTCGTGGTGGGCGGGGCTTGGCACCCGGGAGCGTCGCGCGCGGCTGCTGGCGTGGAAGGCGCTGCTCGCCCAGCGCGCCGAGGAGATCGTGACGCTCGTGCGCCGCGAGACCGGCAAGCCGCGCAGCGACGCGATGGTGGAGCTGCTGCTCGGCCTGGACCGCCTGGACTGGTCGGCCCGCCACGCGGCCCGCGAGCTCGCCGGGCAGCGGCGTCGCCCCAGCCTCATCTCGCTCAACCAGCGCCTGCGGGTGACCCGGGTCCCCAAGGGCGTGGTCGGGGCGATCACCCCGTGGAACTTCCCGCTGTTCATCGCGCTGCAGACCTTCGCCTCGGCACTGGCCGCTGGCAACGCGGTGGTGCACAAGCCCAGCGAGCACACCCCGGCCGTGGGGCACTGGCTGGCCGACACCCTGGGCGAGGTCACCCCCGAGCAGTCGATCATGGAGGTCGTCACGGGGTTCGGCGAGACCGGCGCGGCGCTGTGCCGCTCCGGGGTGGACCACCTCGCGTTCACCGGGTCGCCGGAGACCGGGCGCGCGGTCATGGCCACCTGCGCGTCCACCCTGACGCCGGTGACCCTCGAGCTCGGCGGCGTCGACGCGGCGATCGTCGACCATGACGCCGACGTCGAGCGCGCCGCCCGCGGCGTGGTCTACCCCGCGCTGCTCAACGCCGGCCAGATGTGCATCGGGGTCGAGCGCGCCTACGTCGCCCGCCCGGTGGCGCAGCGCTTCCGCGAGGCGGTGGTCGACCGCGTCCAGCGGCTGTCGGCGGGCGCGGACGAGGACGCCGCCTACGGCCCGATGACCATCCCCGCGCAGGTCGAGGTCGTGCGCGACCACCTCGAGGACGCGCTGGCGCGCGGCGCGCGGCCGCTGGTCGGCGGGCGCGAGGCGATCCGCCCGCCCTTCGTGGACCCGATCGTGCTGACCGACGTGCCCGCGGAGGCGCGCCTGCTGCAGGAGGAGACGTTCGGGCCGATCCTGCCGCTGATCGAGGTCGACGACGCCGCCGAGGCCGTGCGGCGCACCAACGCCGTCGGGGCCACGCTCGGGGTGCACGTCTGGGGCCGCGCCAACGCCGCGTGGATCGCGGACCGCGTGCAGGCCGACCTCGCGGCGATCAACGGCGCGCTGTCCTATGCCATGGCGCCGAGCGCGCCCTTTGGCGGCGTGGGCGGCTCGGGGTTCGGGCGCGTCTCGGGCCCCGAGGGGCTGCGGGAGCTGTCGCGGGCGCGCGCGGTGGCCCGCGAGCGCGTCCGGCTGCCCTTCGACCTCGCCACCTTCGACCAGCCCGACTGGCTGCTGCCCAACCTCGAGCGCCTCCTGCGCTGGCGCCACGGCGGCCGCCGCGCGCTCCCTGGCCGGCGCCGCGCGGCTCCCGGCAACGGCGAGCCCACGACGCTCG
>PUKE01000072.1 GCA_003550425.1 Nitriliruptoria bacterium
GCGGTGCCCAGGCCGCAGGCGTAGGGCAGCTCGGGCAGGGCCGCGGCCAGGGCGACCTCGGCCGCGAGCCCCACGGAGGTCTCCAGCGCCGAGGACACCACCACCGGCAGCCCGCAGGCCTCGGCCACGTCCAGCGCCGCGCGCACCCCGCCCAGCGGCGCGGCCTTGAGGACCACCACGTCGGCGGCCTCGAGCCCGGCCACGCGCAGGGGGTCCTCGGCGGTGCGCACGCTCTCGTCGGCCGCCAGGGGCACGCTGACGCGCCGGCGCAGCACCGCCATCTCCTCGAGGCTGACCACCGGCTGCTCGACGTACTCGAGGTCGAACCGCGCCAGCGCGCGGATCGCCTCCTCCGCCCGGTCGAGGTCCCAGGCGCCGTTCGCGTCCACCCGCAGCCGCCCGGAGGGGCCGAGGGCGTCGCGGACCGCCTCGCACCGGTCGAGGTCGTCGGCCAGCGACGTGCCCGGCTCGGCGACCTTCACCTTGGCGGTGCCACACCCCGAGTCGGCGACGATGCGATGGGCCTCGGCCGGCGCGACGGCGGGGACGGTGGCGTTGACGGGCACGTGGGCGCGCTGGGGCTCGGGCCAGCCCTCGCAGGCGGCCTCGCGGGCGCAGGCGAGCCAGCGCGCGGCGCGCGCCGGCGGGTAGTCGGTGAAGGGGCTGAACTCCCCATAGCCCGCCGGGCCGCGCAGCAGCAGGCCAGCGCGTGCGGTGGTGCCACGGAAGCGGGTGCGCAGCGGCACCACGAACGTGGCGTGCAGCGCGGCGGCGGTGGCGGGCTCGGCGGGGCGGTCCGACATCGCGGGGAGCGTAGCGGTCGCCGCCCTCACGACCCGAGGAACAGCGCGGCGCCCATGCCGAGCGCGAGCGCGAGCTGCAGCCGACCGGTGGCGGCCAGCACCGGCAGGAGCGACCAGCCGGTCGCGCCGCGCCAGATCGGTCGCAGCACCGGCAGGGCGAAGGGAGCGGCCAGCAGCGCGAGCGGCGGCCACAGCGCGGGGTGGGCGAGGGCCCCCAGCAGCGCCCCGAGCACCAGCGCGACGAGCAGGCGACGCGTCCCGGTCTCGCCCAGGCGCACCGCCAGGGTGCGCTTGCCCGCGCGCGCGTCGGTCGGCAGGTCGCGGAGGTTGTTGGTGACGAGGATCGCCACAGCCAGCAGCCCAATGGGGACGGCGCCGACGACCGCCGGCGCCGGCACGGCCTCGAGGTGGACGAAGGCCGAGCCGACCGTGGCCACGAGCCCGAAGAACACGAACACGAAGACCTCGCCAAGGCCCGCCGAGGCGTAGGGCGCGGGGCCGCCCGAGTAGCCGAGCGTGGCGAGCACCGCCGCGCCGCCGATGGCGACCAGCCACCAGGTGGTCACGGCCGCCAGGGCGAGCCCCGCCAGCACGGCCACCGCGAGGGCGGCCGCGGTGGCGACCTTCATGGACCGTGCCGACACCCAGCCGGCGGCCACGGCCCGGGTGGGGCCGACGCGGTCGGGCGTGTCGATCCCGCGCTCGCCGTCGAAGGCGTCGTTGGCGTAGTTGACCGCGACCTGGAGGGCCAGGGCGACCAGCAGGGCGGCGCCGGCGCGCCAGGGCACGACCTCGCCGGCGCGGGCCGCGACCGCGGTGCCGACCAGCACCGGGGCCAGGGCGGCCGGCAGGGTGCGGGGGCGCGCGGCGTGCACCCACACCCGCCAGCCGACGGGTCGCGCGCTGGCGGTCACGGGCGCTTGGGGAACCGCCCGAAGTCCGGCGACCGCTTCTCGACGAAGGCGTCGCGCCCCTCCTGGGCCTCCTCGCTCTGGTAGTACAGGAGGGTGGCGTCGCCCGCGAGCTGCTGGACTCCGGCGAGCCCGTCGTCGGCGGCGTTGAGCCCGGCCTTGATCATCCGCAGCGCCAGCGGCGAGTGCTCCAGCATCTCCCGGCACCAGGCCACGGTCTCGTGCTCCAGGCGGTCCAGGGGCACCACGGCGTTGACGAGGCCCATGTCGAGCGCCTGCTGGGCGTCGTACTGGCGGCACAGGAACCAGATCTCGCGGGCCTTCTTCTGGCCCACCGAGCGCGCCAGCAGCCCGGAGCCGTAGCCGGCGTCGAAGCTCCCGACCTTGGGGCCGGTCTGGCCGAAGCGCGCGTTGTCGGCCGCGATGGTGAGGTCGGCCACCACGTGGAGGATGTGGCCGCCGCCGATCGCGTAGCCGGCGACCATGGCCACGATCGGCTTGGGCGTGCGCCGCATCTGGATCTGCAGGTCGAGCACGTTGAGGCGGCCCACGCCGTGCTCGTCGACGTAGCCGTCGTCGCCGCGCACCTTCTGATCGCCGCCGGAGCAGAACGCCAGCGGGCCCTCGCCGGTGAGGATGATGACCCCGATCGAGGGGTCGTCGCGGGCGAGGTCGAAGGCCCGCGAGAGCTCGAACAGGGTGGTCGGGCGAAAGGCGTTGCGCCGCTCGGGCCGGGCGATGGTGATCTTGGCGATCCCCTCGGCGGTCTCGTAGCGGATGTCGGTCCACTCGCCTCGGGGCGTCCACTCGGGCAGCGTCACGGCACGTGGCTCCTGCGTCGGTCGGGGCCGGGCCACGGTAGCCGCGCGCTGCCGCGCCCTGCCGGGCTGGGCTGCCCCCGCCGAGCTACCGTTGCGACCATGGGTCACCTGGTGGCGGTGCAGCTGCCCGCGCCGGCGCTGGCGGCGGAGGTCACCGCGCGCCGCGAGGCCGGCGACGCCGTCGCGCCACTGGACCCCGCGCTGCCGCCCGCCCGTCGCGCGGAGCTGCTGGCGCGGCTGCGCCCGCATCGGCTGGTCACCCCCGAGGGCGCCCGCGACCTCGCCGACCCCGCCCCCTGCGACGACGACCTGGCGTGGGTGATCGCCACGTCGGGCAGCGGCGGGCCGCCCAAGCTCGTCGAGCTCCCCGAGGCCGCGGTCGAGGCGGCCACGCAGGCGAGCCTGGCGCGGCTGGGCGCCCAGCCAGGATGGCGCTGGGCATGCGCGCTGCCCCTGCACCACGTGGCGGGGCTGCTGGTGCTCACCCGCGCGCGAGCGTGCGGCACCGAGCCGGTCCTGGTCGACCCCGGCGACGCCGAGGCGCTGGCCCGCGCCCTGACCGGCGTCGAGGCGACCGCCCTGGTGCCGACACAGCTGCGGCGCCTGCTGGACGCGGCCGAGGCACCGGCCGAGGAGGCCGAGGCACCGGAGGCCGAGGCCGACCGAGCGCAGGCGCCAGCCAGGCAGGCGCTGGCGTCCCTGCGGGCGCTGCTGCTGGGCGGGGCGCGCGCGGACGCGGGCCTGTTGGCCCGCGCCCGCGCGCACCCCGCCCCGGTGGTGACCACCTACGGCATGACCGAGACCTGCGGCGGCGTGGTCTACGACGGCGTCCCGCTGCAGGGCGTGGAGGCCACCGTCGACGAGGCGGCGCGCATCTGGCTGCGCGGCCCGACCCTGCTGCGCCGCTACCGCGGCGACCCGACCGCGACCGCCCAGACGCTGCGGGAGGGGTGGCTGGCCACGGCCGACGCCGGCCGACGCGACGCGCGAGGACGGCTCGAGGTCACCGGCCGGCTCGACGACGTCATCGTCACCGGCGGCGAGAACGTCTCTGGGGAGGCCGTCCGCGAGGCGCTGCGGGCCGCGCCAGGGGTGGCCGACGCCGCGGTCGTCGGCTTGCCCGACCCGGAGTGGGGCAAGCGGGTGGCCGCCGTGGTCGAGGCCAGCGGGCGGGTCGACCCGGACCCCGAGGCGCTACGATCCGCGGTGGCTGCGCGGCTCGGCCGCCGCGCCGCGCCGCGGTCGGTGCGCGTGGTCGCCACGCTGCCCCGTACTGGGCTCGGCAAGGTCGACGCCGTGCGCGCCGCCGAGCTGCTGACCGACCCCGACCACGACGCCCCCTCCCCCACCGACCACCGAGGAGGATGACGGCATGGCCGAGCGCCGCTCCCCGGGCCCGTTGATCCAGAGCCCCCAGCGCATCCGCCAGCGCAGCGCGGAGACGGACTGGGCGCGCCTGCCCGAGGAGGAGGTCTGGGGTCGTGCGCGTCCGGGCCAGGGGCCGTGGGGATCGCTGGACGGCAACGTCAACTGGGGCGTGGTCACGTTCGTCGGCGGCTTCGGGCTGGTGCTGCTCGGCACCTTCCTCATGTTCCCGGCCATGATCCTCGCCGGCGTGGGGCTGCTGCTCGCTGGGGCGGTGGCCGGCGTGGTGCAGGTGGTCCGGCGGCGCGGCAAGCGGTCGCCGATCCTGTGGGCTGGCCTGGGCACCCGGCGGATCCGGGTCGACGAGCCCGGGCGAGGCGGCCGCGAGGGCGCGAGCCCCGACGACCCCTGAGCGACGTCCCGTCGTGGCGGCGCGTTGGTGCCGTCGTCAGGGCGTCGTCCGGATCGCGTGAGCGGCTCGGACTGGGTCCACGCCGGCCGTCGGGGCCTGGCCTCGACAGTCGACTGGGTGCACATCGTGCACATGAGCGGTCGCGATGCACCCAGTTCGCCGAGCGCGGCGGTTCCGGGTGCACCGAGGCCCTCCCGTGGGCCGATCTGCACCCGGTCGGGCCCAGGCCCGCGGACTGGGTGCATCCCGTGACACATGTGGCGCGA
>PUKE01000190.1 GCA_003550425.1 Nitriliruptoria bacterium
GTCGGTCTTGCCGGGGAACAGCAGGTCGTCGGCCATGAGCATCCCTTCACACTCGGGACAACAGAGTGTAAAGGCCACTGCGCCTCAAGGAGGTGTGGGCGGTTCGGCCGGGATACCGGCCCAACCGCCCACACCTCGCGGTGGTGGGGCCCCGCGCGCGTCAGAGGTCCGCGCAGGACTCCCGCAGTGACTCCTCGCTGACCTCCCGGAACAGCGCCTCGTCCTCGAAGGGGTCCCACTCGTCGTCGTCGACGACCTGCTCGTCCTCGACGTCCTCCTGGAGGTCGTCCAGGGCAGCCTCGGGATCGCTCTCGAAGTAGGCGCAGAGCGCGGCTCGCTCGTCCTCGGCCAGCTCCTCCCACACGGCCTGCCACAAGGCCTCGAAGAGGATGCGGGAGGCGTCGCCGTCGTCTTCGGGGGCCTCGTCGACGAGGGCCTCCGCCTCCTCGACGTCGACATCGGCCTGCGGGTCCTGGAGGGCCTGCTCCACTTCCAACTGGGCGGTCGCCTCGGCCTGACCGGCCTCGAAGCCGTCGGCGTAGCCCTCCTCGTAGCGATCCAGGGCGTCGGGCACGCAGCCCAGCGCCAGGAGCGCGGCGGTCGCAGCGATCAGGGTGGTGGGGATCGGGCCAGGCATCGTCGCTCCCTCCGGCGCGCCGCGTCGCCCTGCCCGCGGAGGTGGTCAGGGAGCGGGCCACGCCCGGCTGGCGGCGGCGAGCGCGCCGAGCCGGCCCAGCGGGCTCGGCGCGGGTGCCGTCGGACGGGCGGGTTGCGCTCGACCGCGTCAGCCACTCGCACCATCCGACCGTTCGTCGCATGGCGTCAAGGGCCTGGCGGCCCCCTGGGTCAGCGCGGCACGGACGCCGCCCGCACGGGGCGCGCCCGGTGGGGCTCAGGTGGGCCCAGCACCTCGGGGTGGAGGATGCGCGCCAGCGTCTCGACCCCGTCGACCGCGCCGGCCGAGGGGCGCGAGAGCTCGCGGTCGGCGTCCATCGCCCACACGGCGTCGCGGTCGTCGGGGACGAAGGCGGGCGCGTGGGCCAGCGTGGTCTCCAGGTCGTAGCCGCAGGGCCCGAGCACGGTCACCTCCGCCCCGGCCAGCTCCGCCCAGGTGCCGCGTCGCGACGGCGCCCCGGAGGCCCCGGCCACGTCGTGCCCACCGGCCACCGCGACCTGGTCGGGCACCCAGTGCCCGGCCACCCAGACGGGAGCCGGCCACTCGACCACGGCCGTGGCGCGGGCTGGGCGGCCTCGGACGGCCTCGGCCACCGCGTCGAGCCGACGCCGCAGCTCCTCCACCAGCCGCTCGGCCGGATCCGATGCCCCGAGCGCGTCACCGAGGCGGCGAGCGTCGCCCAGCAGGCCCTCGAGCGTGACGCCCGACAGCGTGAGCACCTGGGCGCCCGCCTCGGCAGCCACCTGCTCGGCCTGGGTGGGGGAGACCGCGCACACCTCGCACAGCCGCTGGTTGAGCACCAGGGTCGGACCGAGGGCGGCGACGCGGGCGTCGTCGATGCGATACAGCGGCTGGTCGTCGGCGGCCGTGGCCGACACGGCGGCGTCGATCCCCTCGGGATCGCTGGGGTCGGGCGCCACCGCCGGGGTGACCACGACCTCCGGGTCCAGCCCGTCGGGCACGTCGCACTCGTGGGTCACGCCGACCAGGCGGTCGGCGAGGCCGAGGTCGACCACCCAATCGGTGGCCGCGGGCACCAGCGACAGGATGCGCGCGGTCATGGCTCTCTCCCCGTGTCGAGCGACGCGGCCGAGTCTGCCCGCCCCACCATGCACGCGCTGGGACGGTGGCACCGCGGCGATGACCAGATGGGCTGCTAGGCTCTCACCAGCGGCACGACGCCGCTCGGACATGCGCGCGCCGTGGCGGTCCACCACACCCCCTTGGCGCCAGGCGCCGCACGCGGGATCCCCCGGCTAGCGCGAAGCGTGTCCTCCCGCCACGCCGTTCGCGCACCGCCGCGCGGACGCGCCGCGCCGAGCCTCGGCGCGTGACCACCCGAGCCGTGCGCGGCTCGACTGGAGCACTCTTGACCTCCTTCGCCGATCTTGGCGTGCCCGCCCATCTCGATCAGGTGCTGGCCCAGCACGGCCGCACCGAGCCGTTCCCGATCCAGACCGCGAGCCTCGACGCCGCCCTCGCCGGGCGTGACCTCTGTGGCCGTGCCCCGACGGGCTCGGGCAAGACGCTGGCCTTCTCGATCCCGATCGCCGTGCGCTCCGGGCGCGCCGCGTCCAAGCGGCCCCGCACCCTCATCCTCGTGCCGACTCGCGAGCTCGCCTCCCAGGTCGCCGAGGAGCTGCGCCCCCTCGCGCAGGCGGCCGGCCGACGCGTCGCCACCTTCTACGGCGGCACATCCATCGGCCGCGATCAGCAGCGGCTGCGCAAGGGCGTCGACATCGCCATCGCCTGCCCCGGCCGGCTGGCCGACCTCGTCCAGCGCGGCGACGCCAAGCTCGACGCCGTCGACCTGGTCGTGGTCGACGAGGCCGACCGCATGGCCGACATGGGCTTCCTGCCCGAGGTGCGGCGCCTGCTGGACCGCACCCGCAGTGACCGCCAGACGCTGCTGTTCTCCGCGACGCTCGACGGCGACGTCGACGTCCTGATCCGCCGTTACCAGCACGACCCCGTTCGCCACGAGGTCGACGATCCCGCCGAGGACCCCGGCGAGGTCCGCCACCTGTTCTGGCACGCCGAGACCGCCGATCGCGTGGCGGTCACCGGCTCGATCGTGTCGGCGATGTCGTCAACGATCGTGTTCTCGCGCACCAAGCACGGGGCCGACCGCATCTGCAAGCAGCTGCGTCGTCGGGGCATCGAGGCCGCGCCGATCCACGGCAACCGCTCGCAGAGCCAGCGCCAGCGCGCGCTCGACGACTTCGCCAAGGGACGCGTGAGCGCGCTGGTGGCCACCGACGTGGCCGCGCGCGGCATCCACGTCGACGCGGTCGGCGCGGTGGTCCACTTCGACCCGCCGGCGACCGACAAGGACTACGTGCACCGCTCGGGCCGCACCGGCAGGGCCGGCGCCGACGGCCTGGTCGTCACGCTCGTGCCGCCGGATCGCAAGCGCGACGTCGGCGCGCTGCAGCGCAAGCTCGGGATGACGCGCCGCGTCGATCCCGTGGCACTCGACGAGCTCCACGCCGCGACCGCGAGCGCGGCCTAGGCGGGAGCGTCAGGCGCCGGGTGCGTGCTCGTCCTCGGGCTCGCGCTCGGCCTTGGTGCGGCGACCGCGCCGCACGCCCGGACCGCGACGGGCCGGGCCGGCGCTGGCCGGGCCCTGGCGCAGCCCGGAGCTGATCACCCAGAGCACGATCAGCAGCACGAGCCCAAGGGCGACGAGCTCCACGGACCCCAGCATGGCGATGACCGCGGTCATGACATCCCCTCCTTTGGGTGCGGTGTCGACCAGCCCTCGTCGAGGCGATCGGCCAGCTCCTCGACTCCAGCGACGAGGCCGCGCAGCGCCTGCGCGGCCTCCTCGTCCGAGACCGTGGTGAGGTCCTTGGCCACCCGTCGGGCGGCGCCGACCCAGCGCTCGCTGACCGCGACCGTCGCGAAGGCGAAGTGCTCGTGCCATGTCGCCTTCGTGGCTGGATCGAGCACGCGCTCGGTGAGGATCGCGTCGCCCTGCACCTCGTGGGTCGTCTCGAAGGGCTGGGTCTGGCCGACAGGGCTTGATGGCTTGGGTCGCCGACGGAGCACCGAGCCCAGCGGCTCCGGTCGCGTGGTCACGCGCAGCGTGCCGTCGGCCTCGGTGGCGGTGACCACCAGCAGGTGCAGCTCCTGGCTGGTCTCCCCGCGCTTCACCTGCTCGAGCGTGACGAGGATCGTGCGGGGTCCGGCACCGTCCGAGGCGCCCTGACGGTAGCGACGCACGCGTCGGCTGCGCGCCTTGCCCAGCAGGTCCTTGCGCAGCGCACCAGGCAACGTCGCATCCGGCTCGGAGGCAGGAGCGGGGCTCGTGCCCGCTGCGGTCGATGGCGTCGGCTGGGCCTCCCGCCCGCTTGCTCGGGTCAGGCCCAAGGCCTGGGCCTCGGCGTCGATGACCTGCAGCAGCGCCCGGTGCGACCGCCGCTCTCGTGCGCCGATGACCGCCACGCTGACGATGGCACCGATGAGGAGCACCAGGGTGACCGGCTCGGGGATCGTCACGCCGGTCGCGGTGAGCCCGATCGCGATCGCCACCGCCAGCACGACCAGGAGCGTCACCTGGCGCGAGACGCGGGTCGGCTCGTCGGCGGGCGGTTGGTTCCCTGGGGGCGTGCTCATGGCGGATCTCCCGTGCGAGGCTGCTGTCCGTAGTGATCGTCGCCGAAGCAGTGGAGCGCGCCGTCAGCGGTCAGCCCGCAGGTGTGGGCCACCCCGGCGCTGACGTCGACGAACCGCCCGACGTCTGGCGCCGCGCTCTGGCCGCTACGGTCGCTGCCCCAGCAGTGGAGCGCGCCGTCGAGGCCCACCCCGCAGGCGTGCGCGCCGCCGGCGCTCACGCGGGTCAGGGCCACGTCCTGGGGCGGCGAGGCCTGA
>PUKE01000187.1 GCA_003550425.1 Nitriliruptoria bacterium
CCCGCCGGCCGTGAGGCCGGCGGGCGCCCTGCCCGGGGCGGTGGGCGCCTAGCCCTTCACGCCGCCCGCGGTGAGGCCCGAGACGATCCAGCGCTGGGCGGCCAGCGCGAAGATGATCAGCGGGATGGACACGATCGTCGAGGCCGCGGTGATCGGCCCGATCGGGATCTCGAAGCCCACCCGGTCGAGGGTGGCGATGGCCACCGTGACCGTCTGGACCGACGGGTCACCGGAGGCCAGCGAGAACGCGATCAGGTACTCGTTGACCGCGTAGACGAACACGAGGATCGCCGCGGCGAAGACCCCGGGGGCCGCCAGCGGCACCACCACGCGCAGGAAGGCCTGCATCGGGGTGGCGCCGTCGACCTTCGCGGCCTCCTCCATCTCCTTGGGGATCGTGGCGAAGAAGGTGGTCAGGATGAAGATCGACAGCGGCAGGGTCAGGGCCACGTAGGGGATGATCATCGCCTGGTAGGTGTTGAGGAACCCCAGCGCGTTGAACCCCACGAACAGCGGCGGCACCAGCGACACCGGCGGGAAGACGGTGGCGACGAGCGTGCCGGCCAGGATCGTGAACTTGAACTTGATGGGCAGACGAGCGATCGCGTAGGCGGCCAGGGCGGCCACGAGGATCGAGATCACCGTGGTGGTCCCGGCCACGAAGATCGAGTTGCCCAGGTTCCACATGAAGCCCTCTTCGAACACCCGCACGTAGTTCGTGGTGGTGAAGGGGCCACTGAAGATGTTGGCGTCCCGCAGCGCGACCGATCCCTGGAAGGAGACCATCACCATCCACAGGAACGGGAAGACGCACCACAGGAACACGACGGCCAGGCCGAGGAGCTGTCCGGCTCCCTGGACGCGCGGGTCGTTGCGGAGGCCACCGGCCTTCTGCGGTGCAGAGGCCGGCGGGGCGGGGCTCGTGCCGGCGGTCGCAGCCATCAGGAACCCTCCTCCGGATCACCGACGACGTCGCGTCCCATCAACGAGATGAACAGCAATCCGATGCCCATGATCAGGATGAACGTCAGCACCGCCAACGCGTTGGCGACGTCGGGCTGTGGGTCGCGCACGATCGACCGCTGCGCCAGGACCGACAGCGTCTCGAGCCGCGCGTTGGTCATGACGTCGGCGAGGTCGAAGATGCGCAGGGCGTCGACGGACCGGAACAGCAGCGCGACCACGATGGAGGGCGCGAGCAGGGGCAGCGTGACGTTGCGGAACCGCTGCCACCACGTGGCCCCGTCCACCTTGGCGGCCTCGTAGGTCTCCTGCGGGATCGTCTGGAGGCCAGCGAGCAGCAGGAGCGCCACGAACGGCGAGGTCTTCCACCAGTCGGCGATGACCACGGCCCAGAACATCGAGGCGCCGCTGCCGAGCCAGTCGATGGCGCCCAGGCCCAGCCACTCGTTGATGTAGCCCGGCCGCTGCTCGAACAGGTAGCGCCACTTCTGGCCGGCGATGACGGTCGGGATGACCCACGGGAGCAGGATGACCGCGCGGGTGACGTTCCGACCCCTGAAGGCCGCGTTCATGATGAGCGCGAAGATCATCCCGACGATGAACTCCAGCGTCACCGACACCACGGTGAACGCGATGGTCACGAACACCGCGGTCCAGAAGCGCGGGCTGGTGAGCTGGTCGACGTAGTTCGCGAGGCCCACGAAGTCCTCGCGAGTGAAGAAGGTGAAGTCGAACAGGCTCTCGTAGGCCGCGTACAGGATCGGGAACAGCGCGATCGCAGCCATCACCACGAACGACGGGGTGATGAAGATGCGGGCGAGCGCCCGCTCGCTGATCCCCTCCTGCTGCGGGGCGGGACGTTCCGTGACCTGGGGTGCGGGCGCACCGGACTCGGTGGCCGAGCCCGGTGCGCCGCCAGGGGTCGAGCCGCTCATGTGGCTACTCGTCCTCGTCGGGGTCTGCCTCTTCCTCGATCGCCTCCTCGGGGTCCTCCACGAGCGCCTCCTCGGCGGCCTCGTTCACCGCCTCGAGCGCGGGACCCGGGTCGGCGCCGTCGGCGTACACCGAGTGCAGGTTCTCCTGCACCGCCAGGCTGAAGCTGTTGTAGCCCGGCACCGGCGGACGGGCGCGCGCGTCCTCGCGGATCTCGTTGAGGACCTCGTAGACCGGGAGCTGGTCCTCGGGGACGATGTCCTCGTAGTTCTCGTAGATGGACGCCATCGTGGGCGGCGGCTGCATCTCGGCGAGGATCTCCTGCGGGCCCTCGTCGGTGGCGGCCCACTCGACGAACTCGCGGGCGACCTCCTGGTTCTCGCTGAGCGTGCTCACCGCGTTGTTGAGCCCACCGAGCGTCGACACGGTGTCGACCGGGGCGCCCTCGAACGCCGGCAGCGGGGCGATGTCGAAGTCGTCGGCGACCTCGCTCTCCTCGTCGTCCTCGCCGAGCGCCAGCGGGTAGGCGTAGGGCCAGTTGCGCATGAAGATCGCGTCGCCGGCCTGGAACGCCAGGCGGGCGTCGTCCTCGACCATGGTGTTGAAGTCGCCTGCGAACACGCCCTCCTCGAAGGCGTCCTGCATGAAGGTGATCGCCTTCTCGGCGTGGTCGCCGTCCAGCAGCAGCGACTCGGTCGCGGCGTCGTCGAAGACCTCGCCGCCGTCGCTCCACAGGAACTCGAGGTAGTTCACCACGAAGCCCTCGTAGCTGTCGCCCTGGCCGACGTAGCCGTCGATGTCCTCCTCTTCCTGGACCTCCACGACGATGTCGTAGAGCTCCTCCCAGGTCTCCGGGGGCTCATCGACGAGGTCGGTGCGGTAATACAGGAAGCCGAAGTTGGTCGAGTACGGCAGCGCGTAGAGCTCGCCCTCGTGCTGGGCGCTCTCGATCGCGCCCGGGATGGACACGCCCTCGACGGAGTCGCGCATGTCCTCGAGGCTCTCGATGAACCCGGCCTCGGCGAACTCGCCGGTCCAGATGACGTCGAGCCCGAGCACGTCGAACTCGCCGGCACCGGTGATCTGGTCGTTGAACAGCTGGGTGCGCTGGTCGTCGGCCTCCGGCGGCAGCAGGGTCAGGTTCACCTGCTGGTCGGGGTTCTCCTCGTTCCACAGGTCGGCCACGGCCTCCATGGTCGGCCCGTCGGCGCCGGTCACGGCCCAGGTGAACGCGGCGTCCTCTGCGGGAGCGCCGGCCTCGTCCTCCTCTTCCTCATCCGGGGCTGGGCCGCAGGCGGCGGCCACGAGCGCCAGGACGGCCAACAGGCCGATGGCGCGCAATACGAAGGGGTTCTTGCTCATGCTCTGGCTCCTTCCCTGTGCGGGTCTCGGTTGAGATCGGCTCGACTCCTTCTGCAACCGTTTGCACAGCCAACCACGCCGGTCGTAGTCCCGTCAACAGGCCGGCGGGGCCTTTCTTGCCTCGCATCCGGTCACACCGGCGGCTGTTCCCGGCCGCCCTGCTCGGATGCCGACGATCGTCCCGCTCCTCCGAGGACCCTCGTGCCATGCCGCCATGCCCATGTGCCGTCGCGGCGCGCCGAGCCGTTGGCGGTCGTGGTGGGGGCCGAACGCAGCACGCCCCCGCGCAGTGGCGGGGGCGTGTGAGCGGGTCATCGGGCCGCTAGCGCAGCGCCTGCCCATCGTCGAGGTCGAAGAAGTGCATCCGGTGACGCTGGACGCCGACCTCGAGGGTGTCGCCGACCTTGGGGGTGAACGACGGGTCGAAGCGGAAGGTCATGTCCATGCCGCCGGTCGCGCCGCTCTCCTCCATGCGGGCGAAGGCCTCCTCGTCGTCGACGGCCTCGCGCATGTCCTCGGTGACGACCGGGCTGGCCTGGGTGGCCACGTGCACCAGCACCTCCGAGCCGAGGGCCTCGACGAGGCGGACGTCACCGCGCAGGGTGCCGCCCTCGGGAGTGCTCGCGTCGGGGATGAAGGAGTGCTCGGGGCGGATGCCCGCCGCGACCTTGCCGCCGACCTTGTCCCGCACGCGCGGGTACTCGGCCATGGCCTCCTCGGGCACCTCGAGCGTCTGCTCGCCGACCCGGAGGATGGGGTTGCCGCCCGGGTTGCTCTCGAGGTCGGCCTCCATCAGGTTCATCGACGGGGAGCCGATGAAGCCGGCCACGAAGAGGTTGTCCGGCTTGTCGTAGAGTCGCTGCGGGGCCTCGGCCTGCTGGAGCACGCCCTTCTTGAGCACCGCGACGCGGTCGCCCATCGTCATGGCCTCGACCTGGTCATGGGTGACGTAGATGGTCGTGACGCCCAGGTTCTGCTGGAGCTGGGCGATCTCCGAGCGCATCTGCACCCGCAGCTTGGCGTCGAGGTTCGACAGCGGCTCGTCCATCAGGAAGGCCTGCGGGTTGCGGACGATGGCGCGCCCCATGGCCACGCGCTGGCGCTGGCCACCCGACAGGGCCTTGGGCTTGCGGTCGAGGAACTCGGTGAGGTCGAGGATCTCGGCGGCCTCCTCGACGCGCCGGTTGATCTCGTCCTTGTCGATCTTGGCGAGCTTGAGCGCGAAGCCCATGTTGTCCCGCACGCTCATGTGCGGGTACAGCGCGTAGGACTGGAACACCATCGCGATGTCCCGCTCCTTCGGGGTCAGGTCGTTGACGACCTTCTCGCCGATGCGCAGCTCGCCGCGGGAGATGTCCTCGAGCCCTGCGACCATGCGCAGCGCCGTGGACTTGCCGCAGCCGGATGGCCCCACGAGGATGACGAACTCGCCGTCTTCGATCTCGAGGTCCAGCTCCTTGACGGCTTCGGTGCCATCTGGATAGATCTTCCAGACGTTGTCGAAAACTACGTTGGCCATGCTCGCCACCTCGGCTCGACGAAGCGATCCTCGCGGAGGATGCACGGAGCGTGGCTCTGACGCAAGCGGTCGGCGGGGTCGCCGTCGCCCTCCTCCGCTGCGCCCTCCTCCGCGAAGTTGGTCCGCCTCAGGTTATCGCATCCTGGGTGCTGCGAGAAGGCGTGCGGTCCGCCTTGGCGGGCCCGGTGGTCCCGCGAACGCGGAGTCGGCTGGGCACGGTCAGGTGCGCGGGCGCGGTGGCCCCGGCGTCGATGACCGCGAGCAGCAGCTCGGCGGCCTGCTCGCCCATGCCCTGCACCGGCTGGCTGACCGTGGTGAGGTCCCAGGCGGCCGCGACGTCGTGGTCGTCCACCCCGACCACCGACAGGTCGCCCGGGACCGCGAGGCCACGCTGGCGCGCCAGGCGCAGACAGCCGAAGGCCATCTCGTCGGACATCGCGAGGATCGCCGTGGGCGGCTCGGGCAGCGCCAGCAGGGCCTCGGCGGCCTCGGCCCCGCCGGGGATGGAGAAGTTGCCGTCGAGCTCGAGCCGCGGGTCCGGCTCGATCCCCGCCGCGGCGAGCGCCTCGTGGTAGCCGCGCCGGCGCTCCTCGGGGACGCTGAAGCGCAGCGGGTCGTCGCGCGCGTGGCCAACGAGCCCGATGCGGGTGTGCCCGAGCGACAGCAGGTGCTCGGTCGCGGTGCGCCCGACCTCGACGTTGTCCACCAGCACGCACGGCAGGTCCTCGCCGCGCAGGCCGACCAGGACCGCGGGCAGGTCGTTGGCGGCGAGCGTGGCGCGCTGCTCCTCGGTCAGCGCCACGTCGACCGCGATCACGCCGTCGACGCGGCCACGCAGCCGGGCGCCGGAGGCCAGGCGCTGCCGGCCCGCGTCGTCGTCGACGGTCAGCACCAGCAGGTCCAGGTCGCGGTCGGTGACCACCGCCTCGACGCCGGCCAGCACCTGCGAGAAGAACCAGGGTCCGATGAGGGGGACGGCGACGCCGATGGTCCGGGTCCGCCCCGAGGCGAGCCCGGCGGCGCGCGCATCCGCGACGTAGCCGAGGCGCGCGGCGGCCTCCAGGACCCGCGCGCGGGTGGAGGGCGCCACGTTGGGCAGCCCCCGCAGGGCGCGGCTCACCGTGGCCACCGACACGCCGGCGTGCTCGGCGACGTCTCCGATGCTCGCGGGCATGGGGCTCCTCGTACCCTCGGACACCACCCGCAACGTACTGTCCCGCGCGCAGGCGGAGCAAGCGCTTTCAGGGCTGCGATCGCCGGTGCGGGAGCGTGCCCGGGGGCGCGTTCGGGGCGCGCGTGTCGTCAGGCGGGCATCGGGCGCGAGAGCCCCTCGATCACGTGCGCCGCCGGCAGGGCCGCGAGGTCCGAGGGGGCCACGGCGAGCTTGAGGCGGCGGCTGCCACCACCCACCACCACGCGCGGGAGGTCGAGGATCGGCGCGTCGATGAGCAGCGGGATGCCCTCGGGCAGGGCGAAGGGCGTCACCCCGTCGGGCAGCATGCCGGTCAGGGCCGTGGTCTCCTCCGGCGGCGCGAAGGAGGCCTTGCGGACCCCCATCCACTTGCGCACGGTCTTGTTGACGTCCAGCTGGCGCGTGGCCTGCACGATGCACGCCACGTGCCGTCGCGGCTCGGTGCGGCTGGCGACGAGGATGCAGTTGCCCGACTCCTCGGGGGGCTCGTCGTAGATGGCGCAGAAGTCCTCGGTCGCGGCGTGGGCCGGGTCGATCCACAGCCGCTCGTGGTCGGGGGCGTGCGCGTCCACCGCGGCCAGCACGCGCGCCTCGATCGTGTCGGCGTCCAGCGGCCGGGCCGCGCCCGGTGGCTCGTTGGCGGCCGGTGCCTCCGGTGCCTCGGCGGGGTGGTCGTCGGGGGAGGGCTCGGCGTGGG
Organism: Nitriliruptoria bacterium; assembly: GCA_003550425.1. Classification (GTDB taxonomy): domain Bacteria; phylum Actinomycetota; class Nitriliruptoria; order Euzebyales; family Egibacteraceae; genus PUKE01. The sequence continues at coordinate 6,667 of PUKE01000187.1, forward strand.
GGCTGGTCATCGGGACGGCCTCTCGTCGGCGGCGTCGACGACCGCGCGTCCCTCGTCGGTCAGCCCGAGGCCCGCGGTGATCATCCCGCGCTCCAGCAGTCGGTTGACCAGGGGGCGCACCAAGGGGTACGTCGCGTTGGTCAGCTGCGCGATGAGCTGCAGGGTCGGCGCCCGGTCGACCTGCTCGAAGTGCCGGATCGCGCGGAGGACGGCGAGCTCCTCCTGCGAGACCTGGGTGCGGGCCACGGCCTGCTCCTGGTCGGGGTCGGGGTGGTCGTCTGGCGGCGCGTGACGCGCCGCGGTGCTGGCAGGGTGCGGCGCGCCGGGGCGCGCCGGGGTGCCCCCGGCAGGACTCGAACCTGCGCACGCGGTTTAGGAGACCGCTGCTCTCTCCCCTGAGCTACGGGGGCGGGACCTCCGCGCGAAGCTCGGTGGGGGGCTCCGCGCGAGTGCGGGGGCACGGGTGATCGGGGTCTCCGGTGCCCTCGCGGTGGCCGCCAGCGTACCGGGGGTGGGTCACCGCGCGGCGCGGGGGCTTGCCCGTGTCAGGTGGTCGCTGCGCTGCTTCGGCATGGGTCCGGTTGGTCGCCAACCTCAAGGGTCTGACCAGGGCGGGGCGAGCATGTCGCGCCTCGCTCGAGCTCGGCCAGGAAGCGTCAGGGACCCCGTCCCATCTGGACCCATGCACGATCCAATCAGGGGACGGGCGATGGGGAGGATTGGATGTCGGGCTTCGAGCGCGTATCGCTGCCTTGCTGGAGGTCTCGCCGCACGCGATGTCGTAGGATCTTGAGCCAGACATTCGTTATGAGTGTGGCTGAAGGAGGTCATCCGTGGACAGGGCGCTGCCGATCTTCAGGCGCAAGCGGGGTGGGGGGTGGGCCGTGGTGGGGCCAGATCACCTGCTGGTCCCTGGCGAGACGGCCACGGTTGCGCGCAAGGACGGCAGCACCACCGAGGTACTGATCGAAGAGACCAGCACCCCTTTCTGGGAAGACGGCACGAAGAAGCGCTGGGCCTCCTTCGTTGGCGACGGCCGAAACGAGCCGCCCTCGCTGTTCTGACCCGCCACCCCCATTGCGTCTGCTGACCGGCCCGGGCCGGTGCGAGGCTCCGGCACGCCGCACTGAAAGCGAGGAGCGATGCCGTCGATCCGCGTGGTGAGCTGGAACATCGACGCGCGTGCCTCGGGGCTGGAGGAGCGGATCGCGTGGCTTGGCACGTTGGGTGCTGATGTGGTGGTGTTGCAGGAGGTGCCGCGCAGCGCCAAGTGCCTCTTGGAGGAGGCGTCGGGGTTCGCGTGGGGCGAGCTCGCGGTCGCCCAGTCCGAGCCCGCGACGCCGGGTGGCCGGCCGCCGCCGGCTCGCCGGCAGGGGCCGGCGGTGTTGGGCTCGCAGCGGGTCATGATGCGCACGGCGGGGCAGGTGCCCGAGGCATGGTTCGTCCAGGCTGGCGGGCGGGCCGGGCTGACCGAGGAGGAGGTGCGCCGGATCGGGTGGCGGCACAAGACCATCTACGTCGACGTGTCGGTGGAGGGCGCGCCGCTACGCGTGGCGGGGTTCCATGCGCGTCCGGGCTCGTCGGGGCTGGGGTGGGTCAAGCAGCTGTTCCATCGGGTGTGTGCGACGTGGGTCGCGGCCTGCCAGGGGCCGATGCTGTTCGGCGTGGACGCCAACAGTCCCAACGTCGACCACCCCGAGCCGCAGCAGTGGCGGCCGTTCATGGCTGGCGAGGCCACGCTGATCGGCCCAAGCCCCTCGCATCATCTGGTCGATGCGCTGCCCCGCTGGCTCGACGACCACCCCCACGAGCGCCGGCAGGTGCTCGCGCAACGGCCCGATGGGCCGCTGGCGGTCACCTATCGCACGCCGCGGAGTCGTGCCCCCAAGCGCTACGACCACCTGTTCACCACCAGCGACATCACCATCGACGCGTTGAGTCACCGCCCACCCGGCGCCGACGGCTCCGACCACGGCGCGATCCTCGCCGACCTCACCATCCCCGAGCCCGCGCGAGGCCGAGGAGGCGAGGTGCCCAGATAGCCAGCGTGCAGCACCCCGAGGCAGCACAGCGCGATCAGGTGTCCTTTGCCAGCGTCCCGGGAGAGGGCCAAGCCATAGGGACTGGCTCTTCGATGGCGTGCAGTTGGTTGCGCTGGTCTGACTGCGGCGACGCTGCAGCGTGCACCTTGCTCACGAGCTCTCGCCATAGTTCGATCTCCTTCTTGGCTGAGCGCCCGAGGGTCTCCTCCTGGTCTTGGTGAGGGAGGCAGAGGATGCGTGGGCGCACGCTCGTCAGCGTCCGCAGTGGCGGCAACGCCGCGTGCGCTGTACCGCCTTCTTGGTCCTTGTCCTGTGGTGGTAGCTTGCCCAACTTGTGCCGGCCCCGCTCGGCTTGGTGCAACATCGTCATTGCGTTCTTGGCGTTACCTCTACTGTCCTTGGTTGCAGGCTGGACGCAGGCGTTGAGGGCATAGGCGCGGCCGAGCTGGAAGTCGACGCTGATGAAGTCAAGCTCGGTGAGCTTGCCGGTGGCCGAGCGGTAGGAGCGCTGCTCGCGCCAGTGCCGCGTGACCAGGGCCGAGGCCTGCTTGGCGCGCTGCAGGACGCGGGAGTAGCGCCAGCGGAAGACTCGGCTCCAGTCGTCTGCCTGGTTTGCTTCGTCCTTTGATGCCCCGCCGGTCACCTTTGAGAGTGGTAGGGGCGACACGAGGCCTTGCAGCCCGCCGTTGCTGCGCCCGGACGCTGCCGACTGGTGGTCCATGAGATGGGCTAGCAGGTCGATCTCGAGGGCCGCGAGGAGGAGACGACAGCCGGGATCGAGCGGGTTGAGCATCACCGCGGCGTGGGCATGCCCCGCGGCGTGGTGAACGTGCTCGATCTCGTCCATCGACGACTGTGCTGATGCTCCCGTCGCGGCCTCTCGCGACGTCAGGGCGTAGCCGCTGCGAAGCCAGCCCTGATAGGCCAGCAGCGCCCGTGGAGTGGACCACTCTGGAAGGAGCCTCGCAGCAGCGTTGAGGTCTGCGTGCCGGGCATGGGCTGACAGATCGATGGCGTCATCGGCGTGGCCGAGTTGCACGAGTGCTGACCGGTCCGTGAGCTTCGCGGGGTCGCGGGCTGGGGACTCGTGCGGGTCGCGCTGTTCCCACCACGTCGCGGTCGGGCTGCTCAGCTCCACTGCGGCCGCCAAGGACTCCAGTTCCCCTTCCACGCTGCGCACGTCGCATACTGCGACAACGATGACGACCGCCGAGACGAAGACGCTGACCGCGCTTTGTGTGAGGCTGAGGTCTGCAAGCAATGTCGCCAGCGTCGCCAAGACCATGGCGACCGCAAACAAGCTGAAGAGCGCAACAAGCGTCGCGAAGGTCACCCTGTCGGAGACCGGAAGGTAGGGATTCTTCGGAGGTCTGTGGCCGCGTGGCCCCCACGGCAGGGGATCTTGGAGAAGCGCATCCTCGGTGGCCTTGCGGCCTCGCTGACTCCTTCGAGAGCCATCGTTGCTCGTGAGGTGCGCGCGGACCGGGCGAAGGTCTCGATCGTTCAGCGCGGGGTTGCCTAGCCCCTCGTCGAGGCGCAGCGCAGCGACCTGCCACTCGGGTTTGGTGCGCCGCTGGTTGATGAAGTCCCGGTAGTGTCGCTGTTTATCGGTCCCCTGTCCGGCCTCGTGCACGCGGTCGTCGAGTGCGCGCAGCGTGTCGGCATAGCCGGGCGTGGTCGTCACCGACTCCACGACCCCCTCGAGCGCACGCTTCTTGGCGTTGAGGGTGTAGTGGATCCGCAGCGACATGAACCCCGCGAGGAACACGATCGCTGTCACCACCACAGCCATGAGGTTCATGTCGACTTGGTCCATCGGGGTGCCTTCGCTGCGAGGGTGCGGCGTCAGTGGTCGAGCACCCTACACCGCAAAACGCCAGCACCAGATGAAACGTCCTGTCACCGTAGGGACGGCGCTGGTCAGGACCAATGCCATGATCCTGTTGTCGGTGGCAGGCGCCGAGCGGTCTGGCCAGTCGCTGAGGACTCCGGCGCTGTTGCCATCCGGCTCGTGATGTCGCGAAGATGACGCTGCAGCGTGGACGGCAAGCCCAAGTCGTTGGCCCGCTGTCCGCCAAGGCATGCCTCCTGGCCGGCGGCGTCGGGTTGCTGCGGTGAACGGGATGGACGTGCTTGGATGTCGTGCGGCGCGTGCAGTGCCGCGGCGCGGACTGAAGCCCACAGCCGTGGTTGCCCCGCGAGTCTGCGCCTCCGTCGCGGCACGGGCCGTGACCGTCGTGGCGCCGTGTGTCGTCCCCCACCGCGTGGTTCCAGCCGACAGCGAGAGCAGCCCCATCGCGCCAGTGAGCGAGTCGATCGGCCCTGCGTTCGGGATGAGGCTCGTCAGCCTGACCGGCGGCCGCCCGCACTCCTGACCAGCGCACCTCACGGGCCCGCCCTGCCGGGCAGGACGCTCGGGCATCCGTGGCCGCCACACCATGCACTGGCGTGGGCGGGCGCCTCCAACGCCCGGCACGCCGCTGCCGTGCCGCCGTGGTCGCTGGCGGCGCCACGACCCCCGTCGGTGGCCACGATCCGTGACCGATGAGCCTAGCCCCGGGAGGTCCCGCGACGGAGCCGCTTCGCGGCGGGCGTGCCAGGCGTGCGCCTTGCCTGGGCCACGACAGCCTCGCTGGCCCATGTCACCGCCCGCGCGGTCGGAGTCGGGGCATGATCACCGGGACGTGCTGTGGCTCGTCCAGTCCGGGGTGGAGTGGGCGAGCAACTGGTGGAGCACGGGGTTGGTGGCCAGCGCGGGGAGCGCGTCGGCGAGCTCGTGGACGATCGCCAGGGGTGGGTCGGCTGGACCGACGCGACACAGCGACACGACCACCTCGGCCTCGACGGTGGTGAGCCCGTGCACATCACCGGGCAACAGCCCTGGGTCGCTGGGTGCGGAGCGCACGAGCGGTGCGGGCGATGCGCACGGCCGGCGTGGTGAGGTCGCGGGTGGAGCCCGGGCAGCCGTGCAGCAGGCGCTGCCATGCCAGCGGGATCGCCGAGCGGCCCCAACGTGCCCCGAGCAGCCCGCCGGTGATCGCGTCGTCGTTGCCCAGGCAGGCCAGCGCGACCGGGCGGTCGGTGTCCACCCCCATCGCGCCGCCCCGTCGACGGTTGGGCTACGGGGACGACGAGCCGCTGCGCGGGCGTCCACGCTCGGCGCCAGTGGCCGGGGCAACGCCGGCGAAGGGAGCGGCGTCGCCGGGCAGCACGCACCACAGGTGGCCCCAGGGGTCGGCGAGCACCACGAAGCGCCAGCCGCGCTCGTCCTCCTCCCGGACCCAGCGCGCCCCGGCAGCGCACAGCCGCGCCACGGCGGCGTCGACGTCGGGGGCGACCAGGTCCAGGTGCACCCGTCGGCGCGCGGCGCCGTCGTCGGGTGGGTCGTCGGTGCGATGCAGCAGCAGGCGAGCAGCCTGGCCGGGCAGCGCCAGGCGGCGGTAGATCGCTCGGCTCTCGGCAGGGATCGGCTCGACGACCGCGCCGAGCGCCTCGACGTAGAAGTCGGCCGCGGCATCGAGGTCGTCGACGTCGATGACCACGTGCGCGAGTCGCACCGCGGCTGGCTCGCTGTCGGCCGCTGCGTCGCTCCCCTCGACCTCGGCAGGGTCCGGTGTCGCGCTCATCGCCGCCGATGATCGCAGCCTGGGGTGGGGTGAGCGCGGGGCCGTGGCGCCAGGAGGGCCGCCCCACGACGGCGAGTCGGCTAGGCTCCTTTGCGCAGCATGATGTGCTTTGTCCTCAACGGAGAGGATCCGATGCGTGCCCTGCCCGGCCACCCGGGTCGACGCCCATGAGCGACCGGTCGGCGTGGGTCCTCGCTGCCGCCGGCGTCGTGCCCGCCCTCCTGCTGGGCTGGTCGGCCTATGGCCAGAGCGTCATGGCGCTGGCGGCGACCACGGCGCTCGTCGCGTCGATCATCGGTCCGGCACGAGCCGGTCTCGACCAGACGGCGGTCTGGGGCTGGCTGCGGGCGGGGCTCGCGGCCGCGGTGCTCGCGTGGCTGCTCCTCGCGCCCCCTGCGGCCCTTCCGCTGGGGACACGGCTGGAGGCCGCGGCACCCGCGCTGCTGATGGTCTCCTATGGGTGCCTGCTCGTCTTCCTCATCCAGGTGGGCCGTCACCGACGGGTCCCACCCGACCGTGGGGTCTGGCTCGACGTCGCGCTCGTGGCGGTCGCGGTGGCGACGGTGGTCAGCGACGCTCTGCTGCGGCCACGCGGAGCGCTGGCGGACGAGCCCGCCGAGCTCCTCGCGTTCGCCGCGCTGCCGCTGGCGGCGGCGGCCTGTGCGGCGGCGCTGGCCTACCTGCTGCTGACCGGCGGTCAACGCGTGGCGAGCGCCTGGCTCCTCAGCGCCGCGATCGTGCTGGTGCTCGGCGGCGATCTCGCCTTCCTCGTCGGCGGCGGGGCCTACACCGCGCCGATCGAGCTGTCGTGGCTGGTGGGCTACGGGCTGGCCACCATCGAGATGGTCCACCCCTCGCTGCCCTGGCTGCTGGAGACCGGCACGGCCGCGCGCCGTGCGGGGTGGCGTGCCCAGATGCTGCTGACCGGCCTCGCGGCGCTCGCGCTGCCGCTCGTGCTGCTGGTCGGCGCCGGGGCGTCGCCGTTCGAGGGCGTCCAGGTCGCGGCCGTGCTCGCGGTCCTTGGGCTCATGCTCTGGCGCGTGCTGCGACTGCTGCGCGAGCGCGAGACGCTGATCGTCGCGCGCGATCGCAGGGCCCGCCGCGCCGCTCACCTCGAGGCGATCAGCCGCGCAGCGGTCGCGTCGGACGATCCGAGGGCGCTCCTCGATCGGCTCGCCGCCGAGGTGGGGGCAGCGCTTGGTGCGGCCGCCACGGTCGCAGCGGCTGGTCCTGACGACGACCCGCGATCGCAGGCCTCGACGGTGCGCATCACCCCGGCCCGTGTGCTCGTCATCGAGGCGGGCGACCACGGCCCGCCGAGCCCGGAGGACCTCGCATTCCTGCGGGCCGCGGCCGACATCGCCCACGCCGCGACCGCGCGCATGGAGGCCGAGCAGCAGCTGCGCGCCCAGGCCGGCGGCGACCCGATGGCGGTCAGCGCAGCGCCTCCCGCGCCTGGGCGGCCGCGTCCTCGCTGATCGCGTTCGGGCCGCCCACCACGGTGACCTCGTCGATGCCAGAGAGGGATGCGGCGACGCCGCTGCCGAGCGGGCTGCCATCGGTTCCGTCCACGAACGCCACAGGCTCGCCGGCAGCCGCGGCCGCGGGACCCACCGCGAGGCTGTCCGGCCAGTTGCCGAGGGTCACCAGCCACGCCCGCGGCGCGTCGAGGCCAGCGTCGATGCTGGCGAGCGTGAGCGCGTCGGCGGTCTCCCACCGCGTCGCTCCCGCCGTGCGATCCACCGGTGCGGTGGTCGCGTCGTCCGCGGCGCTCTCGACCTGGCTGCCGAGCACGCCGTCGCCGCCGATCAGATGCGCGCGCTCCAGGTCGAGCGTCTCCAGCGCCTCCACGGCCACCGCGGCGTCCTCTTGGCCAGCGAGCAGCAGCGGCGCTTGCTCGTGCGCCGCGAGGGCCGCAACGGCCACGGCATCGGGCCAGCCGGTGTCGCCGTTGGCGACGTAGGCGTGCCGTGCCGGCGACGGCGCCTCGCGCACCAGGTGCTCGGCTGCCCTCGCGGCCGTCTCCCACCGGTTGGCGCCGGCGACCCGCTCGACGTGGTCGACGTGGTCGGCGACCTCGTCGGCCAGCGCCTCGGACAGCGCACCAGGGCCGCCCATCAGCCAGACCCGCTCGACGTCGAGGTGGTCGAGCGTGCCCGCCACGCCAGTCTCGGGGCTGGAGCCCTCGCTGAGCGCCTCGCCATCGGTGAGCAGCACCGGCCCGCCGAGGGCGCCCGCGAGGGGAGCGGCCGCGAGCGCGTCCGCGTAGTCATCGCTGCGGGCCAGGACCACGTCGGTGACCTCGTCGGCGTCGAACCGGTCGCGCGCGACCGCGAGGCTGGTGGCCACCCGGTCCGGGCCCTCGATCCGCTGCAGGCCCGGCTCCTGGCCGCCCGGGGGGTCCGCCGCGTCGGATGCGTCGTCCTCGCTCTGGTCGTGGTCGGGCTCGCGGATCGGGTCGTCGGTCACGCCCTGATCGACCACCCCGAGCACGTCCACGTCGTCGCAGGAGACCGCCTCGACGCGCTCGTCGCCGACGATCGGCTCGACGGGCGGCACCGCCTCGCTGGTGTCCGTCGCCGGGGCAGCGTGGGACGCGCTGGCATGGCCCGGACCGGTGGCGCGGCCCGGACCGGTGGCGGGGCGGTTGAGGGGAGTGGACGCCGTGTGGCTCGGGTCGGCGGCCAGGTCACCGAAGACCTGGGTGACGTGGACAGTCGCGAGGTCACCGTCCTGGTCGCACGACACCCCGATGCCGACGGTGTCGTAGCGCTCGCGGAGGATGTTGACCCGATGGCCGTCGGACTCCATCAGCGCCACGTGGAGGTCGGTCACCGTCGCGCCGTCCGCGGGCACGCCCCTCTGAAAGGCGATGTTCTCGGCAACGCCCCTATAGCGCGACGCGAAGGGCTGGGCTCCCAGGATCGTGTCGAGGTCGCGGTGGGCGAAGAAGCCCTCGTCGTGCATGCGCGCCGACCAGTCCGCGGCGACGCGCGCGAGGTCGCTGTCCCAGGCCAGTGCCTGCCCACCCCGCTCCTCGCGCTCGGCGTTGACCATCGCGAACAGGTCCACGGCCATCGGCTGGTGTTGGCGCTCCGCAAGCTCATCGAGGGCGTGGGCGGGCGGTGCCGCGGCGATGAGGAGCACGCCGACGGTGATCGCCGTCATGGCCCGTGTGGCGCGGCCGCCCCACCGCGCTCGGCCGTGCGCTGTGGTCGCCATGATGCCCCCAGCCCCGCCTCGGTCCCTGCGAACAGGAGCCAAGGGTAGGCTCGGCGCTACGGGATCGCTATGGCGTGGTCATCGATGCTCGATGGGGGCGTCCAGGAGCGCGCCGAGCGCCCGCGACGCGCGGACGCGCTCACTGCTCCAGCGACCCGAACCGCTCGACCACGTTGGCCAGCGTCGCCTCGATGGCCTGAGCGTTGCGGCGGGGGATGCGGGCGAGCTCCAGGGCTGGCGGCACCCGCGCCGGCCCCCAGTCGAAGGTCTCGGTGACGCGCGTGCCGCCGTCGACGGGCTCGAGCTCCCACCGCCAGACGTGCCCGCCGACGTGGCGCCACGCGATGCGCCGGCCCTCCTCGAACTCCACGACCTCATTGGTCATCCGGTAGGGCACGCCCATGCGCATGCGCATGCCAAAGCGCGCGCCCAGCGCGAGGCGCTCGTCGTCGCGCAGCGCGCCCTGCACCGTGCCCGAGCCGTCCAGCTCGGCGTGGCCGCTGGGGTGGGCCAGCAGCTCGAAGATCTCCTCGGGCGCGGCGGCCACGGTGACGCTGCGGCTGACGGCTCGGTCTCCCATCGTGCTCCTCCTGGCTGCGGGGTGGCGTCGAACGCGCGCCGAGCAGAGCGTTCCCCGTGCGGCAGCGTCCGCACCTGGTCGATGCCCCGTCGGTCGTCGCGATGCGCCGGCAGCCCATCCCTTGACGGGCGCGCGTGCTCGATCATCATCCGCCCCGGAGCCGGGCCGCGTTCGCGGCACGTTCGAGGACAAGGAGGCACCGATGCCGACCGTGGTGCTGATCGGGACGCTGGACACCAAGGGCGAGGAGTACGCGTTCGTGCGCGACCGGCTGCGCGCCCACGGCGTGACGCCGCTGCTGGTCGACACCGGGGTGAGCGAGCCGGCGATCGACCCCGACGTCGACCGCCACGCGGTCGCCGAGGCCGGCGGCGCCTCCATCGCGGCGCTGACGGAGGCAGGGGACCGCGGCGCGGCCATGACCGCCATGGCCGAGGGCGCGGCGCGCACGGTGGCGCGCCTGCACGAGGAGGGGCGCTGCGACGCCGTGCTCGGCATGGGCGGCTCCGGGGGCACCACGGTGGCCACGCGCGCGATGCGCGAGCTGCCGTTCGGGGTGCCCAAGATGGTGGTGTCGACCGTGGCCAGCGGCGACACGCGCCCCTACGTGGGCGCCTCGGACATCGCGATGATGTACTCGGTGGTCGACATCGCCGGGATCAACGCGGTGTCCGCCCGCGTGCTCACCAACGCCGCGGCAGCCGTGGCCGCCATGGCCGGCGCCACGCCGCCAGAGACCCGCGAGGACCGGCCGCTGGTGGCCGCCAGCATGTTCGGCGTCACGACGCCGGCGGTCGACGCTGCCCGCGCGCGGCTCGAGGAGCTGGGCTACGAGGTGCTGGTGTTCCACGCCACCGGCACCGGCGGGCAGTCGATGGAGTCGCTGGTGCGGGACGGCTACGTCGACGGGGTGCTGGACCTGACGACCACCGAGCTGTGCGACGAGCTGGTCGGCGGGGTGCTGTCGGCCGGCCCGGACCGCCTGGAGGCCGCCGGCGAGGCCGGCCTGCCCCAGGTCGTGTCGCTCGGGGCGCTGGACATGGTGAACTTCGGTCCGCGCGACACCGTCCCGGCGCAGTTCGAGGACCGCACGCTGTATGTGCACAACCCGAACGTGACGCTGATGCGCACCACTCCCGAGGAGACCGCGGAGCTCGGGCGGATGGTCGCCGAGAAGCTGAACGCGGCGACCGGGCCCACCACGGTGTTCGTGCCGCTGCAGGGCGTGTCGCTCATCGCCACCGAGGGGCAGCCCTTCCACGACCCCGACGCCGACGCCGCGCTGTTCGCGGCGCTGCGCGAGCGCCTCGACACCGACCGGGTGGAGCTCGTGGAGCGCGACACCCACATCAACGACCCCGCCTTCGCCCGCGAGATGGCCGACGCGCTCGACGCACGGCTGCGCGCCGCCGCCACTTGAGTCGCGCCGCACGCCCGCGGCGCGGACCACGCCCGACCCCTGACCCCGATCGAGGAGGTAGCCCATGGCCACCCGAGACGAGCTCGTCGCCCGCCTGCGCGCCGAGGCCGAGGCCGGCCGCGCGATCATCGGCGCCGGCGCCGGCACCGGCCTGTCGGCCAAGACCGCCGAGGCCGGCGGCGCCGACCTGATCATCATCTACAACTCGGGCCGCTACCGGATGGCGGGCCGAGGGTCGCTGGCGGGGCTGCTGGCCTACGGCGACGCCAACGCCATCGTCGTCGACATGGCCCGCGAGGTGCTCCCGGTGGTGCAGGACGTGCCCGTCCTCGCCGGCGTGAACGGCACCGATCCGTTCCGCCTCATGCCGCGCTTCCTGCGCGAGCTCGCCGACCTCGGCTTCGCCGGCGTGCAGAACTTCCCGACGGTGGGGCTGTTCGACGGCACGTTCCGCACCAACCTCGAGGAGACCGGCATGGGCTTCGACCACGAGGTCGAGATGATCGGCCATGCCCACGAGCTGGGGCTCCTCACCGCGCCCTACGCCTTCACCCCCGAGGAGGCCAGGTCCATGGCCCAGGCCGGCGCCGACGTGCTGGTCCCCCACATGGGCCTGACCACCAGCGGCACGATCGGCGCGCAGACCGCCCTGACCCTCGACGACTCCGTCGAGCGCGTCCAGGCGATGGCCGACGCGGCCAAGGAGGTCAACCCCGACATCCTCGTGCTCTGCCACGGCGGCCCGATCGCCACGCCCGACGACGCCGCCTACGTGCTGGAGCGCACCACCGGCGTGGTGGGCTTCTTCGGCGCCTCCAGCGTCGAGCGCCTGCCCACCGAGACCGCGATGGTCGACAACATGAAGCGGTTCAAGGCCATCCAGGCCTGAGCCGGGCTCGCGCGCGGGTGGGGGCGCGGGGCGGCCGCGAGCGGCC
>PUKE01000030.1 GCA_003550425.1 Nitriliruptoria bacterium
CCGCCGACGCTCATCCCCGCCGAGACGCCGAGCTGGGGCTGCGAGGTCACCTACGACCTCGACGGCCTGCTGGCGCGCACCGACGTGCTCTACATGCTCCGGGTGCAGCGCGAGCGCATGACCGAGCAGTTCTTCCCCTCCAGCCGCGAGTACGCGCGCATCTGGGGGGTCGGGCGCGACCGGCTGGCACGGCTGCCCGACGAGGCCGTGGTGCTGCACCCCGGTCCCATGAACCGCGGGGTCGAGGTCACCGCCGAGGTCGCCGATGCCCCGAACGCGCTCATCACCGCCCAGGTCACCAACGGCATCGCGGTGCGCATGAGCTGCCTGTACCTGATGCTCGGCGGCGAGCAGGCCGCTCCCGCCGAGCCGACCGTTGCCACGCCCACGGCCGAGGAGGTTGCCGCGCGATGAGCGCCACCACCACGCTGACGCTCACCGGCGCTCGGGTCATCGATCCCGCCAGCGGCCGCGATGAGATCGCCAACGTCGTCATCGAGGGCGAGCGCATCGCCTCGGTCGGCGACGACTCCGCCGGCCTGCGGCTCGACTGCGACGGGCTGGTCGTCACCCCTGGGCTCGTCGACCTGCACGTGCATCTGCGCGAGCCTGGCGGCGAGGACGCCGAGACCGTGGCCAGCGGCACCGCCTCGGCGGCGCTGGGCGGCTTCACGGCGGTGTGCCCGATGGCCAACACCCAGCCGGTCGCCGACCATGCCGGCGTCATCGAGCAGGTCAAGCAGCTGGCGACCGCGGCCGGACGCTGCGACGTCTACCCGGTCGGCGCCATCACCCAGCACCTGGCGGGCGAGCGGCTCGCCGAGCTCGGCGCCATGGCCGCGGTCGGCGTGCGCTGCTTCTCCGACGACGGCATCCCCGTGGCCAGCGCACAGGTGATGCGCCGTGCGATGGCCTACGCGCGGACCTGGGACGCGATCATCTGCAACCACGCCGAGGATCCCGCGCTGGTGAGCGGCGGGACCGCCAACGAGGGGGAGCTGGCCGCACGCCTGGGCCTGCCCGGTCGGCCGCACGAGGCCGAGGAGGTGATGATCGCCCGCGACCTCCTGCTCGCCGAGGGGCTCGGCGCCCGCCTGCACATCCCGCACGTGTCGACCGCCCGCGCGGTCGAGCTGATCCGGGAGGCCAAGCAGCGCGGGGTGCGGGTGACGGCCGAGGCCACGCCGCATCACTTCTCGCTCACCGAGGAGCTCGCCGAGGACTTCGACGCGGTCTACCGCGTCAACCCGCCGCTGCGCACCCGCGCGGACGTCGAGGCCATCCGCGCCGGCCTGGCCGACGGCACGATCGATGCGATCGCGACCGACCATGCGCCCCACGCCCCCGAGCACAAGGAGCAGGAGTGGGGCCATGCCCCGCCCGGGATGGTCGGCCTGGAGACCGCCCTGGCGGTCACGCTGACCGAGCTCGTCCATCCCGAGCATGGCGAGCCCACGCTGACGCTGCCGCAGGCGGTGCGGGCCTTGTCGACCGCTCCGGCGCGGAGCCGTGACATCCCCGGCCACGGGGGGCCGCTGGAGCCGGGCGCGCCCGCGAACCTCGCCGTGTTCGACCCGGAGGCGCGCTGGACGGTGCAGCCCGAGGACCTCGTCTCGCGCAGCCACAACACGCCCTTCGCGCACCGCACGCTGCGTGGGCGGATCGTCCACACGGTGCTGCGCGGTCGCTTCACCGTCCACGACGGGGCGCTGACCGACGCAGCGGACCCCGACGACGGTGACGGCGAGCCGGCCGTGTCCGGCCAGCTCAACCACACCCACCTGGGCCCGGTCACCGACCCGCCGCCGGCGGGGCCCACGCCCGTCGAGGAGTCGATGGTCGCCGGGGCCGAGGCCTCCGCGGCCCAGGAGGGGTCGAGTGCCTGACGCGAGCCGCTCCGGGACCGGCCTCGGCCAGCCGCGCCGCGAGCTCGCCGCGCTCGATCGCCCCCTCGTGCCCGCCGCTCGGCGCCGTCGCGCCCTGCTGGTGCTGGAGGACGGCAGCGCCTGGCCCGGTCGTGCGGTCGGCGCCGAGGGGACCAGCCTGGGCGAGGCGGTGTTCAACACCGCCATGGCCGGCTACCAGGAGGTCCTCACCGACCCGAGCTACCACCGCCAGATCGTGGTGATGACGGCGGTCCATCAGGGCAACTACGGCCTGACGCCCACCGACGACGAGTCCGACGCCATCCAGGTGGCCGGCTTCGTCATGCGCAGCGCCAGCGGCGCGCACGGCAACCCGCACGCCGACCGCACGCTGCCCTCGGCCCTCGCCGAGGCGGGGGTCGTGGCCATCGACGACGTCGACACCCGCGCGCTGACCCGTCGGATCCGCGAGCACGGGGCCATGCGCGCCGCGGTCTCCACCGAGGTGCTGGACCCGGCCGACCTCGTCGCGCGCGCCGTCGCCGCGCCGGAGATGGCCGGCGCCGAGCTGGCCAGCGCGGTGACCACCCCGACGTCCTACACCGTCGCCGCGGACGGGCCGGCGCGCCACCGCGTCGTGTGCGTGGACTTCGGCTGCAAGCGCAACCAGCTGCGGCTGCTGGCCGCCCACGGCTGCGACGTGACGGTCGTGCCCGCCACCACCAGCGCCGAGGAGATCCTCGCGCTGGCGCCCGACGGGGTGTTCCTCTCCAACGGGCCGGGCGACCCGGCCGCGGTCGGCGAGGGCGTGGCCACGATCAGCGAGCTGCTCGCCGCGGGCACGCCCACCTTCGGGATCTGCCTCGGTCATCAGCTGCTCGGCCTCGCCGCCGGCGCGCCCACGTTCAAGCTGCCCTTCGGCCATCACGGGGTGAACCACCCGATCCGCAACCTGGCGCGCGGCAGCATCGAGATCGCCAGCCACAACCACGGCTTCGCGGTCGACGGCGACGCGCTGCCCGGGTCCGAGGGCCCGCACGGCCCCGTCGAGCCGACCCACGTCAACCTCTACGACGGCACGAACGCGGGCATCGCGCTGCGCGACCGGCCCGCCTTCAGCGTCCAGTACCACCCTGAGGCGGCCCCCGGGCCGCACGACTCCCGCTACCTCTTCGAGGACTTCGTGGCTCTGATGGACCGGCACCGCGAGGGCGCGGCCTGATGCCCGCCCGCGAGGACCTGCACACGATCCTGCTGCTCGGGTCCGGGCCGATCGTGATCGGCCAGGCCTGCGAGTTCGACTACTCCGGCACCCAGGCGTGCAAGGCGCTGCGCGCCCTCGGCTACCGGGTGGTGCTGGTCAACTCGAACCCGGCCACGATCATGACCGACCCGGAGTTCGCGGACGCCACCTACGTCGAGCCGCTGACCGTCGACGCCGTCGAGAGGGTCATCGCCGCCGAGCGCCCCGACGCGCTGCTGCCCACCATCGGCGGCCAGACCGGGCTCAACCTCGCCTGGCAGCTGTCCGAGGAGGGCGTGCTCGCCGCCCACGGCGTCGAGCTGATCGGAGCCGACCTGTCGGCGATCTCGCTGGCCGAGGACCGCCGCGCCTTCTCGCAGGCGATGGCCGAGATCGGCCTCGACGTCGCCGCGCACCCCCGCGCCACCAGCCACGCGGAGGCGCAGGCCTTCGCCGACGCGCACGGCTTCCCGCTGCTGGTGCGCGCCTCCTACACCCTCGGCGGCAAGGGCTCGGGCGTGGCCACCGACGCCGAGGAGTACGAGCGGATGGTCGGCGAGGGGCTGCGCGCCAGCCCCATCGGCGAGGTGCAGATCGACGAGTCGATGCTCGGCTGGGAGGAGTACGAGCTCGAGGGCATGCGCGACGCCAACGACAGCTGCGTCGTGGTCTGCTCCATCGAGAACGTCGACCCGATGGGCGTGCACACCGGCGACTCGATCACCGTGGCGCCCGCGCTGACGCTGACCGACCCGACCTATCAGCGCATGCGCGACGCCGCCTTCGCGGTGCTGCGCAAGGTCGGCGTCGCCACCGGCGGGTCCAACGTCCAGTTCGCCTACGAGCCGACGTCCCAGCGCCTGTGCGTGGTCGAGATGAACCCGCGGGTGTCGCGCTCGAGCGCCCTGGCCAGCAAGGCCACCGGGTTCCCGATCGCCGGCATCGCCGCCCGGCTGGCCGTCGGGCTCACCCTCGACGAGATCGCCAACGAGATCACCGGGCGCACCAAGGCGGCGTTCGAGCCGACCATCGACTACGTGGTCACCAAGATCCCGCGCTTCGACTTCGCGAAGTTCCCCGGCGTGCCCGGCGAGCTGACCACCCGCATGCAGAGCGTCGGGGAGGTCATGGCGATCGGCCGGACGTTCGCCGAGAGCCTGGGCAAGGCGCTGTCGTCGCTGGAGGACGGCACCGAGGGGCTGGACGGCGACGTCGGCCCGCCCGACGACCCCGATCCCGCCACGCTCGCGCAGTGGTGGGAGGACCTGGGCCGCGCCACGCCCGACCGGATCCTGCGCGCCGGATGCGCGCCGGGCCTCGCCCGCGTGGTGCATGACGCCGATGGCACCGCCCTCGGCGCGGTCCCCGACCCCGAGGTCGTCGACCGCGTCGCCGCCGCCACCGCCTACGCGCCGTGGTTCGCCTGGCAGCTCGCCGAGATCCGGGCCGGGCTGTGCGAGCTCGCGCTGGCCCGCGACGGTGCGCTGGAGCGCGCCCCGGCGCTGGAGCGCGCCAAGCGCCTGGGCATCAGCGACGCGCTGGCGGCGCGCTGGCTCGGCCCGGCGGCGCCCACCGCCGATCCCGAGGGGGCGATCCGCACCGAGCGGGCCGCCGCCGGGATCACGCCGGTGTGCAAGACCGTGGACACCTGCGCCGGCGAGTTCCCGGCGCTGACGCCCTACCACTACTCGACCTACGAGTCCGAGACCGAGGTGGCGCCCGGCGAGCGGCCGCGCGTGCTGATCCTCGGCTCGGGGCCCAACCGCATCGGCCAGGGCATCGAGTTCGACTACTGCTGCGTGCACGCGGTGTACGCCCTCAAGGCCGCTGGCTACGAGACCGTCATGGTCAACTGCAACCCTGAGACGGTCTCCACCGACTACGACACCGCTGACCGGCTCTACTTCGAGCCGCTGACGCTCGAGCACGTCCTCGGCGTGTACGAGGCCGAGCTGGCCGCCGTCGGCGGCGACCGCGACAAGGTCGGCGTGCTCGTGCAGCTCGGCGGCCAGACGCCGCTGAAGATCGCCCGGGAGCTCGAGGCCGCCGGGGTGCGGATCCTCGGCACCCAGCCCGACGCGATCGACCTCGCCGAGGACCGGGGACGCTTCGCCGACGTCTGCGACGCGCTCGGCGTGCCCCAGCCGCCCGGGGCGATCGCCGACGGGCCCGACGAGGCCCTCGCCGTGGCCGGACGGATCGGCTTCCCGGTGCTGGTGCGGCCCAGCTACGTGCTCGGTGGCCGGGCCATGGCCATCGTCTACACCCCCGAGCAGATGCAGGACTGGCTCGAGGCGAACGCCGGCGAGGGCGCGGTGCTGGTCGACAAGTTCCTCGAGGGCGCCGTGGAGGTCGACGTCGACGCCGTCTACGACGGCCACGAGCTGCTGCTCGGCGGGGTGCTCGAGCACATCGAGGAGGCCGGGGTGCACTCGGGCGACTCGGCCTGCGTGCTGCCGCCCTACACCCTCGGCCCGGCCCAGCTGTCCCAGCTGCGCGACTACACCGAGGGGATCGCGCAGGCGCTTGGCACGCGCGGGCTGATCAACATCCAGTTCGCGCTGCGCGACACCGGCATCACCGTGATCGAGGCCAACCCGCGCGCCTCGCGGACCGTGCCCTTCACCTCCAAGGCCACCGGCGTGCCCCTCGCCAAGATCGCCGCGCGCGTGATGGTGGGCGATCGCCTGGCCGATCTGCGCGCCGAGGGGCTGGCCCCCGAGACCGACCCGGCGCTGCGCCCCGCGCCCGGCCACGTGGCCGTCAAGGAGGCGGTCCTGCCCTTCGATCGCTTCCCGGGCGTGGACACCCAGCTCGGGCCCGAGATGCGCTCCACCGGCGAGGTGATGGGGCTGCACACCGACTTCGGCGCGGCGTTCGCCAAGAGCCAGGCGGGCACCGGCGCCATGGTGCTGCCCACCGAGGGCACGGTCTTCGCCTCGATCGCCAACCGCGACAAGCGCGCGCTGATCTTCCCCGTGAAGCGGCTGGCCGACCTCGGCTTCCAGGTGCTGGCCACTGGCGGCACCGCCGCGACGCTGCGCCGCGCCGGCGTGGCCTGCACCGAGGTGACGAAGTACAGCGACGGCAGCCCCAACATCGTCGACCAGATCCGCGCCGGCGAGGTCGACCTGGTCCTCAACACGCCCATGGGCTCCGGGCCCCGCGCCGACGGCTATGAGATCCGCACCGCCGCGGTCAGCTCCGGGGTGCCCTGCATCACCACGCTGTCGGGGATCCTGGCGGCGATCCAAGGGATCGAGGCGCTGCGCGCCAACGAGATCGGTGTGGCACCGCTGCAGCACTACCATGCCGACCTGGCCACCGCGCCCACCGCGCCCACCGCACCGTCCCCGTCCGCCGACGCGGGCGCGTCGGGGGAGAGGATCCGCCCGTGAGCAGCAACGTCACCCCGCGCGGCAGCGAGCCGAAGGCGCACGGCCGAGAGGAGGGTCCGCTGCGCGCCCACTGCGAGGTGCTCGGCGTCAAGCCCTCCGGCTCGTTCTGGTCGCTCACGCTCGTCGCGCCCGCGATGGCCGAGCGCGCCCGACCCGGGCAGTTCATCACCCTCGCCGTCGACGTTGGCGGGGCGACCCTGCGCCGTCCGTTCTCGATCGCGAGCGTCAGCCAGCAGGGCCCCAGGGCGGGCACCCTCGAGATCGTGTTCAGCGGCGTGGGACAGGGCACGCACTGGCTCGCGGGCCGGAGCAAGCACGACGTCCTCGACGTCGTCGGGCCGCTCGGCCGCGGCTTCCCGCTGCCCAACCGCCAGGTGCCGGCGCTGCTGGTCGGCGGCGGCTACGGGGCCGCGCCGATGCTGTACCTGGCGCGCACGCTGGTCGCCCGTGGCCACCGCGTCGACATCGTGCTCGGGGCGCGCACCGCCGAGCAGATCTGGAACACCGTCGAGGCCAAGCGGGTGGCCAGCAGCGCGACGTTCACCACCGACGACGGGTCGCTGGGCACGCCCGGCCGCGTCACCGACGTGCTCGACGACGTCGCCGCGCGAGCCGGCACGGAGGTCGTCTACGGCTGCGGCCCGATGCCCATGCTCGCCGGCGTGTCCCGCTGGGCGGCCGCCATGGGCCTGCCCAGCCAGATGGCCGTCGAGGAGGCCATGGCCTGCGGCACCGGGGTGTGCATGACCTGCGTCGTCCCGGTCCGGCGCAAGGGCGAGCGCCGCAACGTGCGCGCCTGCGTGGAGGGCCCGGTGCTCAACGGCGCTCGCGTCGACTGGGACGCGGTGCGCAGCCCCGCCATGGCCCAGCGCGAGCTCGACGAGGAGGCCGGCTGATGACCACCTCGAGCGCTCGAACCCCCGCACCGCCCGCGGCGAGCACGGCGTCCGGCCCGTCGGCCGCCGCCGAGCCCGACGTCGACCTGAGCGTCGACCTCGGCGGCGTCACCCTGGCCAACCCGATCGTGACGGCCAGCGGCACCTTCGGCTCCGGGCGCGAGATCGACCAGTTCTTCGACGTGGGCCGGCTCGGTGCCGTGGTGGCGAAGTCGATCACCCGCGAGCCGCGCCAGGGCCTGCCGACGCCGCGGATGGTCGAGACCAGCGGCGGGATGCTCAACGCCATCGGCCTGCAGAACAGCGGCATCGAGGCCTGGCTCGCCGAGGACCTGCCCTGGCTGCGCGAGCGCGGCATCCCCGCGATCGTCTCGTTGGCCGGCAACACCGTCGACGACTTCCGGGTCCTCGCCGAGCGCCTGCGCGACGTCGAGGGGATCCTCGCCGTGGAGGCGAACATCTCCTGCCCCAACGTCGAGGACCGCGGCATGGTCTTCGCCTGCCGCACCGACCCCACGCGCGAGGCCGTCCGGGCGGTGGCCGGCACGCTGTCGGTGCCCGTGCTCGCCAAGCTCACGCCCGACGTCACCGACATCACCGCGATCGCCGCGGCGGCCCGGGAGGCCGGCGCCAGCGGGGTGAGCCTGATCAACACGCTGCTGGGCATGGCCATCGACCCCGAGACGGGTCGGCCGCGCCTCGGCGGCGTGACGGGTGGCCTGTCGGGCCCGGCGATCAAGCCGGTGGCGGTGCGCGCGGTCCACCAGGTGCACCAGGCGCTGCCGGACCTGCCGATCGTCGGCATGGGCGGCGTGACCACCACCACCGACGTGGTGGAGATGATCCGGGCGGGCGCCAGCGCCGTGGCGGTGGGCACGGCCACCTTCGGCAACCCGATGGCCACGCTGGAGGTGCTCGAGGGGCTGCGCGCGTGGCTCGCCGAGCGCGGCATCGAGCGCGTCGCCGACCTGCGGGGCACGGTGCGGCTGCCAGGATGAGGGCGGAGAGCGCGATCAGCGCGACGAGGAGGCGTCATGGATCCCGGTGAGGCCCCTGCCCTCGGCGACCGTCCGTTGGCGGTCGCCCTGGACACCGCGGACCTCGAGCACCTGTCCCAGCTGGCGGCCCAGCTGTCCGGTCACGTCGGGGCGCTCAAGGTCGGGCTGGAGGCCTTCGCCGCGCACGGGCCGGCGGCCCTGCACGCGGCCCGCGCCCAGGCGCCGCTGTTCGCCGACCTCAAGCTCCACGACATCCCCGCGACCGTCGGCGCTGCAGCGGCCGCGCTGGGGCGCGAGGGCGCCTCGTACCTGACGGTGCACGCGACGGGCGGGGAGCGGATGATCAACGCTGCGGTCGACGCCGCCCCGGAGACCTGCGTCCTCGCGGTCACGGTGCTGACCAGCCTCGACGCGCGGCTGCTGGCCGCGACCGGCTCGCCACCCGCCGAGGAGCAGGTGCCCCGGCTGGCACGCCTGGCCATCGACGCCGGCGCGGGCGGGGTCGTGTGCGCCCCCACCGACATCGGGGTGGTGCGGGAGGCCATCGGCGACCGCGGCCTGGTCGTGACCCCCGGGGTGCGCCCGGCCGGCAGCGCCCGCGACGACCAGGCTCGCGTGGCCACCCCGAGCGCGGCCCGGGCGGCCGGCGCGGACCTGCTGGTCGTGGGTCGCCCGGTGACCCGCGCCGACGACCCCGTCGCCGCCGCGGATGCCATCCTCGCCGAGCTGGACTGACCCGCGCCGGTCCGCTTCGCCCCGCCCTGTCTCGAACCTTCCGACCCAGCCCTGCCCCCATCCCCATCCCCGTCCCCGTCCCCGCTCCCGGCTCGGAGGTCGCCATGGCCCACGACGCACCTGTCCCCGACGATCGCACGGCGCTGGCCGCCCGCGTGCACGCCGCGGCGCACCTGACGGGCAGCTTCCGGCTGCGCTCGGGCCAGGTCAGCAGCGAGTACTTCGACAAGTACCGCTTCGAGGCCGACCCTCGGCTGCTCGCCGACCTCGCCGACGCGCTCGCCGCGCTCGTCCCCGCCGAGGCCGACGCGCTGGCCGGGCTCGAGCTGGGTGGGGTGCCGCTGGCCACCGCCCTGTCGGCGCGCACTGGCCTGCCGGCCCGCTTCGTGCGCAAGGAGGCCAAGCCCTACGGCACCGAGCACCTCGCCGAGGGCGGCCCCATCGAGGGGCTGCGACTCGCGGTCGTCGAGGACGTCATCACCTCCGGCGGGCAGGTGCGTGCCTCGTGTGCCGACCTGCGCGAGCGTGGCGCGCACGTGGAGGCCGTGCTGTGCGTGGTGGATCGCGAGGCCGGAGGGGACGAGGCCCTGTCGGACGATGGGCTCGCGCTCCGCGCGCTGTTCACCGCCAGCGAGCTCCGCGCGGCCGCCAGCGCCTGAGGCCGACGAGCGTCCGCGCGGCGCCCTCCCGCGGCGCCACGCTCGCCACGCGCGGTGACTAGGATCGACCCGCCTGCGACCCACCTCGGAGGAGCTGCGATGTCGCTGCCGCCACTGGACGACGAGGAGCGCCGTCGCGCGCTCGACAAGGCCGCGGCCGCGCGCCGGACGCGCGCTGCCCTCAAGGAGGAGCTGCGGCAGGGCGCGATCGGCATCGACGAGGTGCTGCGCCGCGCCGACGAGGACGAGGCCATCGGCCGGGCCAAGGTCTCCGACGTGCTCGAGGCGCTGCCCAACGTCGGCAAGGTTCGTGCGCAGCGGCTGATGGACGACCTCGGGATCAGCCCGTCGCGGCGCCTGCGCGGCCTCGGCGCCAACCAGCGCGCCCGCCTGTCCGAGGCCTTCTCCCGTGACCGGCGCTGACGCCGGCGGCGACGCGCCGCGCGCCGGGGGGCCGCCAGGCGGGCTGGTCGTCATCAGCGGCCCGGGGGGCGTGGGCAAGGGCACCGTGGTGCGCGAGCTGGCCAGCCGACGGGACGACGTCGAGGTCGCCGTGTCCGCGACCACGCGGGAGCCTCGGCCAGGCGAGCGCGACGGCGTCGACTACCACTTCCTCGACGACGCGACCTTCACCGCGCGGATCGAGTCCGGCGACTTCCTCGAGTGGGCGGAGTTCAACGGCCGTCGCTACGGCACCCTGCGCAGCGCCGTCGACGGCCCGCGGGAGCAGGGCCGGACCCTGGTGCTGGAGATCGAGGTGCAGGGCGCACGCCAGATCCGCCAGCGCGAGTCCGAGGCGGTGCTCGTCCTCGTCGTGCCGCCCTCCGAGGAGGAGCTCCTCGCGCGCCTGCGGGCGCGTGGCGACGACGAGGAGACCGTGGCTCGTCGCCTCGAGATCGCGCGCTGGGAGCTCGCGCGCGCCGACGAGTTCGACTATCAGGTCGTCAACGACACGGTCCCCGGCTGCGTCAGCGCGCTGGAGGCTATACTCGACCGCGCCGGCGCGACCGGCTAGTCGAGCCTGACCAGCGCCGCCGCGGCGATCCGCCGCGAGACCCGTCCCGAGGAGGGATGCCCGATCGCCACGATCGACGAGCTCCTGGAGCAGGTGCCGAGCAAGTACACCCTGGTGCACCTCGCCGCGCGGCGCGCCCGCGAGGTCAACGCCTACTACCACTCCCTCGGCGAGGGGCTCGGGCGCTACACGCCGCCGCTGGTCGACCAGGTCGCCTCGAACAAGCCGCTGTCGATCGCGCTCGAGGAGATCGCCGCCGGCAAGCTCGTCGCCCAGGAGCCCGGTGAGGCCATGCGCGTGGCCGAGCAGCTCCTCGGCGGGCTCGAGGAGGGCGAGGTGCTGGAGGGCCTCGGCGAGGCCGAGGAGGACGACCACGAGGCCGACATCGTCGAGCTCGAGTCCCTCGGCCAGCCCGAGGACGACGCCGACGCCGACGCGCCCGGGGCCGACGTGCCCGAGGCCGAGGCCGGCGACGAGGCCGACGCGCCCGACGAGGAGCACTGACCGGCGCCCTCCCCGCCTGCCGTCGAGCCCGCCGTGACCGAGCACCCCGCCACCGAGCCTGCGGCGCCTGACCGCGCCGCCCTCCAGGGCGCCCGGGTCCTGCTCGGCGTGTCCGGGGGCGTGGCCGCCTACAAGGCCGCGCTGCTGGCACGAGGGCTCGTCACCCACGGCGCCCAGGTGCAGGCGGTGCTCACCGATGCGGCGGCGCGCTTCGTCACCCCGGCCCAGCTGGCGGCCCTGACCGGTCGGCCGGTGCCCACCGACCTGTTCGAGGACGCCCACCGCATCGTCCACGTGGACCTGGCCCGCCAGGCCGACGTCGCCGCGGTCGCCCCGGCCACGGCCAACGTCCTCGGCAAGCTGGCGCACGGCCTCGCCGATGACCTGCTCTCCAGCGCCCTGCTGTGCCTGGACGCGCCGCTGGTGCTGGCGCCGGCCATGCATACCGAGATGTGGGAGCACCCGGCCGTGACCGCGAACGTCGCGATGCTGCGCGAGCGCGGCGCCCTGATGGTCGGCCCCGACCACGGGCCGCTGGCCGGGGGCGACCACGGTCCCGGCCGCCTCGCCGAGGAGGACGCGATCCTCGACGCCGTGGCCGCCGCGCTCGGCCCGTCCACCGCGCCCGCCCAGGCCACCGCGTCCACCCAGCCCACCGCCGGGGACGAGCCGCTGGCCGGGCTCCACGCGGTGGTCACCGCGGGCGCCACCCGCGAGCACCTCGACCCGGTGCGCTACCTGACCAACCGGGCCAGCGGCCGCATGGGCTACGCCGTGGCCGGCGCGCTGGCGCGCCGCGGCGCCACGGTCGAGCTGATCGCCGGCCCCGGCGAGCAGCCCGACCCCGCGGGCGTGACCGTCCAGCGGGTCGAGACCGCCCGGGAGATGCACGCGGCGGTCCTCGCCCGTGCCGACGTCGCCGACGTGGTCGTCGGGGCGGCGGCGGTCGCCGACTTCCGTCCCGCCGAGACGGCGGCCCACAAGCGCAAGAAGGGCGCGCCCGACGAGACCGAGCAGCTGACCCTGGTGCGCAATCCCGACATCCTCGGGGACGTCGGCGCGCGCAAGCGCCCGGGCCAGGTGCTGGTCGGCTTCGCCGCCGAGACCCAGGACGAGGAGGCCCAAGGCGCCGACAAGCTCGCGCGCAAGGGCCTCGACCTGATCGTGGTGAACCGCGTCGACGCGCCGGACGCGGGGTTCGCCGTCGACACCAACCGCGGCCTGCTGCTGGGTGCCGACGGCACCCGCGCCGAGCTGCCGCTCATGCGCAAGGACGCGCTGGCCGACCGGCTCGTCGAGGCGATCGTCGCTCGCCTGCCGAGCCGCGACCTGCCGCAGACCAACGCTGATCGTTAGACTCTGCCGCCGCTGTCGCCGAAAGGATGCGGGGCCATGGGCCGTCGACCCCTGTTCACCTCCGAGTCCGTCACCGAGGGCCATCCCGACAAGCTGGCCGACCAGGTCTCCGACGCGGTGCTGGACGCGGTCCTGGCCGGGGACCCGCAGCCGGCACAGGCGCGCGTGGCGTGCGAGACGCTCGTGACCACCGGCCTGGTCGTCGTCGCCGGGGAGATCCGCACCGAGACCTACGTCGACCTCAACGAGGTCGCGCGGACCACGATCGGCAGCGTCGGCTACGACCGCGCCGAGGCCGGCTTCGACGGCAACACCTGCGGCGTGCTGGTGGCGATCGACGAGCAGTCGCCCGACATCGCCCAGGGCGTCGATCGTGCCGAGCCGGGGTCGGCCGACGAGCTCGACGCGCTCGGCGCCGGCGACCAGGGCATGATGTTCGGCTACGCCAGCGACGAGACCGACGTGCTCCAGCCGCTGCCGATCCACCTGGCGCATCGGATGGCCGAGCGCCTCGCCGAGGTGCGGCACTCCGGACAGGTGCCCTACCTGCGGCCCGACGGCAAGACGCAGGTCACCGTCGAGTACGACGAGGAGGGCCGCCCGCGCCGCCTGGACCGGGTGCTGGTGTCGGCCCAGCACAAGCCCGAGATCGACACCGACACGCTGCTGCGCCCCGACCTCATCGAGCACGTGATCGCGCCGTGCGTGCCCGAGGGCATCGGCTTCGACGAGGAGTCGGTGCTCGTCAACCCGACCGGGCGCTTCGAGCTCGGTGGCCCGCAGGCCGACACCGGGCTGACGGGCCGCAAGGTCGTGGTCGACACCTACGGCGGCCTCGCCCGCCACGGCGGCGGCGCCTTCTCCGGCAAGGACCCGACCAAGGTCGACCGCTCGGCGGCCTACGCCGCCCGATGGGTCGCCAAGCACGTGGTGGCCGCGGGCCTCGCCCACAAGGCCGAGGTGCAGCTGGCCTACGCCATCGGCGTGGCCGAGCCGGTCAGCATCAGCCTCGACACCTTCGGGACCGAGGAGCACGATCCGGAGAAGATCCTGGCGGGCATCCGCGAGGTCTTCGACCTGCGGCCGGCGGCCATCATCCGCGACCTCGACCTGCGGCGGCCCATCTACCGGCCCACCGCCACCTACGGCCACTTCGGTCGCGAGGGGGACGGGTTCACGTGGGAGCGCACGTCGCGGACCGAGGCGCTGCGGATCGCGGCGGGGGCCTGACCGCGCCCTACGCCCGCGTCGTCGTCGACGTCACGCAGCGCCACCTCGACCACGCCTTCGACTACGCGGTGCCCCAAGGCTGGTCGGTCGCGGTGGGCCAGCGGGTCCGCGTGCCCTTCGCTGGGCGTCGCCGCACCGGCTGGATCGCCGAGCTGGTGGACGCGCCGTCCACCGACCCGGCGCGAGTGAAGCCGATCGCACGGGTCGACGGGCCGGTGCGCTGGTTCGACGCTGCCGAGCTGGCCGCGCTGCGCTGGGTGGCCGCGCGCTGGGCCGGCGCGCTGGGCGGCGTGCTGCGCCTGGCCCTGCCGCCGCGGGTGGCAGGACTCGACGACGAGCTCGCCGCGCTGGGCCCCCCACCGGTGCAGCAGCCCGCGCAGCGCCCCCCGTGCCCCGCGAGCGCGTGGCGCCCCTATCCCGCCTCGCGGCTGCTGAAGGCCGCCGCCGGACGTGACGAGCCCCACGCCGCCTGGTGGCGTCCCCTGCCCGGCGACGACGTCGAGGCGATGCTCGCCGACCTCGTCAACCGCTGCCTGTCGGCGGGCCGCAGCGCGCTGGTGCTCGCACCGGATCCCGGCTCGCCGCTGCTGGCGCTCGCGCTCGGCGTCGCTGGAACGGCCGGGGCCGACCTGCGCCCTGGCGACGACCGTCGGCGCTACCGGGCGTTCGGTCGCCTGCGGGCCGGGCATGCCCGCGTGGCGGTCGGCGAGCGGGGCGCGGCGCTGACCCCGGTGCCCGACCTCGGGCTCGTGGTCCTCGCCGACGAGGCCAACCCCGCCTGGAAGGAGCCGCGCAGCCCCCGCGTCCACGCGCGCGACGCGGTGCTCGGCATCGCGGCGCTGCGGGGTGCCACGGCGGTGGTCACCGGCGCGCTGCCGAGCGGACGGCTGTGGCGCCTGGCTGGCGAGCGGCACGTGGCCACGGTGGCGGCACCCCGCCAGGTCGAGCGCGAGCGGGCGCCGCTGGTCACGGTGGTCGACCCGAGCGCCCAGCCGGCCTCGCGGCGCGGTCGGCTCACCGCGCCCGCGGACCGTGCGCTGCGCGAGGCCGTCGCGGCCGGCCGCGCCGCGCTGGTGGTCGCCGCACGGCGCGGGGACGGCACCCGCCTGGCCTGTCGCCGCTGTCGCGCCCGCCGCGCCTGCCCGGTGTGCGATGGCGCGCTGGGCGATGCCGTCGAGACGCGCGCCGGCGCCGGCGCCGGCGCCGCCGAGGCCGCCGAGGCACCCGACGCCGCCGAGGCACCCGGCGCCGCGTCGTGGTCGTGCGCCACCTGCGGCTGGGAGGGCGCGCCCTTCGCCTGCCCGCTGTGCGGCGCAGAGGACGTCGCCCCGCTCGCCGCGGGGGCCGGGCGCCTGGCGCGAGAGCTGGCCCGCGCGCATCCCGCGGCGGAGGTGGCCCGCATGGAGGGCTTCGACGCCCCCGGGCCGCGCGCGCGGCCCGCGATCGGGGTGTGCACGCGCGGCAGCATCGTCGCCCGCCCGGACTGGCTGGCCGACGAGCCGGCCGCGGTCACGGTGCTGCCCGACGCCGACGCCTGGCTCGCCCGGCCCCGGCTCGACGCCGCCGAGGACGCGCTGCGCCTGTGGCTGGCCATCGCCCGCTGGAGCGAGCGCATCGTGGTCCAGACGCGCGAGCCGACCCATCCGGCGGTGCAGGCGCTCGTGCGCGCCGACCCCGACGGCTTCTGGCGCGCCGAGGAGCCCCGCCGCGCCGAGCTCCGGCTGCCGCCGACCGCCGCGGTGGTCCTGGCCCGCGCGCCCGTGGAGCAGGCCCCCGCCGTGGCCGACCGGCTGCGCGAGGCGGTGCCCGAGGAGGCGCAGGTGCTCGGCCCCGACCCCGACGGGGCGACCCTGGTGAAGACCGGGGACCTGCATGGCACGCTACGCGCCATCGAGCCGCTCCAGCGGTCCTGGGACCGTGACGGGCCGCGGGTGCGGCTGGACGTCGACGCCATCGACGCGGTCTGACGACAGCGTCCGACCACCGCCCGGAAGGATCACCCTCGTGGCCCTGCTGCCCATCCGGATCTTCGGCGATCCCGTGCTGCGCGAGCGCGCTCGCGAGGTCACCGACTTCGACGACCAGCTGCGCCTGCTCGCCGACAACATGCTCGAGACCATGCGGGCCGCCGAGGGCCTTGGCCTCGCCGGCAACCAGGTCGGCGTGCTCAAGCGCCTGTTCACCTGGGAGCTGCCCGACGAGGAGCGCCACGGGGCGCTGGTCAACCCCGAGGTCGTCGAGACCAGCGAGGAGGTCCAGCACGGCGACGAGGGCTGCCTGTCGTTCCCTGGGCTGTTCTACCCCACGGAGCGGCCGCTGCGGGTGCGCATGGCCGCACGCGACGTGTTCGGCGACGAGCTGACCCTCGAGGGCGA
The DNA here is from genome assembly GCA_003550425.1 of Nitriliruptoria bacterium. GTDB lineage: Bacteria > Actinomycetota > Nitriliruptoria > Euzebyales > Egibacteraceae > PUKE01. The sequence goes on from PUKE01000030.1 coordinate 16,275, forward strand.
GGGCACGCTCGCGCGGATCATGCTCCACGAGCTCGATCACCTGAACGGGATCCTGTTCATCGACCACCTCGCGCGGCACGACCGCAAGGAGGCCATGCGCCGCATCAACGCCGGCGAGCTCGAGGACGAGGCCGCCGCGCGCCCTGCCTACGTCGGGCATCCGGCATGAGCGCCGCGCCGCTGCGCTGCGCCTTCCTCGGCACGCCCGCGCCGGCCGTGCCCGCGCTGCGCGCGCTCGCCGCCGCCGCCGACGTGGCCGTCGAGGTGGTCATCACCAACCCCGACCGCCCCCGCGACCGTGGCTACCGACAGACCGCGCCCCCGGTCAAGCAGGCGGCCGAGGAGCTCGGCCTCCCCGTGTGGCAGCCCACGCGACCGCGAGAGGTCCGCGATGACCTCGCCGCGCTCGACCTCGACGTGGCCGCGGTGGTGGCCTACGGCTCGATCCTGCCGGCCGACGTGCTCGCCACCACGCGCCACGGCTTCGTGAACCTCCACTTCTCGCTGCTGCCGGCCTGGCGCGGCGCGGCGCCCGTGCCCCACGCCCTGCTGGCCGGCGACGCCGAGACCGGGGTCACCTGCTTCCGCCTCGACGAGGGCATGGACCGCGGCGACGTGCTGCTGACGGCCCGGGAGCCGATCCACGACGACGACACGGCCGGCGGCCTTACCGAGCGCCTGGCGCACCGGGGCGCGCCCGTGCTCGTCGACGCCGTGCGCGGGCTGGTCGACGGCAGCCTGACGCCCGAGCCGCAGGATCACGCGCAGGCCACGCTCGCCCCGAAGGTCGAGCCCGACCATGCGCGGCTGGACTGGCGCGAGCCCGCCGAGCGCCTCGCGCGGGCGGTGCGCGCCTTCAACCCGTGGCCAGGCGCCCACACCACGCTGGGGGAGCGGCGGATCAAGGTCCATCGCGCCGAGCTCGCCACCGACGCCGATGCCGCGACCGCCGCCGCGGCTGAGCGCGCCACGCCCGGCGAGGTGGTCGGCGTCGACGACGGCGGTCCGCTGGTGGCCTGTGGGGACGGGGGGCTGCTGCGCCTGTGCGAGGTCCAGCCCGCGGGCAAGGCACGCATGGACGGCCGCGCCTTCGTCAACGGCTACCAGCCGCAGGGCCGGCGCCTCGGCGAGGCCGAGCCGACCGGGTCCTCGTGACCGGCAGCGGCGGCCAGCCCGGGGTGGCCGCGCGCACCGCGGCGCTGCGGGCGCTCGGTCGGATCCGTCGCGACGCCGCCTGGTCGCAACCGGCCGTGCGCGCGGTGCTGGATCGCGCCGGCCTGCCCGCCGAGGATCGCGCGCTGGCCGCGGCCCTGACCTACGAGACGCTGCGCTGGGAGGGGACGCTCGACTGGGCGCTGGCGCAGGTCAGCAGCCGGCCGCTGGGCAAGGTCGAGCCCGTGGTGGCCGACGCGCTGCGCCTTGGCGCCTGGCAGCTGCTGTACGGACGCCAGCCTGACCGCGCCGCGGTGTCGACCACCGTCGCCGCGGCGGGGCAGGTCGCCGGCAAGCGGGTCACCGGCTTCGTCAACGGCGTGCTGCGCGGCCTGGCCCGCGCCCGCGACCATCTGCCCTGGCCCGACCCGGCCACCGACGAGGGCCTCGGCCTGCGCCTGGGCTACCCCGCCTGGATCGTGGCGGCCGCCCGCGAGCGCTTCGCCGCGCGCGCCGAGGCGGTCCTCGCCGCCGGCAACGCCGCGCCGGGCGTCATGCTGCGCGCCACCGGCGGCCCCGAGGCCCGGGAGGCGCTGCTCGCCGAGCTGCGCGCGGCGGGCCTGCAGCCCGAGCCCGCACCCTACGCCGCGGCCTCGGTGCACCTTGGCAGCAGCATCGACCCCGACGGCCTCGCCTGCGTTCGCGAGGGACGGGCGGTGGTGCAGGACGAGGCCTCGACGCTGGTCGGCGCCGCCGCGGGCGCGGCCGCCACCGGCGCGGCCGCCGCCAGCGCGGCTGACGGCGACGCCTCCCCGAGCGTCGCCGAACCCGCCGCCATGCGGGCCGTCGATGCCTGCGCGGCGCCGGGCGGCAAGGCCGGCCACCTCGCCGAGCAGGGCCTGGAGGTCCTGGCCGCCGACCGTCACGCGGGTCGCACCCGGGCGCTCGCCGCCGCGCTTGCCGGTCG
>PUKE01000308.1 GCA_003550425.1 Nitriliruptoria bacterium
AGCAGCCGACGCAGCTGGCTGGGAAGCGTCAACCCCGCACCACCACACGGTGGATCAGACGGGGACCGCCCCGCCGCAAGGCCGGGCTGCCTGAGATAGACGCATAGATTTCAGGCAACGGATCCAGGTGTTCGGTCATGCCGGACGCAGCCGTCGATCAGTCGGCGTCTTCGTACTGGGCCACCTCGACGAGGTAGGCACCATCGAGCCCCTTGGCAAGCCACTCACGAGGGGTGAGCGCCCGGTCTTCGATGAACAGCCCGTCGTTGGGGGTCTCCCACCAGGCGCGCACTGCGAGGGGGTGCATCCGAGGCGGCAGGTTGCGCTGCACCCGACGACCTTGCGGCGAGCCTGGCTCGCCGCCCTGACCGCGCTCGTCAGGAAGCTGGTAGGCGAGCACCAACCAGCGCTGCCCCTCGCTGCGCACGCCCAGGAGCCCCTGGCCATCACCGGGCCGCTCGCCGATGACGCGGCGCACCATCGAGCTGCTGACGCCGAGGCGCTCGGCCGCTGCGTCGACTGGCACTGCCGTGGCGCGCACCTGTGCCCAGTCGAGGCTGCCCCGCAGTCGTGGCGCGACCCTCCCGCCACGCACGATCTCGGCGGGAGCACCAACGGCGTCCAGCGCCATCCGCTCCGAGGCAGGGAGCTCGCCTCGTTCCCAGTCGTCCGCCGCGGCCTGCAACGCGAGCGCCACTTCGTGCTCGATGGCCTCTCGATCGAGATGGCCGACCTCGGCGGCTCTCCTGACGGCAGACTCAAGCGTGTCCATCGCAATCCCCACAAACGAGAGCAAGCTACCCTCTGCTGCTCACGGTGTGCTCGCGGTGTGAATGTACCGTGCATTGGCGGTCGCACGCCCCGCACCCGCTTCTCGAGAGCCAGGCGTCAGTCCTGCGTGTGGAGCGCGTGGGCGAGCGCATCGCCGAGCACGGTGGGGCCGCCAGCCAGCCGCAGCGTCGCCGGTTCGTGGGCGTCGAGCCAGGCGCGCGTGTCCGCGCAGGGGGTCGGCGCGTGCCCGTCGACCAGCAGCAGCACGCCGCCGGCATGCGCGGCGGCCGCGCCGGCGGCCAGCGCGTCGGGGAAGTCGCGGCCGGTGGCCACCCACGTGGTCGCGGGGTCCGCGCCAGCCTCGAGCGCTGCCGCGATCACCGCGCGGTTGGTGGCGTAGCGGTCGCGGCCGTCCAGCCGGGTGACCTGCGGTCCCTGCGCGGCGACGCTGGCGGCCACCGACGTCGGCAGCACCCGCGTGCCGCCGAGCAGCTCCACGCGCTGGCGGTCGGCGAGCGCCTGCGCGGTCGCCTCGGGCAGCGCATCGACGGCGGTGAGCAGGATCGGCGTCGGCTGGCCCACCGCGGCATAGGCGCCGGCCGACAGGGCGTCGGGCCAGCCGCGCGCGGGCTGTGAGGGGTCGCTGGTGGCCAGCAGCGCCACGTCAGCCTCGCCGCCGTGGTCGGCGAGCTCGCCGGCGACCGCCGCGGCTGTGCCGTACCGGTCGGCGTCCGCGATGCGGGTGACCGCACGGTCGGACGCCTCGAGCGCCTCGACGGCCGCCTCTGGCACAGCGCTGGGTCCGCCCACGACCGTCACCTCGCTGGTCTCGAGGTCGGTGAGCGCGTCGGCGACCGCGTCCTCGACCTCCTCGTCGTCGCCGGCGCAGGTGAGCAGGATCGGCGCGTCCAGCGCGGCGGCCAGCGGGGTGGCGGCCAGCGCGTCGGCGGGCACGTCGCAGGTCGCCAGGACCGCGTGGTCAGTGCCCGCGCCGAACGCGTCGACGGCGATGGTCGCCGCGGTGGCCACGCGGTCGGGGCCGCTGTGGCGGTGCAGCGTCGGCACGGGCTCGGGGTCCGGCGTCGGTGCTGGCGCTGGGTCCGGTGTCGGGGTGGGGCGCGGCGACGGCGGACGGGGCGCCGGGTCGACGCGCACGCTCAGCGAGGTGCTGCGCACCACGTCGTCGGCGCGGCGCCCGTTGAGCTGCACCGTGTGATCGCCCGGCTCCAGGCCTTCAGGGACGCCCAGCGTCGCCGCGAACGCCCCCTCGTCGTCGATCGGCGCGGTGCCCAGCAGCACCGGCTCGGAGAACAGCCACACCTCGGCGGCGCTGTCGGGCTTGAAGCCCTCGCCCTCGGCGCGCAGGTAGCGGCCGGCCGTGACCCGCAGGCGCCCCTCGGCGTCGACGCCGCTGGCCGCGGACGGCTCGTCGTCGACGCGGTCGCGGGAGGACAGGCGCAGCGCATAGCCCTCGTCGTCCGCGTCGGTGACGGTCAGCGGCTCGCCCTCGGCGCGGGTGGTCGTGACGCTGGCGACGACCTCGCCGTCGTCATAGGTGGAGGTCGCCTGCTCGTCGTCGGCGGGGGCGGTGCGGGGCGCGCCGTCGTCGTCGGAGACCGGGCCGATCTGCGCGGTGGGCGCCTGGTCGTCCTCGTCGCCTGCGGGGAGCACCACCACGGTCGAGGGCAGGGGAGCAGCGGCGTAGTGCGGGTGGTCGAGGGAGGCGACCACCCGGTGCGAGCCCGGCGTCGACGGCTGCGTCGCGGTGAGGTCCTCGTCGGGGCCGTAGGCGAGCGCGACGGCGTCGGCCAGCGCATCGGTGCTGTCGCCGGCGTCGGTGGGCGGGTCGACGGTCACGACCGGGGCGCGCGCGGCCTCCTCGCCGCCCTCGAACGCCTCCCACGTCAGCCCCTCGCGGAACCGGAGCCTGGCCTGCGCTGGCGTGATCGTCGCCGTGGCGTGGGAGCCCTCGCCGAGGTCGAGCGCGTAGTGGTCGGCGTGCGTGCCGTCGAGGCCGGCGTCGCCGATCGTGACGGCGAGCCCCTCGTCGGGCGTGGCCTGCGCGAAGGTGGCCTCGACGTCAGCGAGCGCCACGTCGTCGAGGTCGGCGAGCACGCCCTGCAGCTCCGCGGCGGCGACCTCGGCCTCGGCCGTGCCGTCATAGGCGCGGTCTGTGACCGTCACCGTGCCCAGCGACAGCGGCTGCGCCGGCGTGGCCCGGGTCGTGGTGGCGCTGTAGGCCGTGTCGGCGTGGGTGGTCCCGTCGACCTCGTGCTCGACCCGCGCGTAGGCCCGCACGTGGTAGTCGGTGGCGGGGTCGAGGCCCGAGAGCCTCGCCTCGAACGGCGCGTCGAACGGCGCGTCGCTGCTGACCGCGACCGCCTCGACGCCCTCGTCGCCGAGCGCGGGGTCCTCGCCGTCGCCGGCACGGTAGACGAAGCCACGCTCGACGATCGTGTCGGGGTCGTTGGTGGTGACCTCGGCCGTGGCCGTGATGCTGGTGGCGTCGCCAGCGTCCAGGGAGTCGATCGCGATCGCCGGCGCCACCCACAGGTCGAGCCGGCGGTCGGCCTGCCAGGCCTCCTCCTCGGTGCTCCCGCGGCTGTCGCGAGCCCGGATGGTGGCCTCGAACCGGCCCGTCTCCCGAGGCCTGCCGACCAGCGCTTGGGCGACGTCGTCGAGGTCGACGCCGTCGGGCAGCGTGCCCGCGACGTGCTCGAGCGAGACGGGCGCCACGGCGTGGTCGCCCACCCCGAGGTCGACGAAGAGCTCGGCGTCGTCGTAGGTCACCGTCACCTGCTCCGGCGGCTCGTCCTGGCCATGGCCCCAGTCGGGCTCGGGGAGGACCTCCAGCGAGTGGACGGTGACGTCCCAGATGTCGTGGTTGTTGGTGGAGCCGCCCGTCGAGGCGCTGAACCCGAGCTTGAAGGAGTCGACGTCGCGCAGCGCTTGGGGCTGGTCGACCGTCGCCATGTGCTGGCCGTCGACCGCGACGCGGATCCTCGGCGTCTCGCTCACGTTGGCCCGGTCCACCTCGATGGAGACCAGCTGCTCCGACCACCAGCCAGACCACCGGTCCCACGGAGCGGCGAGCAGGCACCAGTCCTCGGCGGGGCCGCCCCGGATCGCCAACGTGTTCTGCTGCCTGCGTCCGTAGGAGTGGTGGCAGTCGGCGTACCCGACGTCCTCGACGGCGAAGTTGCCCCAGGTGTCGAAGCCGATCCCGACGAGCGCGCCTCGGCCTCCCTCGCCAGCGAGATTGACGTAGCCCAGCCGCCCACCATCGTCGCCGGGCTCGATGTCGTTGGTCTCGCCGTCGATCAGGAAGAAGCTGATGCCGTCCGCGCCGCTCCCGCCGTGCTGGCGCATGCGGAACGACACATCGAGGCCAGCCGCGGTGGGCTGCGCCCGGTCGTAGACCGCCGTGCCCGCCTGGTTGCCCAACGAGGGCGTGAGGCGCAGCACGCCCTGGTGCGAAAGGTGCGCTGCGTGGCCCTCCACCGACCAGGCGTCCTGATCATAGTCCTCCGCGAAGCGCTCCTGGACGATGAGCGTCCCCTGCCCCTCGCTGGCGCCCGCCTCGCGACGGGGGAGCGCGAGGCCCGAGAGGGAGGCGAGCACCAGGCTCGCCGTCAGCAGCGCTGCCAGCGCCCGCGCGCCTTGGCGGGCGTGGCGTCGCGATC
>PUKE01000214.1 GCA_003550425.1 Nitriliruptoria bacterium
ATGCAACACATTGGTGATCGCCGCCGTCAACGTGGTCTTCCCATGATCGATATGACCGATCGTGCCCACGTTCAGATGCGGCTTCGTCCGCTCGAACTTCGCCTTGCCCATGGTTCGCTCCTCGCTGCGCCAGAACGTTGCGTTGGTTCACGGGTGCGCCCCGGCGCCGCTGCGCGGCCCCGGGGCGGTCGCGGTCACTCGCCGCGGATGCGTCGGACGATCTCGTCGGCCACCTCGTTGGGCACCTTCTCGTAGCCCGCGAACTGCATCGTGTAGGTGGCCCGCCCCTGGGTCTTGGACCGCAGGTCGGTCGCGTAGCCGAACATCTCCGACAGCGGGACGCGCGCGGTGACGATCTTGCTGTTGCCGCGGTCGCCCATCTGGCCGACCTTGCCGCGTCGTCCCGACAGGTCGCCGATGACGTCGCCCATGTACTCCTCGGGCGTGACGACCTCGACGTCCATCACCGGCTCGAGCAGCGTGACGCCGGCCTTCTTCGCCGCCTCCTTGAAGGCGATCGACCCGGCGATCTTGAAGGCCATCTCCGAGGAGTCCACCTCGTGATAGCTGCCGTCGGTGACGCGAGCGCGAACGTCCACGATCGGGTAGCCCGCCAGGACGCCGCCCTCCATCGCCTCGCGGATCCCCTCGTCGATGGAGGGGATGTACTCCTTGGGGATGGCGCCGCCGCGGATGGAGTCGGCGAACTCGTAGCCGCCGACCTCGCCGGTGGGGTTGCCATCCTCGTCGACGATCTCGCGCGGCTCGCTGGCCAGCTTGCCGGTCGGCTCCAGGTCGAGGTCCAGCTCGGCGAACTGTCCCGCGCCACCGGTCTGCCGCTTGAAGCGCACGCGGTGGCCCTTGACGGGGTTGAGGATCGTCTCGCGGTAGGCGACCTGGGGCTTGCCGACGTTCGCGTCGACCTTGAACTCCCGGAGGAGGCGATCGACGATCACGTCGAGGTGCAGCTCGCCCATCCCGCCGATGATGGTCTGACCGGTCTCATCGTCGGTGCGGACCGTGAAGGTGGGGTCCTCCTCCGAGAGCCGCTGGAGGCTGTCGCCGAGGCGCTGCTGGTCCGCCTTGGTCTTGGGCTCGATCGCGATGTGGATGACCGGCGCCGGGAAGTCCATGCGCTCCAGGACGATCGGCGCCGAGATCTCGCACAGCGTGTCCCCGGTCTGGGTCTGCTTGAGCCCGACCGCGGCCAGGATGTCGCCGGCGTGGGCGGCGTCCTTGTCCTCGCGATGGTTGGCGTGCATCTGGAGGATGCGGCCGATGCGCTCCTTGCGGTCCTTGACCGGGTTGTAGATCTGCTGGCCCTGCTCGAGCGTGCCCGAGTAGATCCGGAAGTAGGTGAGCTTGCCGACGTAGGGGTCGGCCTGGATCTTGAACGCCAGCGCGCTGAAGGGCTCGTCGTCGCTGGCCTTGCGCACCATCGGCGACCCGTCGCGCGGGTCCTCGCCGGTGACCGGCGGCACGTCGATCGGGCTCGGCAGGTAGGCGTTGACCCCGTCGAGCAGCAGCTGGACGCCCTTGTTCTTGAAGGCGGTGCCACAGAAGACGGGCGTGACCTCGTTGTCGATGGTCAGGCGCCGCACGCCCTCGACGATGGTGTCCTTGGGCAGGTCGCCATCGTTGAGGTACTGCTCGAGCAGGTCCTCGTCGGACTCCGCGACGGTCTCCAGCAGCTCGGCGCGGTAGGCCTCGTAGGTCTCCTGCATGTGCGCGGGGATCTCGGCCTCGCGCCAGGCCGTGCCGTGGGTGTCCACGTCGGTGTCCCAGATGCGGGCGTTGCCCTCGACGAGGTCGATGACGCCCTGGAAGTCGCTCTCGGCGCCGATCGGGAGCTGCAGCGGCAGCGGGCGCGCGCCCAGGCGCTCCTTGATCGAGTCGACCGAGGCGTAGAAGTCCGCGCCGATCCGGTCCATCTTGTTGATGAACGACAGGCGCGGGACCCCGTACTTGTCGCCCTGGCGCCACACCGTCTCGGACTGGGGCTCGACGCCGCTGACGGCGTCGAACACCGCGATGGCGCCGTCGAGCACGCGCAGGCTGCGCTCCACCTCGACGGTGAAGTCGACGTGGCCGGGCGTGTCGATGATGTGGATCACCTTACCCTGCCACTCGCAATAGGTGGCGGCCGAGGTGATGGTGATGCCGCGCTCCTGCTCCTGGGCCATCCAGTCCATGACGGCCGCGCCGTCGTGGACCTCGCCGAGCTTGTAGGTGCGCCCGGCGTAGTACAGGATGCGCTCGGTCAGGGTCGTCTTGCCCGCGTCGATGTGAGCCATGATCCCGATGTTGCGGATCGACTCGAGCGGGGCGTCGCGCTTGGGCATGCTCGTCCTCGTGGTCTTGACCGAAGGGGTCCGAGAGGCGGTCTCGGCTACCAGCGGTAGTGGGCGAAGGCCTTGTTCGCCTCAGCCATGCGGTGGGTGTCGTCGCGGCGCTTGACGGAGGCGCCCGCGTTGTTCGCGGCGTCCATCAGCTCCCCGGCGAGGCGCTCCTTCATGGAGTGCTCGCGGCGGTTGCGCGAGTACTCGACGATCCAGCGCAGCGCGAGCGTGGTGGCGCGCTGCTGCTTGACCTCGATCGGCACCTGGTAGGTGGCACCGCCCACGCGCCGCGACTTGACCTCCATCTGGGGCCGCACGTTGTCCACGGCGCGCTTGAAGGTCTGCACGGGGTCGCCGCCGGTGCGCTCGCCGATCAGGTCGACCGCGTCGTAGACGATGCGCTCGGCGGTGCTGCGCTTGCCGTCCAGCATCAGCCGGTTGGTCAGCTGGGTGACCAGCGTGCTGTCGTGCTTGGGGTCCGGCGGCAGCTTGCGCTTCGGTACGGGTCCCTTGCGCGGCATGGGTGGGTCCTCTCGGTCGTCGCGTGGGCTCGAAGGGCGGGTGGTGGCTGGCGCGGGCGCGTCAGCCCTTCTTGGCGCCGTACTTCGAGCGGCCCTGCTTGCGGTCGCGCACGCCGGAGGCGTCCAGCGCCGAGCGGACCACCTTGTAGCGCACGCCGGGCAGGTCGCGGACACGGCCACCGCGCACGAGCACCATCGAGTGCTCCTGGAGGTTGTGGCCCTCGCCGGGGATGTAGGCCGTGACCTCGATGCCCGAGGTCAGGCGCACGCGGCAGACCTTGCGCAGCGCCGAGTTCGGCTTCTTCGGCGTCGTGGTGTACACGCGCGTGCACACCCCACGGCGCTGGGGCGACCCGCGCAGCGCCGGGGTCTTGGCCTTCTCGGCCTTGTCCTGGCGACCCTTGCGGATGAGCTGCTGGATCGTGGGCATCGTCGGTCCGTTCTCGGCGTGCGGTGCGGGCGGCGCCGCGTGGTGGGTCCGCGGTGTCGGCGCGCGAGCCCTCGGAGGGGACGCGACGCGGCGCTGGGCCGTGGCCCTGGCGCGGGTGGTGGCGGCGCACCGGCCGCGGGCGCCTCGGACAGGATGCCACGGGCGCCACGACTGCGCGCGGAGCAGCCCAGGGCTCGCGCCCCGGGTGCGGCCACGGCCGACCAGACTACGACGGTGGCAGGGGCCCGTCAACCAGGCGTCGCGGGCGGTCCGGGCTCGCCCCGCACCGCCCGCGACGCCAGGGGTCGCTAGTGGCCGGCGTCGCCGCCCGAGGAGCCCTCGCCGGTGGCGGAGTCCCCGTCGGCCCCGACGTGCAGGTCGTAGCCCTGCCCGTCGTCGTAGCCCTCGTAGCCGTCGTAGCCGTCGCCGCCGTAGCCGTCGTCGAACCGCTCGAGCAGGTCGGCGGGGACGATCTGCTCGGGCATCTCGGTGGGCAGCGGCCGCACGTCTCGGTAGGTCTTCAGCCCCGTCCCGGCGGGGATGAGCTTGCCGATGATGACGTTCTCCTTGAGCCCGACCAGCGAGTCTCGACGCCCCTCGATGGCGGCCTCGGTGAGCACGCGGGTGGTCTCCTGGAACGACGCCGCCGACAGCCACGAGTCCGTGGCCAGCGACGCCTTGGTGATCCCCATGAGGACCTGACGGCCCTTGGCGGGCTGGCCGCCCTGGTCCACCACGTTGCGGTTCGCCTCCTGGAAGGCGAGGCGGTCGACCAGGTCGCCCGGGAGCAGGTCGGTGTCGCCCGGCTCGATGACGGTCACGCGCCGCAGCATCTGCCGCACGATGAGCTCCACGTGCTTGTCGTGGACGCTCACGCCCTGGGACCGGTAGACCTGCTGGACCTCCTCGACGAGCAGGCGCTGGGTCTCGCGGACCCCGAGCACCTCGAGCATGTCGTGGGGGTCCACCGAGCCGTCGGTGAGCTGCTGGCCCACCCGCACCGTGTCGCCGTCGGCGACGTAGAGGCGACGCGCCAGCGGGACCGTGGTCACGACCTTGTCGTCGTCGCCCTCGATGGTGAGCGTGGTCCCCTTGTCGGTGCGCTCGAGCGAGACGCGCCCGGAGATGTGGGCGATCTCGGCCTTCCCCTTGGGGCTGCGGGCCTCGAACAGCTCGACCACGCGCGGCAGGCCCGAGGTGATGTCCTCCCCGGCCACGCCGCCGGTGTGGAAGGTCCGCATGGTCAGCTGCGTGCCCGGCTCGCCGATCGACTGGGCGGCCATGATGCCCACGGCCTCGCCGAGCTGGACGCGCTTGCCCTCCGACAGCGCGCGCCCGTAGCAGGCGGCGCAGACGCCGAGCTTGGCGTTGCAGGTCAGGACGCTGCGGACCTGCACCAGCCGATCCGAGTCGGTCGGCGCTGGGTCGAGCGTCTCGCCGGTGCGGGGGTCCACGCCCTTGACCAGGGCGTCACGGAGCGTGCGCACCTCGGCGTCGGCCACCTCGGTCCCGGCGGGGAGCAGCACCTCCTCGGAGCCGGGGTAGGTGATGTCGCGCGCGATCGTGCGCCCGTACAGCGACTGGGAGTCGTGGTCGCCGACCGCGGTCTCCAGCCCGCGCGAGGCGCCGCAGTCCTCCTCCCGCACGATGAGGTCCTGGGCGATGTCGACCAGGCGGCGGGTGAGGTACCCCGAGTCGGCGGTCCGCAGGGCGGTGTCGGCCAGCCCCTTGCGGGCGCCGTGGGTGGAGATGAAGTACTCGAGGACCGACAGCCCCTCGCGGAAGTTGGACTTGATCGGGCGCTCGATCGTCTCGCCTCGCGGGTTGGCCACGAGGCCGCGCATGCCGGCGAGCTGGCGGATCTGGGTCATCGACCCGCGGGCGCCGGAGCTGGCCATCATGTACAGCGGGTTGAGGCGGCCGAAGTTGCGCTCCATCGCCTCGGCGACGTCGTTGGTGGCCTTGTCCCACACGTCCTGCAGCTCGCGGCGCCGCTCGGCGTCGGTGAGGAAGCCCTTGCGGAAGCGACGCTCGATCTGCAGCGCCTGCTCGTCGGAGGCGGCCACCAGCTCGCGCTTCGCCTCGGGCACGGTGAGGTCGGACACGGCGACGGTCACCCCGGCCTGGGTGGCCCAGCGGAAGCCGACGTCCTTCAGGTCGTCCAGCACCTCGGAGGTCTCGGCGCGGGTCAGGGTGTCGGCGCACCGGTTGACCAGGTCGGCGAGGTCGCGCTTGGCCACCAGGTGGTTGTGGTAGGGCAGCGAGGACGGGACGACCTCGTTGAACAGCACCCGCCCGGGCGTGGTGACGATGCGCAGCCCGTGGGGCGAGCGCGCCAGGCCCTCGGCCACCTCCACGTCGGGGTCCTCGGGGTCGAGCTCGCCGAGCACCGAGTCCACGGGGACCCAGCGGTCGCGCAGCTTGACCACGACCCACTCGTGCAGCGACACGTCCCGCAGGTCGTAGGCCATCTGCACCTCGTCGGGCGAGGCGAAGCGCGGGATCCGCTCCTGGCCATCGAGGACGCGCTGCAGCCACGCCGGGTCAGGTCCGGTCGCCTGCTCGTCGGCGCCCTCGGCCTGGGTGAGGTAGTAGGCGCCGAGCACCATGTCCTGGCTCGGCGACGCCACCGGCCGGCCGGTGGCGGGCGAGAGGATGTTGTTGGAGCTCATCATGAGGACCCGGGCCTCGGCCTGGGCCTCGGACGACAGCGGCAGGTGGACCGCCATCTGGTCGCCGTCGAAGTCGGCGTTGAACGCCGCGCAGACGAGCGGGTGGATCTGGATGGCCTTGCCCTCCACCAGCACCGGCTCGAAGGCCTGGATGCCGAGGCGGTGCAGGGTCGGGGCGCGGTTCAGCAGCACCGGGTGGTCGCTGATGACCTCCTCCAGCACGTCCCAGACCTGGGCGCGCTGGCGCTCCACCATCCGCTTGGCGCTCTTGATGTTCTGGGCGTAGTTGAGGTCCACCAGCCGCTTCATCACGAAGGGCTTGAACAGCTCGAGGGCCATCTGCTTGGGCAGGCCGCACTGGTGCATGCGCAGGCCCGGGCCCACCACGATCACCGAGCGCCCCGAGTAGTCGACGCGCTTGCCGAGCAGGTTCTGCCGGAAGCGTCCCTGCTTGCCCTTCAGCATGTCGCTGATGGACTTCAGCGGGCGGTTGCCGGGGCCGGTCACCGGACGGCCGCGCCGACCGTTGTCGAACAGCGCGTCGACCGACTCCTGCAGCATCCGCTTCTCGTTGTTCACGATGATCTCGGGGGCGCCGAGATCCAGCAGGCGCTTGAGCCGGTTGTTGCGGTTGATGACCCGGCGGTAGAGGTCGTTGAGGTCGCTGGTGGCGAAGCGGCCGCCGTCGAGCTGGACCATGGGGCGCAGGTCCGGCGGGATCACCGGGATGGCCTTGACGACCATCACCGTGGGATCGCTGCCCGTCCCGCGGAACGCCTCGACGACCTTCAGGCGCTTGACGGCGCGGGTGGCCTTCTGCGAGCGCGTGCGACGGGTGCCGGCCCGCAGCTTGTCGTTCTCCTCCTCGAGGATGCGCCGCAGCTCCTCGGCCTCGGCGTCGAAGTCGATCGTGGCCAGGAGGTCGCGGACGGCCTCGGCGCCCATGCCACCGTCGAAGTACTCGGCATAGCGGTCGTGCAGCTCGCGATACAGCAGCTCGTCGGTGATCAGCTGCTTGGGCTCGAGCTCCTTGAAGGTGTCGAGCACCTGGTCGAGGCGCTCGAGCCGCTGCTCGGCCTCCTCGGTGACCTGCTGCAGCTGCTTCTCGTACTCGCGCCGCTTCTTGCGGACCTGGTCGGACTTGGCGCCCTGCTCCTCGAGCTGGGACACCTCCTGCTCGAGGTCGGACAGCAGCTGCTCGCGGTCCACCTCGAGCTGCTTGGACAGCTGCTTCTTCTCGTCGGCGATCTCGGCCTCGAGGGTGGGCAGGTCCTCGTGGCGCTGCTCCTCGTCCACGCGCGTGATGACGTGGGCGGCGAAGTAGATGACCTTCTCGAGGTCCTTTGGCGGCAGGTCCAGCAGGTACCCGAGGCGGCTGGGCACGCCCTTGAAGTACCAGATGTGGGTGACCGGCGCCGCCAGCTCGATGTGGCCCATGCGGTCGCGCCGCACCTTGGAGCGCGTGACCTCGACCCCGCAGCGCTCGCAGATGATGCCCTTGAAGCGCACCCGCTTGTACTTGCCGCAGTAGCACTCCCAGTCGCGGGTCGGCCCGAAGATCTTCTCGCAGAACAGGCCGTCCTTCTCGGGCTTGAGCGTGCGGTAGTTGATGGTCTCGGGCTTCTTGACCTCGCCGTTGGACCACATGCGGATCTGGTCCTGGCTGGCCAGGATGATCCGCAGCTCGTCGAAGTTGTTGACGTCGAGCATGTATCGGTCTCCTTCGACCTCTGGTGCCCCGCATGCGGTTGGGGCTGGTGGTGGCGCAGTCAGCCGGGGTCTCGCGGTCCCGGTCGGCGGTGGGGCGGTCCTGGCGGAGCCGGGGCTTGGGGGTCTCGCGGTCCCGACCGGGACCGCCAGACCCGTCACGTCACCCGCCCAGCGACACGTCCTCCGAGCCGCGCTCGGGGCGGGAGAGGTCGATCCCCAGCTCCTCGGCGGCGCGGAAGGCGTCCTCGTCGCTCTCGCGCATCTCGATCTCGTGGCCCTCGGCCGACAGCACCTCGACGTTGAGGCACAGGCTCTGCATCTCCTTGACGAGCACCTTGAACGACTCGGGGATGCCGGGCTCGGGGATGTTGTCGCCCTTGACGATCGCCTCGTAGACCTTCACGCGGCCCAGGACGTCGTCGCTCTTGACCGTCAGCAGCTCCTGCAGGGCGTAGGCGGCGCCGTAGGCCTCGAGGGCCCAGACCTCCATCTCGCCGAAGCGCTGGCCGCCGAACTGGGCCTTCCCGCCCAGCGGCTGCTGGGTGATCATCGAGTAGGGCCCCGTGGAGCGGGCGTGGATCTTGTCGTCCACCAGGTGCAGCAGCTTCAGGATGTACATGTAGCCAACGGTGATGTCCTGGTCGATGGGCTCGCCGAAGCGGCCGTCGATCAGGGTGGCCTTGCCCGAGCCGCCCACGAGCTGCTGCCCGTCGCGGTTGGTCCGGCTGTGGGCGAGCAGGTCGGTCAGCTCGTCCTCGTTGCAGCCGTCGAACACCGGAGAGCTGACGGTGCCGTTGCCCTCCCAGGTGAGCATGTCCTCGCCCCAGCCCATGCGGTCGAACCACTCGGGGCGCTCGTCGTACTCCCAGCCCTGGCGGGCGACCCACCCGAGGTGGGTCTCCATGACCTGCCCCACGTTCATGCGGCTGGGCACGCCCAGGGGGTTGAGGACCATGTCGACCGGGGTCCCGTCGGGCAGGAAGGGCATGTCCTCCTCGGGGAGGATCTGGGCGATCACGCCCTTGTTGCCGTGGCGGCCGGCCAGCTTGTCGCCGTCGGAGATCTTGCGCTTCTGGGCCACGTAGACCCGCACGATCTCGTTGACGCCGGGCTGCATCTCGTCGCCGTCCTCACGGTTGAACGTGCTGACGTGGATGACCCGCCCGGACTCCCCGTGGGGCACCTTCAGGGAGGTGTCGCGCACCTCCCGTGCCTTCTCGCCGAAGATGGCGCGCAGCAGCCGCTCCTCGGGGGTGAGCTCGGTCTCGCCCTTGGGCGTGACCTTGCCGACCAGGACGTCGCCCGGCGTGACCTCGGCGCCGATGCGGATGATCCCGCGCTCGTCGAGGTTGGCGAGCACGTCCTCGCTGACGTTGGGGATGTCGCGGGTGATCTCCTCGGGCCCGAGCTTGGTGTCGCGCGCGTCGATCTCGTGCTCCTCGATGTGGATCGACGTGAGCACGTCGTCCTTCACGAGGCGGTCGGAGATGATGATCGCGTCCTCGAAGTTGAAGCCCTCCCAGGACATGAACGCCACGAGGAGGTTCTGGCCCAGCGCCATCTCGCCGCGGTCGTTGGAGGGGCCGTCGGCGATCACCTGCCCGGCCACGACCTCGTCGCCCTCCTCGACCAGGGGCCGCTGGGTGTAGCAGGTCCCCTGGTTGGTGCGGTCGAACTTGCGCAGGAAGTGCTTCTCGAGGCGGTCGTCATGGGTCTTGCTGATGATCCGGTCCGCCGACACCTCGACGACGATCCCGTCCTCCTGGGCCTGGACCACGTCGCCGGCGTCCAGCGCGGCCTTGGCCTCCAGCCCGGTGCCCACGTAGGGCGCGTCCGGGCGCAGCAGCGGCACGGCCTGGCGCTGCATGTTGGTGCCCATCAGCGCGCGGTTGGCGTCGTCGTGCTCCAGGAACGGGATCATGGCCGCTGCCACCGACACGATCTGCCGAGGGCTGACGTCCATGTAGTCGACGTCCTCCGGCGGCACCTCCCGCACCTCGCCGTGGCGCGCGCGACACAGCACCAGCGGGTTCGCGAAGGCGCCCTCCTCGCCCAGCGGCGCGTTGGCCTGGGCGATGGTCATCCGGTCCTCTTCGTCGGCGGTGAGGTAGTCGATCCGGTCCGTGACCCGGCCCTGCTCCACCTTGCGGTAGGGCGTCTCGACGAAGCCGAACTCGTTGATGCGCGCATAGGTCGCCAGCGAGCCGATGAGCCCGATGTTGGGCCCCTCCGGCGTCTCGATGGGGCACATGCGGCCGTAGTGGCTGGCGTGCACGTCGCGGACCTCGAAGCCCGCGCGCTCACGGCTCAGGCCTCCCGGGCCCAGCGCCGACAGGCGGCGCTTGTGGGTGAGCCCCGACACCGGGTTGGTCTGGTCCATGAACTGGCTGAGCTGGCTCGCCCCGAAGAACTCCTTGATGGAGGCCACGACGGGACGGATGTTGATCAGCGTCTGGGGCGTGATCTGCTCGACGTCCTGGGTGGTCATGCGCTCGCGCACGACCCGCTCCATCCGCGACAGCCCGATGCGGATCTGGTTCTGGATGAGCTCGCCGACGCTGCGCAGCCGGCGGTTGCCGAAGTGGTCGATGTCGTCGGTCTCGTAGCCCCCGTCGGCATGGGACAGGCGCACGAGGTAGGACATCGTGGCCAGCACGTCCTCCTTGGTGAGGATCGGGCTGAACGCCGGCGCGCTGGGCTCGTCGTCGCGCAGCGCCACGCGACCGCGCTGGTCGCTGCCCTCGGCGCGGGCCAGCAGGTGCGGCGCGGTCTGGGCAGGATCGGAGTCGGCCAGCGGCATGGCCTCCTCGACCGAGCGCAGGCCCAGGTCGACGAGCTCCTCGCCGAGCTTCTTGTTGGCCTTGTAGCGCCCCACCTTGGCCAGGTCGTAGCGCTTGGGGTTGAAGAAGAGGTTGATCAGCAGGGCGCCCGAGGACTCCTCGGTGGGCGGCTCGCCCGGACGCAGCTTGCGGTAGATGTCCATCAGCGCCTCGGACGGCGTGCTGATGGTGTCGCGCTCCAGGGTCGCCTGGACCTCCGGCGCGTGGTCGAAGAAGGCGAGGATCTCCTCGTCGGGCACCGGCTCGTCCAGCACCTCGCGGCTGGCCAGCTCGTAGGTCCCGCTCTCGGGGCTCCACTCCAGGCCCTTGAGCGCGCGGTAGAGCACGCTCAGGTGCTGACGGCGCTTGCGGTCCACGCGCACGCCCGCCAGGCCGCGCTTGTCGATCTCGAACTCGAGCCAGGCGCCGCGGCTCGGGATGATCTTGCACCCATAGACCGGGCTCTGGGTGCTCTTCTCGATGCTCTCGTCGAAGTAGACGCCGGGCGAGCGCACCAGCTGGCTCACCACGATCCGCTCGGTCCCGTTGATGATGAACGTCCCGCCCTCGGTCATCATCGGGAAGTCGCCCATGAAGACCGTCTGGGACTTGATCTCGCCGGTCGAGCGGTTCACGAACTCGGCGGTCACGAACAGCGGCGCCGAGTAGGTGAGGTCCTTCTCCTTGCACTCCTCCACGGAGTGCTTGGGCTCCTCGAAGCGATGCTCGGAGAAGCCCAGGGCCATCTGCCCGGTGAAGTCCTCGATGGGCGAGATCTCGGCGAAGACCTCGCCAAGGCCCGCCTCGGTCAGCCAGGAGAAGGACTGCCGCTGGATGGCGACCAGATCCAGCTGCTCGAGCGGGAGCGGCTCGGCGATCTTGGCGAACGACAGGCGGTCGGTGGAGAACAGGTCGGCGTTCGACGTCGGCACGTCGGGGACCTCCAGCAGCGCGTCGGGCTCAGGGTGAACGGCGGAGGTGGCAGACCGGCATCGCGCGCAGACCACGCACGCTCGATCGAGCGCGCGCGGTCGCGGAGCGCAGCACGGTGATGAGCCAACCCTCGGAAGTGTGGACAGGCAAACGAGCAGTGTACCGTCCGGTCACACTGCTCGTCAACGGCTCGCGGCCTCTCGGCCGGTCCCCGGTCCTTGGTCGGGCACGCAGCTCCTCGTGGGGCTGGATGCTAGCCGGTTCGTCGCCTCGCGACGCGACCAGCCTGCAGCAGCGGTCAGGGGGCTGTCAACGGAGCGTGGACGCCGTCCGCCACCACCGCGCCCGCGAGGCGGGCGCGGTGGTGGCGGACGGGACGCGCGCGGCGTGGGGCCCACCCCGCGCGCGCCGCGCGACTCACTTGAGCTCGACGGTGGCGCCAGCGCCCTCCAGGGCCTCCTTGGCCGCCTCGGCCTGCTCCTTGTCGACGCCCTCGAGCACGGGCTTGGGCAGCCCGTCGACCATCTCCTTGGCCTCCTTCAGGCCCAGGTTGGTGAGGCCGCGGACCTCCTTGATGACCTGGATCTTCTGGCTGCCGGCGTCGTTGAGGACGACGTCGAACTCGGTCTGCTCCTCCTCGGCCGCGGCAGCCTCGCCACCGGCGGCGGCCGGGGCGGCCATCGCCATCGGGGCGGCAGCCTCGACGTCGAACTCCTCCTCGAACCTCTTCACGAACTCGCTGAGCTCGAGCAGGGTCATCTCCTTGAACTGCTCGAGCAGCTCGTCGGTGCTCATCTTCGCCATGGTGCGCTCCTTGCGGATCGTGGGGTCGTCGAAGCGGTCGGGACGCGGCGCGACACCGCGCCAGCGGGGATCAGGACGCCGTGGTGGCGTCCTCGGACGTCTCGCCGGCGGCCTCCCGCTTGTCCTGGTAGGCCGACAGCAGCCGGGCCATCTTGGACAGGCTGGCGTTCGCCAGGCGTGCGGGCTTGGCCACGACCGAGGTCATGAGGCCGGCCATCTGCGACAGCAGCTCCTCGCGCGAGGCCAGGTCGGCGAGCGCGCGGGTCTGCTCCGCGTCGAGGAGCTGCCCCTCCATCACGCTGGCCTTGAAGACCAGCTCGGGGCGCTCGTCGCTGAACTTGCGCAGCACCTTGGCGGCGGCGACCGGGTCGCCGTCGCAGAAGGTGAGCGCGGTCGGGCCGGTGAGCACCTCGTCGGGGATGTCGAGCCCGGCGCGGTCGGCGGCGCGACGCGTGAGGGTGTTCTTCACCACCCGATAGGTGGCGCCCTCCTCGCGCAGCCGCCGGCGCAGCTCGGCGAGATCGTCCACCGACAGGCCGCGGTACTCGGTCAGCACCGCGGCGTTGGTGCGCGAGAGTCGCTCGGCGACGTCCTCGACGACGGCGACCTTCTCGGGACGTGCCATCGCTGCTCCTTTGGGTCTGTGGCGCCGCAGGAGCGCGTCCCCGATCAGCACGAGGCGCGGGCGAGGGCACGCGGGATGGACCCGTTGGAGCGTGCGCCTGCGCCGGCCGGTCGCGCGAGGCGACCCCTTCACCGCGTGCTGCGGAGCCTGGCGGTCTGCGGCGTTCGAACGAAGGCTAGGTCGAGGGGGCCGCGACCGCAACGCACGCTGCGCTGCGGTCGCGAGGTGAGCGGCAGGTCAGGCGACAGCGGCCGTGATCAGGTCAGGCGACCGCCGCCTTGAGCAGGTCAGGCGACCGCCGCCGTGATCAGGTCAGGCGACCGCCGCCGTGATCAGGTCAGGCGACCGCCGCCTTGTCGAGCTTGGTCTCGCGCACGCGCATGGGGTCGATCGGGATCGAGGGGCCCATCGTCGTGGCGACGTGCACCGAGCGGAGGTAGCGGCCCTTGGCGGCCGAGGGGCGCAGCCGCAGCAGCTCCTCGATGACGGCGCTGAAGTTGCCGACCAGCGCCTCGACCGAGAACGAGGCGCGGCCCAGCGGCACGTGCACGTTGCCCTGCCGGTCGGTGCGGAACTCGATCTTGCCGGCCTTGACCTCGGCGACGGTGGCGCCGACGTCGGTGGTGACCGTGCCGCTCTTGGGGTTGGGCATCAGGCCCCGGGGGCCCAGCACCTTGCCGTAGCGGCCGATCTTGCCCATCTGGTCCGGGGTGGCGATGACCGAGTCGAAGTCGAGCTGTCCGGACTCGATGCGGCTGATGACCTCGTCGGCGCCCACCACGTCGGCGCCGGCCTCCTCGGCCTCGGTGGCGGCGGCGCCCTCGGCGACCACCGCCACGCGGACCTCCTTGCCGGTGCCGTGGGGCAGCGAGACCGAGCCGCGCACCTGCTGGTCGGCCTTGCGGGTGTCCACGCCGAGGCGGACGGCGAGGTCCACGGTGGCATCGAAGGAGACGGTCACGGTCTCCTTGGCCAGCGCCAGGGCCTCGGGCGGCAGGTACAGGCGGTCGCGCTCCACCTTCTCGGCGGCCTGCTGGTAGCGCTTGCTGCGTCGCTTCATCGCGTGCTCCTGTCGTGGTCCGGCGGGCGCGCTGCGCCCTCCCACTGCGTGCGGGCCGCTAGTCGAGGACCTTGAGGCCCATCGACCGCGCGGTGCCCTCGATGATCTTGACCGCGCCCTCCATGCTCGTGGCGTTGAGGTCGGGCCACTTGCGCTCGGCGATCTGCTGGAGGTCGCTGCGCTGGACGGTGCCGGCCCCGATGCGCCCGGGGTCGGTCGACCCCTTCTCGACCCCCGCGGCCTGGCGGATGAGCGTGGACGCCGGCGGGGTCTTGGTGACGAAGGTGAACGAGCGGTCCTCGAACACCGTGATCTCCACCGGCACCACGTCGCCCTGCTGGTCGGCCGTGCGCTCGTTGTAGGCCTTGCAGAACTCCATGATGTTGACCCCGTGCTGACCCAGCGCGGGGCCGACCGGCGGGGCCGGGGTGGCCTGGCCGGCGGGGATCTGCAGCTTGATGATCGCTTGGACCTTCTTCGCCATCGGTGCGTGCTCCTGTCCGTCGTGGTGCCGGCGGGCGCGGCGCGCCCTCCCACCTGGGGTCCGCGGCCGGAGGGCCGGCCCTGCGGGGTCCTACAGCTTCGCGACCTGGTCGAAGCCCAGCTCGACCGGCGTCTCGCGCCCGAAGATGGACACGAGCACCTTGAGCTTCTGCTGGTCGGCGTTGATCTCGGAGATGGTACCGGTGAAGTCCGCGAAGGGACCGGACGTCACTCGGACGTTCTCGCCCTCCTCGAAGTCGACCGTCGGGGTGACCTCCTCGCCCTCCTCGGGCTCGTGGAGGATGGACTCGACCTCGCGGGCGGTCAGCGGCACCGGCTTGGTGCCGGGCGAGCCGACGAAGCCGGTGACCGCCGGGGTGTTCTTGACCACGTACCACGAGTCGTCGTTCAGGCGCATGCGCACCAGCACGTAGCCCGGGAAGACCTTGCGCTGGACGGTCTGCTTCTTGCCGCCCTTGATCTCGACCGCATCCTCGGTGGGGACCACGACCTCGAAGATCTGGTCCTCCATGTTCATCGATTGGATGCGGCTCTCGAGGTTGGCCTTCACCTTGCGCTCGTAGCCCGAGTAGGTGTGGACCACGTAGTAGTCGCCGGGCTGGCGCATGAGCTCGAGGCGCCGCTGCCGGGCGGTCTTGGGGCCCTCTTCCTGGCCGCCCTCGCCGTCCTCGGCCGCCTCATGCTCTGCCTGGTCCTCGGGAGCGGCCTCCTCGAGGTCCTCCGTGGCCTGCGCGCCATCCTGCGCCTCTCGGGCGGGCTGGTCGTCGCCGCTCTCCTGGACGCCCAGCGCGGCGGCGATGTCCGCGAGCTCGTCGTCACCACCCTCGGACGATGCGCCCGCCGCCGACAGCAGGTCGTCGAGGTCGCCCTCGTCGTCGGCGCCCGGCGTCGCGGGCGCGTCGAGGTCGGCGTCCTCGGCCTCCTCGGCGGGGGGACGCTGCGTGGCCTCCTGCGCCTGCGCGTCGTGGGCGCTGGACTCGTCGCTCATTCGCGATCCTCTGGGTGGGTCGTGCGGGTCGGTCCGACACGGGTGGTCAGGGGCGCGGCGCGGGCCCGCCGGCCACCGAGTGGTCGAGCCGCCTCGGATCAGCCGAAGACAGCGAAGACCAGGCGCGAGAAGACCGCGTCCACGCCGGAGATGTAGGCGGTCATCGCGACCACCGCGACGATCACCACCAGGCTGTAGGAGACGAGCTCCCGACGGTTGGCCCAGTGGACGCGCTTCAGCTCGCTGCGGACCTCGCCCACGAACTGCGCGGGGCCGGTGCGGCCGCGCTGCTCGCCCTCGCCGGTGTCACCGACGCCGGGGTCCTGCTCGCTGCGACGTTCGCTCTCGCGGCTCATTCGGGGTTCCTCTCGGCGGCACGTCCAGACCGCCCCGGCAGGGCCGCGGGGCGGTGGCGCTGGCAGGGGCGGAGGGACTCGAACCCCCGACCTGCGGTTTTGGAGACCGCTGCTCTTCCAACTGAGCTACGCCCCTGTGAGGCCCGTGCTCGCCCGCCTGGATCCGCTGGCGGGCAAGCAGGACAGCCGCCGCGTGGGCGGCAGACCGACAGCCTACCGGCGTGCGCCCGGTCGCGGCAACCGCGGCGCTGGCGCCGCGGGGACGGCCGTCAGGACAGCGCGACGACGGCGCGCGAGCGGCGTGGGTCGATCACGCCCGCCCCGTCAGGCAGGACCGCCCACACCCGCAGGGTGGCAAGCCCCGTCTCGGCATCCACGGCCAGGACCTCGCCGCCCAGCGCGAGCGTGCTGCCCACGGGCGCCGGCGCCCGGAAGACCGCATCGAGCTCGCGCACGCGCTCGGGCCCCCCGGCCCAGTCGGTCACCATGCGCGACACGTGGCCCAGCGACAGCATCCCATGGGCGATCACCCCACCGGTGGGGCTCACGCGCGCGGCCACCTCGGCATCCCAGTGCAGCGGGTTGAAGTCGCCGCTCGCGCCGGCGTAGCGGACCAGGTCGCCCTGGTCGAGGCTGATGTGCTCGGTGGGCAGCGCGTCGCCGACGCGGACCTCGGACGCAGCGCGGCTCATCCCTGCCCTCCCGCCTCGCCCGAGGCCTCGCCGGGCGCCTGGCTGGTGGCGTCCTCGCGCAGCACCAGGGTGGTCTCGCCCACCAGGACGGGCTCGCCGGAGCCTGCCTCGTCGACCGTCACCTCCACGGTGAGGCGCTCGAGGGCGCGGCGGCTGGTCACCTCGGTGATGCGCGGCGTGCAGCGCAGCACGTCGCCGCCACGGACGGCCCGGGTGAACCGGAACCGCTGGCTGCTGTGCACGAGGTTCCAGTGGGCGCCGAGCTCGGGATCGCCGATCACGCGGTCGAGCAGGCCCACGGTGAAGGTGGCCGCGAAGGTGGGCGGCGCCGTCAGCGACGCGAGCGGCACCTCCGCCGCATCGGCCTCCAGGGCGGGATCCACCACGCCGGTCGCGCGCGCGTACTCGCGGAGCTTCTCGCGGCTCACCTCGTAGGTGACCGGCGGGTAGGCGTGACCGAGGCGGTCGGGGTTGAGCGCGATGCCGGGGCTCCTGGTCCTCGCGGCGACGCTGGTGACCGTGGCCGCAGCCCCTGGGTCCACCCCGCGGGCGCCGCGGCGACGTCGGTCAGTCCGCGGCGTCGCCGGCCTGCTGCTTGCCCTTGCCCTTGCCCTTGCCGCGCGAGTCCTTGCTCTTGGGCGCGAGGACCATGGTGGCGAAGCGACCCTCCATGGGGCTGCGGCTCTCGATGTGGGCGACGTCGGAGAGCTGATCGGCGAGCCGATCGAGCAGCTCGAGGCCCATCTCCGGGCGCCGCATCTCGCGGCGTCGGAACATGACCTGCACGCGGACGCTGTGGCCGTCCTCGAGGAACCCGCGCGCCTGGCGCTCCTTGGTGGCGAAGTCGTGGTCGTCGATCTTGGGGCGCAGCCGGATCGCCTTCTGGCCGCTGGCGCGCTGCTGCTTGCGCGCCTCGCGCTCGGCGCGCTCCTGCTCGTAGACGTGCTTGCCGTAGTCCATGACCTTGGCCACGGGAGGGTCGGCGTTCGGCGACACCTCGACGAGGTCCAGGTCGAGGGCCTGTGCGGCCTCGATGGCGATCTTCAGCGGGACGACACCGACCTGCTTGCCCTCGGGCCCGATGAGACGGACCTCCTTGGCGCGGATCTCGGTGTTGACGGCGGGGCGGTCAGCCATGCTCCTCCACGTGCTCGTGCTCGCTTGCCCCTAGCGTCCATGACGAGGGCGCGGCGCGCAAGGCTTGCCGCCCGGCGCGCGCTCGGGGCAGCGTCGCGCGCGGGAGGCCAGCGGGATGGTGGTCGCTACGGGGGCCCGCGGCGGGGCCGGGGCGGGCGTGAGCGCTCGCTCGGCGCGTCACCGCGTCTCGCGATGGGCTCGATGGGCGTTGCACCGGGGGCAGTGCTTGCGCATCTCGAGCCGCTCGCGCTGGTTGTGCCGGTTCTTGGTGGTGGTGTAGTTGCGCTCGCGGCACTCGGTGCAAGCGAGCGTGATGATCGGTCGCGCTTCCGACTTGGGCATGGTCGCTCGTTCCCTGGTCGTGACGTGCCCGCGCATCGCGGCGGGCATGGTGGCTGGCGTGACGAGGACCGCGCGCGGTGCGGGGCCCGTGACGTGGCCCCGCACCGCTGGCGCTCACTCGATGATCTTGGTGACGCGACCCGCGCCGACGGTCCGACCGCCCTCGCGGATGGCGAACTGCAGCCCCTCCTCCATCGCGATCGGGGCGATCAGCTCCACCAGCATCTCGGTGTTGTC
>PUKE01000287.1 GCA_003550425.1 Nitriliruptoria bacterium
GCGCTGGTCGCAGCGCTCGCGCGGCGGGGGCTGCTCGGCGGCCTGGCGTCGTTCGCGGGGTGGAACACCGCGGGCAACAGCCTCGGCAGCGCCCTGGCGGCCGGGCTGCTGGTCGGCGATGAGCGCGCCGGTGACGTCGAGACGGCCCGGGAGCGCCTGCTGGTGACGCGGCTGGCGGAGGACCACGCCTATCAGAGCCGCGAGCGGTCCCGGCTGCGCGCGCGGCTGGCGGCCCTCGGGCGCAGCGACCCGTCCCCCGATGGCCATGCCGACCTGTGCGACGATCTGGCGAGCACGCTGGACGCGGCGCTGGCCGAGCTCGGCGACCCCCTCCTCGCGCGCTGGCGCGTCACGGACGCGTCGATCCCATGGGGCCGCTCGTTCCACGTCCAAGCGACCGTGGAGCCCGCCGCGGTCGCCGGTGACGGCCTGGGGCGTCGCGGTGGCTAGCCCCGACCCTCGCGCGGAGCTGGACGCCGACGTCCTGGTGGTCGGCGGGGGTCTCGGGGGCTGCGCCGCCGCGCTCGCCGCGTGCGAGGCGGGCGCCAGGGTGGTGCTGACCGAGGAGGGCGACCGCCTCGGCGGGCAGCTGACCGCCCAGGCGGTGTCGTGCCCTGACGAGCATCCCCTGGTCGAGCACACGGGCACCACGCGCGCCTACGCGGCGCTGCGCGAGCGCATCCGCGCCGCGTACCGCGCGCAGGGTGCGCCGGCGCGCATGCCCGACGGCGCACCCCTCAATCCCGGCGATGGCTGGGTGAGTCGGCTGTGCGCCGAGCCAGGCGTCGCCCGCAGCGCGCTGGAGGGGCTGCTGGCCGATCAGCGGGCGGCGGGGCGGCTGGAGGTGCGCCGTGGCCTGTGGCCTCGGGATGCCCGGGTGCACGCGGGACGCATCCACAGCGTCACCCTCGCCGACGCGTCGGGGTCGGCGGTGCGGGTGCGCGCCGAGGTGGTGTGCGAGGCGACCGAGGCCGGGGACCTGCTCACGCTCGTCGGCGCGCCGTGGAGCGTGGGCGCCGAGGCGCGTGCCGACACCGGCGAGCGCGACGCGCCCGTGGAGGCTGCGCCCACGCGCACCCAGGCGATCACGGTGCCCGCGCTGCTGCGCTGGCGTGCCGAGCCCAGCGAGCCGCTGGCGGCGCCTGCCGGGTACCGGCGCTGGCGCGCATCCCAGCCGTTCACCCTCGCCCAGCCGGATGCGGCAGGCAACCCCCGCGACTTCCGCATGAGCCGGCAGAGCCCGCAGGGGCTGCCTCCGTTCTGGACCTATCGTCGGGTGCGGGCCGGGTGGCTGCTGGGCGGCGAGGACGTCAGCGCGATCAACTGGCCGAGCAACGACGCCGTCGACGCCGACTACGTCGACGCGCTCGACCGACGCGCGGTCGTGGCAGGCGCGAGGGACCTGACGCGCGCGTTCGTGCGCTGGCTGCAGACCGAGTGCCCGCGCGACGATGACCGCCCCGGGCGCGCCCACGGCCGTGGCTACCCGGAGCTCGTGCTCGACCCGGTCACGGCCGAGACCGGCGATGGCCTCGCCGCCGCGCCCTACGTGCGCGAGGCGCGACGGCTGCGCGGGACGCAGCGGATCACCGCCGAGGACCTGCGCGAGCGCGCCGGATGGCGCGTGCGCGCCCGGCATCACGCCAACAGCCTCGCCACCGGCTGGTACCCGCTCGACGTGCACGGCCGCGTCGGCGATCCCCACACCACGTGGAACGAGCCGACGCGGCCGTTCCAGGTGCCGGCCGGCGCGCTGGTGGGGACATGCCCCAGCAACCTGATCGCCGCGGGCAAGGCGCTGTCGACGACCCAGCTGGCGCAGGGCAGCCACCGGGTCCACCCGGTGGAGTGGGCCGTGGGCGAGGCGGCCGGGACCGCGGCGGCCCTCGCGGTGCGGCGCCGCCGCACGCCGCTGCGGCTGCTGCGCGACCACGAGGCGGTGCTCGCGGTGCAGCGCCGGCTGGTGCTGCGCGGCGCGCCGATCGCCTGGGTCAGCGACGTCCACGCGGAGGACCCGCGCTTCCCCGGCGCGCAGTTGCTGGCCGCCCACGGCGCCCTGACCGGCCGGCTCGCCGAGGACCTCGCCGCGGCGCCCGACCGTCGGCTGGAGGCGCGGGAGGCCGAGGCCGTCCAGGCCGCGCTGCTGGCGTGCCTGCCGGGCGGCCAGCCCGGACCCGACCGCACGCCGACCACCTTCGGCGACGCGAGCGCGGTCCTCGCGCGCGCACTGACCGCCACCGACCGCCCGACCCCCCGATCCGTGGAGGACACCCATGGTCGCATCCGCTGACCGCGCGCCCCTGCCCGAGGCCCTCGAGGGTGGGCTGGTGGTGTCGTGTCAGGCGCCGCCGGACGATCCCCTCTCCGGACCCGACATCATGGGGCGGATGGCCGCCTCGGTGGTCGCCGGCGGCGCACGGGCGGTGCGCGTCAACGGGCCCGACGACTGCGCCGCGGTCCGCGCCGCGGTCGCAGCGCCGCTCATCGGCCTGTGGAAGGACGGGGCGGACGGCGTGTACATCACGCCGACGCCGCAGCACGCCGTGGCGATCCGGGAGGCCGGCGCCGACGTGGTGGCGGTGGACGGGACCGGACGCGACCGCCCGCAGGGGGCGCGCCTGGCGCAGATCGTGGAGGCGGTGCACGAGCGCGGCGGGCTGGTCATGGCCGACATCGCCACCGCCGAGCAGGCGCTGTTCGCGGTCGAGGCCGGCGCCGACCTGGTGGCCACCACGCTGTCCGGCTACACCGACCCGGCGGCGACGACCGACGAGCCCGACCTCGCACTTGTGGAGCGCCTGGCCGCGCGCCTGCCCGTGCCCGTCCTCGCCGAGGGTCGGATCACCACGCCCGACGATGCGCGGCGGGCCCTGGCGCTCGGCGCCTTCGCGGTCTGCGTCGGCACGGCCATCACGCGACCGCAGGCCATCACCTCGCGCTTCGCCGCGGCGCTGTCGGGCCTTGCGGAGCCGCAGCGATGAGCGCGGCCCCACGCGCGAGGTCCGCCGTGGTCCACGTGGTCACCCACACGCACTGGGACCGCGAGTGGTATCGCACCGCCACCGCCTTCGGCGCACGGCTCGTGGAGCTGGCCGCGGCGGCGGCCGACCAGCTCGACGAGGGGCGCCTGCCTCACCTGCTGCTCGACGGCCAGACGATCGTCCTGTCCGACCTGGAGGAGCTGCGGCCCGATCTGCGCGCACGGCTCGAGGAGCATGCGCGGGCAGGCCGCGTGACGGTGGGCCCCTGGCACGTGCTCGCCGACCTGGCGCTGGTGGACGCCGAGTCGCTGGTGCGCAACCTCCTCGAGGGCCGCCGCCAGGGCCGTGCAGCAGGCGGTGGCGCCACCGTGGCCTACACGCCCGACCTGTTCGGCTTCCCCGCCGACCTGCCGACCGTGCTGGTCGGCTTCGGGTTCTCCTCGGCGGTGGTGTGGCGCGGCGCACCACCGCGACCGACCCGCTTCCGCTGGCGTGCCCCCGACGGCAGCGAGGTGCTCGCCCTGCGCGCCTGCTACTACAACCCCGACGTGCTGTGGGACCGCGACGAGGCGCCGGCGCGGCTGGCGCGCTGGCTGGAGGAGGCGCGCGAGCGCGAGGAGGGCCCGTGGCTGCTGCTCGACGGCGGTGACCACCTCGCCCCGCGCGACGTCCAGGCCCGACTCGACGCGCTCGGCGCGCCGCCGATGACGCAGGGCACCCCGGTGCGCGCGACCACGCTCGCCGAGCACGTCACCGCGGTGCGCGCCAGCCACCAGGACGCGGGACTGCCGGTCGTCCCTGGCGAGCTGCGCTCGCCGGGCCGTGACGGCGCGTTCCTGCTCGCCGGGACCCTGTCGGCGCGCATGCCGGTGAAGCAGGCGGCCAGCCACACGGCCGTGGCGCTGCAGCGGTGGGCCGAGCCCTGGACGGCCTGGGCGAGCCTCGTCCCGCTCGCGCCGCGCTCGGCCGCCGACGGCCAGGCCGACGACGCAACCCTGCGCGCGCTGCTCGGCCGCGCCTGGCGAGACCTGCTCGCCTGCCACCCCCACGACTCGATCTGCGGCTGCTCGACCGACGCGGTCGACGCCGACGTGCGCCAACGCCTCGAGGACGCTGCGGAGCTCGCCGAGCACGTCACCGAGCGAGCCCTTGGCCGCCTGGGGGTGCACGCCCGCCCGGCCCCCCGGCCCTCCACGGCCTCGGCGCACCTCGTGGTGGCCAACCCCCATGGCCAGCCCGTGTCCGACGGCGTCACCGCGACCTTGCGGCTGCCGGCGGGGCGCGCCCCGGCCGCGGTGCGCGATGCCCACGGGGAGCGCGTGCCCTTCAGCGCCACCCGCTGCGGCCCGGCGCGCGCTGACCTCGTCACCGACATCGACCAGCTGCCGGACTGGCCCGAGACGGTCCCTTGGCGGCTGTCGCTGCTCGCCCAGGACGTGCCGC
>PUKE01000351.1 GCA_003550425.1 Nitriliruptoria bacterium
AAATTGGTCACCTATAGATGGCAGCGAGCCAGTGGTGAAACCGGCCAGCAAAAATCAAAAACCAAAACCAATGAGGAGGAATAAAAATGAAAAAATTATTAGTAATGGGTCTAGCTTTAGCTTTTGTTTTAACAATGGGTGTTAGTGTACTTGCAAATCCAGCTTATATTGATTCACATGAATATTGGACAAATGATATAAGACACCTTGCAGTAGCAGAAATTGATCAAAACATGAGTTTTACTGCGGACTCAAGTAATGCAACAATTTATCAGTGGGGTAAAAACTATGCAGGTATTGGCCAGTATGGAACAGATTTAACAGCAGTTATTACTCAGGATGCTATTGAAAGTTATGTAAGAATCAGTCAAGGTTGGGATGGCATAGGTAATGAAGCTTATGTAGATCAGTTTGGTGATACAAATAGAGTTAGAATCAGACAAAGAGGCGAAGATAATTTAATAAATGTTAATCAAAATGAAGACACCTATTTAAATTATGCAAGAATTTATCAGCAAGGCAGGGATAATGAAATAAATGTAGAACAGTTTAATGGTGATAGTAACAATACTTTAGTAATTCAAGACAGTGCCCCTACAGCTGCAGCTTTTGCTGAAGTCTTGCAAGGTAATGGTGACCATAATACTGCTGCAATTTTCCAAAATATGACTAGTGGCTTTTAAATTATAAAGTATTATAAGAAATTAAAAGGCAGCAGTTGTCAAGCTGCTGCCTTTTTAAAAGGTGGTGATTATATGGTCAACCCCAATAAAATTATAGTTTTAATTATTATAATTGTTTTTGGATTTTCTATAACAATATCTGCTGCCCAAACTTTTGCACACCCAGGCCAGGGAAACGGACCACCAATATGCTTTCCTCCAGACTTTGATTTCCCAGGGGCATCAAACCCATTTCCTGAAGATTGCTATCTACCAGGCAATGGTAATGGAGATAACGGATATGATTTTGAATTTGGTAGTGGAGCCTATATTTATCAATATGGAAATTACAATGATAGCTTCATAAATCAAGAAGGCCGTAACTGGGCTGGTATTTTTCAATTAGGTGATTATAATAATGGTAATATAAATCAATCTGGTGAAAATAACTTCGCAATAATTGGACAAGCAGGTGGCTGGAATGAAGGTAATATTAATCAGGAAGGTTATGGAAATATAGCTGCCATTGGCCAGCTTGGTTTTGGTAATAGTGCTTCAATAAACCAAATTGGAAACAATAATGGTTTAGCTATTTTCCAACTTGGGATTGGTAATAATAAAAGCATTGATCAAATTGGAAACAATCTTGGTTTAGAGATAATATTTCAATAACTGCTATAAACTCGCTGTACATTATATTGCAGCGAGTTTATAAAATAGTTAGGAGGAATTAATAATGAAGAAAAGAACAATTTTTATTTTTATAATTATGGTGTTTATATTTGGCTCTATCAATGCAGAGGCTTATAATTATACGATGAGCTGGAATTTCCGTTATTTTAACAATCCAAATGCCAGACAGGTAGCAATAAATATTGCTGAAAAACAGGAAGGTTTAGTAGAAAGAGAACAGGATGAAATAGATAGATTCCAGGAAAGTTTTGAAAGAAGATTAATGAGCAGTGTTCAGCGTTCAATAATAAATCAAATCCTGGGAGAAACTGGATTAACTGTTGGTGAATATATGGTTGGTGATTTAAGTATTTCTATTGCAGAAGATCCAAATACAGGAGAAGTTATTATGGAAATTATAAATGTTATTACAGGTGACAGCACTCTGGTAACCTATGCCGTTGATTACTGGCAGGAGAATGACAGTTATTTTTGGTATTAAAATAATTTTTTATATGAAAGGAGTGCTAGTATGAAAATATTTAAACCATTAATTATTTTTATATTTATGTTGGTGATTATCAATTTATTTATAGTTCCTGCCAGTGCTAATTATACTTTGGAAGAAAGGCTTGAGTTAATTGAAGCTTCCAGAAGATTACAGGAAGAACAGATTACAGTTGATGCATTTAGCAATCAAATCGGTGTAGTTTTTACTAATTTTGGTTCAGATAGTTATCTTTTGAATCCTGGTGTTAGATTCGATATACATCTTGCTGCACCTGGAGGCAGGCAGTTTAAATTAATTACTGAAGGTTTATATTTAAGAGAACCTGAAGATTTTGCAGGTTTTATTTCTCTTGCTTTTCATCCAGTAAATAGAGTTTACTTTGGAGCAGGAGGAGAGATAACAGGTCTAGCAAACTATCAGGCTTTTGTTGGTATTGATATAACTGATAATATTTTTCTTGAATTAAAAGGAATTAATTCTGGTGGAAGCTTTGAAGATTCAGATATATATTTTAGTACAGGTTTTAAAATCTCTTTTTAATTTAAAGAAGGAGGCTTAAGTTATGAGATTATATAAATATAAATTATCTTTTGTAATTTTAATAATATTACTTTTTTCCTTTACTGCAGTTGCCAGTGATATTTCAGAATATAATATAAATGAAGATAATGAAGAAATCCAAGATATAATGGAAGAAATTTTAAATTCTGCAAATGATATAATGCTATCAAAACCTAATGTGACTGTTGCAACTCAATTATTAGCTGCATTACCAGAAAGAGAGCATAAACCGTCAATTGCAGTATATCATATTGGTGATAGAACTGGCCAGGTTAAAGAATTAGGTTCTTCTGTAGTTACTCAGGGAGCAACTGATATGATGATTACTGCTTTACAGAGATCCAGGCAGTTTAGGGTTCTAGGGAGAGTAAATTTTAGTGATTTTATGAATGAACAAAACTTGATTACTGGAGATAGAATTGCAGCAGGTGAAGGCCCAACTATTGGAGAAATTTCTGGAGCAGATTACATTATTGAAGGCTCAATTACCGAATATCAGGTCGATACAACATCTGGTGGTATTGGAATTTCTATTGGTGGAATAGGCGGAACTAATGAAAAGGCAGTTGCCAGTACAGCAATAGATTTAAGACTTATAGATACAACATCTGGTGAAGTGGTCTGGGCCCAGAGTTTGAAAGGCGAAATAGAGGGTAAAAAAGTTGGTCTTCAGGCATTTTCTTTTATGGGTAATAATATTGTTGAATTTGAAACAGGTAAAGGCAAACAAGAAGTTATAAATTTAATGGTTAGAACTCTAATTGAAGAAGCAATCTTTAATTTAGCTAATAGTAATATTTAATGTTTAAGGAGGTGAAGAAATTGCCTGGTTTAAAAAGAAGATTTTATATATCCTTAATCTTATTGTTTTTACTAATTGCATTATCTAGTTGTGATAGTATTGAGCAACTTAATACAAGAGGTGAAAGTAGTCATGATGCAGCATTTTTAACTTTAGAAATTGATAGGCTATATGGTGTAAAAGAGATAAAACCAGGAGCTGGAAGGTATAGGTATGAGCCTGAAGCAATCGCTGAAATTAAATTAATTGCTAATCCTGGGTATGAGGTTATTGGCTGGGCAGGAATTGATGGAGGAGATGTTATAAAAGTTTCTGATCAAAATTATAAATTAACAATGTCAGATAACAAAAGAATAAGAACCAATCTTCGTTATAATGAATTTCTATTATTAGATGTTAAATTCAATGATATAAAAACAGTTGAATTTAATAAACTTAATAATATTATTGAAATACCTCATACAATAGAAAATATAAACTTCAGATTTAATAATAAAGTTAGTGAAGAAAATGATTTAACCATTTGGATTGAAGCTCCAGATTCTGAAGAAGAAAACTCTGTAATTAGAGATTTTAATTTTAGCATTTCTGATAATCAGATAATAATTGATATTCAACCATGGTTTGAAAATTTTATTGAATTATATTTTGAAGGAAATGATGAAGAAAACGAGATTAATAATGAATTTGAAAAAGAATATATTTTAAATATTGAATCTAATTTTGCTAATAATATTTTTGATTCTAGTAATAAAGAATACAATGAAGAGATAATTTCTCTTTCTTTTCAGATAGAAGAGCCAAACCCAAAAACCCCTGAAATTATAGGCTTGTCGAAAGATAATGGTGATGTTGAAATTTCCTGGCATCGCACAGAAAGCGTTACAAAATTTGCTGTAGAAGATTATGTGGAAGAATATATAATTCAAAGAAGTAGAAACAATCAGGATTTTGAAGATAATATAACAGAGATATCTGTCGCAGTTGATTTATTTGATGAAAGTGAAAGGCCTGTCAAGATCCATAGATATATTGATTCTGAAATCAATTTAAATAATAATATATATTATTACAGAGTAATTGCAGTTAATCAGTTTGATAATAGAAGTGAACCAAGTGATATTAAGAGTACTGAAACCTTAAATTAATTTAAAAAAGAGCAGCCTCGGCTGCTCTTTTAACTTATTATTCATAAT
>PUKE01000048.1 GCA_003550425.1 Nitriliruptoria bacterium
CTCGGGCGGGTCGGCCGGGTCGCGAGGATCAGCCATCGTGATCGCCTCCTGGGGAGCCGGACGCGGGCGTCGTGCCGGACAGGAACCGAGCGACCGCGGCGCGCGCGACGGCGAGGTTGGCCCGCGGCACGTGCTCGCCGCGCTGGTGTGCCTGGGCGGCGAGCCCTGGGCCGAAGTTCAGGGCCGGGACGCCCGCGGCCGCCAGGCGCGCGACGTCGGTCCAGGCCTGCTTGGCCTCGACGGGCGCGTCGGCGGCGGCGAGGAAGTCGGCCACCGCGGGCTCGTGCGCGGCCGGGCGCGCTGGCGGCGCGCGGTCGGTGATCGCCCAGCGCGCCTGCGCCCCGAGGCGCTCGGGGTCCAGCAGCTCGGTGAGCAGCGCGTCCAGGTGGGCCTCGGCCTGCGCGAGGCTGCGATGCGGGGCGAAGCGCAGGTTGACGTTGAGGGTCACCGCGTCGGGCACGACGTTGCGGGGCCCGTGGGTGTGCGCCTGGGTGGGGGTGAGCACCTCGACGAAGCGCAGCCCGTCCACCTCCACCGGCTCGGGCGCGCGGGACCCGAGCCGCTGCAGCGCGGTCGCGGCGCGCAGCAGCGCGTTGTCACCGTGCCAGGGCCGCGCCGAGTGCGCTGCGCGGCCGGGCACGACGATCTCGGCGTGCAGGCCGCCCAGGCAGCCGAGCTCCACGCGCAGGTCGGTCGGCTCCAGCACGATCGCGAGCTCGGCGTCGGCCAGCCGCGGCACGACGCGCAGGACCTCGGCGAGCTCGTTGCCCTCGGCGGGCCCCTCCTCGCCGGCGTAGGCCACGACGACGACGTTGCGGTCCCCACCGGCGAGCGTGGGATCCGCCGCGCAGTCCAGCGCCACCGCGAGGCCCCCCAGCATGTCGGAGGCGCCCCGGCCGACGATCCGGTCGGCGCGCAGCGTGGGCTCACGGTCGTCGTCGGTGGGCGGCACCACGTCGAGGTGGCCCACCAGCAGCACCAGCGGGCGCGGGTCGTCGAGGTCGCCGAGGACCACCGAGCGACCCACGCGCGTGACGCGCTGCCCCGCGGCCTCGCCGCGCGCGGCCACCCAGTCGGCCAGCGGGCCCTCGTGGCCCGTCGGGCCGGCCCGGGCCATCAGGTCCAGGGCGAGGCGCTCGAGCGGGCTCGCCGGCTGCGGCGGGGGGTCGGCGGTCATGGCAGCACCTCGCGGGTGGCGGGATCAGACCGCGACGTCGTGCTCGCGCAGCGCCTCGTTCAGGCTGACGCGGTCGTCGGTCGCGGCCGAGCGCTCCCCGATGATGAGGCCGCACGACAGCCCGTAGGTCCCGGCCGGGAACTCGCGCTGGCGGGTGCCGGGCACCACGACCGAGCGGGCGGGCACGCGCCCCTTGATCGTCAGGGGCTGGTTGCCGGTCACGTCGATGATCGGCACCGAGGCCGTCAGCACCAGGCCGGCGCCGAGGATCGCGCCCTCCTCCACGACGACGCCCTCGGTGACCACGCAGCGGGACCCGATGAAGGCGCCGTCCTCGACGATCACCGGTCGGGCGCTCGGCGGCTCCAGGACGCCGCCGATGCCCACGCCCCCGGCGAGGTGCACGTCACGGCCGATCTGGGCGCAGCTGCCCACGGTCGCCCACGTGTCGACCATGGTCCCCGCGCCGACGTAGGCGCCGATGTTGACGTAGCTGGGCATCAGCACCGCGCCGGCCTCGATGTGCGCGCCGTGGCGCACCGTGGCGGGCGGCACCACGCGCACGCCGGCGTCCTCGAAGTCGCGCTTGAGCGGCACCTTGTCGCGGTACTCGAAGGGGCCGGACTCGACCGGCTCCATCTTGCGCTGGCGGAACGACAGCAGGACCGCGCGCTTGGTCCACTCGTTGACCACCCAGGCGCCCTCGCGCGGCTCGGCGACGCGCACCTCGCCGGCGTCGAGGAGGTCGAGGGTCTCGTCCACGGCCTTGCGGACCTTGCGCTTGTCCCAGGTGCCGTCCTCGAAGGCGGTGTCGATGGTCTCGCGCAGGTCGTCGATGTCGGTCACGTGATGCTCCCTGTGCGGGTCGGCGGCGCGGGCAACGCTAGCAAGCCCTCGCGGCGAGGGGTCAGTCGGTTGGCAGCGCGCCCTGCGACAGCGCCTGCTCCCAGCGCTCCACCGCCGCATGGCAGCCCGCGACGTCGGGCACCAGCGCCAGGCGCAGCCACCCCTCGCCGCCAGGCCCGAACGCGCGGCCGGGGCTGGCGATGACGCGGTGGGCCAGCAGGGCCTCGGCGTAGGCGGCGTCGTCCCCGCCGGGCGCGGCCAGCCAGACGTAGAAGGCCGCGTCGCTGCCCGACACCCGCAGCCCGTTGCGGTCGGCGAAGTCGCGGATCACCGCGCGCTTGGCGTCGAACGTCGCGCGTCGCTGCGCGACGTGGTCCTCGTCGGACCAGGCCGCGATGGCCGCGCGCTGCACGAACTCGGGGCTGGCGGTGCCGATGTTGGGGCGCAGCAGCCGGTTGCGGCGGATGAGCTCGGGATCGCCGATCAGCGCGCCGCTGCGGTAGCCGGTCATCCCCGAGCGCTTGGACAGGCTGACGAAGACCAGCACGCCCGTCAGGTCGGGGTCGGCGGCGCTGGAGGCGGCCGCGGCGACCTCGAGCAGCGAGGGCGGGGGCGGGGCGTCGGCAGGGTGGATGTCGAGGTAGCACTCGTCGCTGCACAGCGCGATCCCGCGGTCCCGGGCGGTGGCCAGCTGGTCGGCGAGGTAGGCGCGCTCCGCGCTCGCCCCGGTGGGGTTGTGGGGGTAGTTCAGCCAGGCCAGCCCGGCGCGGTCCAGGCGCTCCCGGGACAGGTCCTCCAGGTGGAGGCGCCAGCCCCGCTCGGCGGTCAGCGGCTCGGGGTCGGCGCGCCCGCTCGCGAAGCGCGCGCCCCGCTCGTAGGGGGCGTAGCCGGGGGTGCCGTACAGCGCCCCGTCGCGCGGTCCGCCGGGCGTCAGCAGCGTCAGCGGCAGGTGGAAGATCGCCTCCTTGCTGCCCGCGGTGGGCAGCACGTGGCGATCGGGGTCGACCCGCACGCCGGTGCGCCGCGCGACCCACGCGGCCACGGCCGACCGCAGCTCGGGCAGCCCCGCGGCCGTGGGGTACTGGCTCACCTTCGGGACGGCGTCGATGAGCGCGGTGCGGATGAAGCGGGGCGTGGGCTCGACCGGGTCGCCGACCGAGAAGTCGTACAGCGGACCCCCGTCCGCGGCCATCTCGCGGGCCAGGTCCTGGAACCGTGCGAGGGGGTAGGCGCCGAGCGCGTCGAGAGCAGGGTGCATGATGTGGCACCCTACCGCGGGCGCCTCGCGATCACGGACGGGGTTGCGTCGACCTGCTGCGGGGCAGATCTCCGAAGGGACGCCGCGCTCCACCCGACCGGGCGCCTAGCCACCGAGCCGCGCCGGCTGCGACGAGGACCCAGATGAACACCGTGCCCGAGGACCTGCTCGACCTGTACTTCAGCGAGCTCGGCAAGGTGCGGCTCCTGACCGCCGAGGACGAGGTGCGCCTGGCCCAGACGATCGAGGCGGGCGTCTCGGCCGCCGCGGAGCTGGAGCGCCAGGACGCCGAGGGCGAGCTGCCGCTGCGACGACGCCGCGAGCTGCGCCGCGCGGTCCGTCGCGGCGAGGACGCCTTCGACCACTTCGTGGCCGCGAACCTGCGCCTGGTGGTGAGCGTGGCCTCGCAGTTCTCCAAGCGCTCCTCGCTGGACCTCGGCGAGCTCATCCAGGAGGGCAACCTCGGGCTGCTGCGGGCGGTCGAGAAGTTCGACTGGCGGCGCGGCTACAAGTTCTCCACGTACGCGACCTGGTGGATCCGCCAGGCCATCCAGCGGGGCGTGGCCGGCAACGAGCGCACCATCCGGCTGCCGGTGGCCCTGCACGACGCCCTCATCAAGCTGCGCGCGGCCAAGGCGCGCATCGAGGCCGAGACGGGCGAGAGCCCCTCGATCGCCGAGCTCGCCGAGGCGACGAAGCTGCCCGAGGAGCGCGTGCACCGCGCGTTGGAGGGCGACCACCCGATGACGTCGCTGGACCGACCGGTCGGGTTCGACAGCGACGCCAGCGAGCTGTCCGACTTCGTCGCCGTGGCCGAGGACTCCCCGGCCGAGGAGGTCATCGAGCGCAGCTGGCGCGAGGGGCTGATCGACGCGGCCCGCGACGTCCTCGACGAGCGCTCGTTCTACATCGTGTCGCGCCGCTTCGGCCTGGATGGCGCCGAGGCGCTCACCCTCGACGCGATCGGCCAGGAGCTGTCGCTGTCGCGCGAGTCGGTGCGCAAGATCGAGAACCAGGCGCTGCGCCTGCTCGCCCAGAGCATCGGCGCGGAGCTCGGCGACGACGAGCGCCCGCACGCCGTGGCCTGACGGCCGGTCA
>PUKE01000126.1 GCA_003550425.1 Nitriliruptoria bacterium
AGGTATTGGCGGCTGCCGTTATCGAGGACCGACATCCGCAGGTCATGGCGATTGAAATCGCCGAGAACGCTCTCCACCGAGCGCGTGGCGACGATGCGGTCGCCGAACGGGGGCTCGGCCGAGTCCACGAGCAGCGAACAGCCGGCGAGGATCGCAATCGCAAGCAACAGGCAACTCGCGGCCGCCAGGGCGCGCCGTACTGCCAGGGCGCGCCCCGCGCCTACCGGAAGGCCTCCCGTGCGCGGGACGCTCGGCGCCGGCCGGGCGCCGGCGCTGGAGGGCATTCTTATCGCCATGGCAGGAGCACTCCGAACGACAGATAGGTGTGCGTGCCGCGCAGGAGGTAACCGCGGGAGTTGTCGCCGTAGTAGTTGAAGTCGGTCTGCACGAACGGCGCAAAACGGGCGAACTGCCACCTCAGCGCCAGGGAAAGCACATTGAAATACGGGTCGACGAAAAAGTAGGCCTCGTCCTCGCCGCGGAGCGTTGTAAGCGTTACGCCGAGCCCGGCACCGGCGCCGACACGGAAGGGTATCCCCCGGGGAGCCAACAGGTAGCCGCCGAACGAGAGCCGGGTGTCGAAAACGCCGGAGAGCCGCGAGCCTTCCTCGAAGCGATAGCGGGTTGCAAGCTGGTTGGTGCTCTGGGCGTACAGCCGCTCCGGGGTGATGTAGCGCCGGAACGCGACAGCCGCTCCGGCGGGGCGTTGCGCTGTCCACAGGGCGGCGATTTCCCAGTCCACACGCGTTGCAAGCGGAGGCAACGCTACCACCATCTGCGTGTCGGTCACCGGGATGACGCGCGTCGCGCTATACCGGCCCTCCTGGCGCTGCCGAATCGTCAGATCTGAGCCCAACGGGATGGGAACGAACGGCAGCTCGAGCGTGCCGTTTTCGATGCGGCCGACCGATACCGCATCGTCAAGCAGAATCTCCGAACCCTCATCCGGAGACCGGAGCGTCAGGCGCAGGAGAACGACCGGCGGTCGCGGAAGCTCTGCCTCGACCGCGGCCGCCGTGCGGAGTTGCGACGCGGTTCTCTCGGCCGCCCGGCGTACCGCCGTAACCAGCGCGAGGTCTGCGGAGCCGAGATAGACGCCGCCTGCAAGAAGCGCGCTGGATTCACGCTCGAGGGCGGTCACGATCAGCGTCAGGCGGGTGCCGGAGCGGATATAGCGGACCTCGAGCTCGATCGGAGCGGAGTCCGGCGTGGTGACGGTTACTCCGGCGGCGCGTAGCTCCGAGCCGAAGGCGTCGAACACGAGTTGTGAGAGACGGGCGTCACCCTGGTCAAGCTGGTCACGAGCGGCAGCCGGGCGCGGCGCCGCAAGCCCCACCGTGAGGCTCCGGTCGCCGGCACGGGCGGCGGAGGGCGCAAGCGAGAGCAGAACGGCAAAGGCGGCGAGCAGCGCGCCTCGGCGTGGTCGCCGGAATACGCGTGTCATTTCGTCTCCATGACCGCGACACCGTTCCAATCCGCCGGGGGCGGCTCGGCGCCGAACTGCCGGGCCCGTTCGTAGATTCGTGCGGCCGCCTTGTCCTGCGGAAAAAACGTAAGCACTCGCTGCAACAGTTTGGCGGCCCCTGCGAAGTCTCGCCGGTAGTACCGCTCCATGGCCTTGTTGTGGACCGCCCAGGCGCTCGCCTCCTGCTTGGAAAGCCTGTCCGCCACGGCATAGATGCGTACCCCATGTCTTTTGCCCTTGACCGCCACCGTGTCGAGCAGGCGGGTAGGCAGGCGGTCATCGAGCTTCTGCCGAAGCGCGTGCGAGATCAGGAGCGTCTCGTCGTAGATCTTCGTGAGGCCTTCAAGCCGGGAGGCGAGGTTGACCATATCGCCGATGACGGTGTAGTCCATCTTACGCTCGGTACCGATATTCCCTACCGTCACTTCGCCGAAGTTGATGCCGATTCCAATCCGGAACTCCGGTTTTCCGGCCGCACGCTGGCGCTCGTTGAAGGCGCGCATGCCGCGGCGCATCTCCAACCCCGCCATCACCGACTGGTAGGCGTCGTCCTCGTGCTGCACCGGAGCGCCGAAGAACGCCATGATTGCGTCGCCGATGTACTTGTCGATTACTCCGCCGCGCTCCATGATCACATCGACCATGACCGAAAAATAGCGGTTCAGCGAGTCAACGAGCTCGTCGGGGCTCATCTGCTCCGAGATCGAGGTGAACGAGCGGATGTCGGAGAACAACACGGCAAGCTCGCGGTTTTCGCCGACGAGCATGGATTCAGGGTTGGCGTAGAAGCGATCGATCAGCTCCTGGGGCACGTACTTCTGAAAGATCGTGCGGATCTTGCT
Source organism: Nitriliruptoria bacterium (assembly GCA_003550425.1). Classification (GTDB taxonomy): domain Bacteria; phylum Actinomycetota; class Nitriliruptoria; order Euzebyales; family Egibacteraceae; genus PUKE01. The sequence goes on from PUKE01000126.1 coordinate 2,308, forward strand.
TTCCTTCTTGCGTGCTACCACCGCTTGCAGCGCGTAGGTCTTGATTTGGGAATGAGCGCGGCTTAGCTCGCCGGTCATGAGATTGAAGGTATGCGCAAGCTCGCCGGTTTCGTCGTGGAACTCCACCGGCACGCGTTCGTCCAGGTCGTTGGAAGCGATGATGCGGCGCATAGAAGCGACAACGGTCCGCAGCGGCCGGGTGAGCGTACCGGAGAAGACCGTCACGAAAAACACCGCGAGCACGACGGCTGAGGCGAGGATCAGGGTGCTTTGCCGCGTTATGCGCTGCACGTCGCCGTAGAACACGTCAAAGTGCTCGGTTTGCAGCACGTACCACCCATAGGGTGGAAAGTAAAACCCCTTCGCCACGCGCTGTATGCCGCCGATCACCGGGCTCGTAAGCCTGGTCTCTCGGGTTGCGATCAACTCACTCAGCGCCTCGCGCTCATCCTCCAGCGGCACGGTGCCGTCGGTGGCAACGACGAGGCCGTTTTCGTCGTCAAACGCAAACACCGCCTCGGTGTCGCTGCGAAGCATGCCGCGGGCGAAACTCTCCACCCCGAACTTTGTCGCTTCCACCATCTCGGGCCGGTCGGTGAGATCGTTCTCCACCAGAAGCTGCCATTGGCCGAGCGCATACTTCTCCAGCTCGTGCGTTTTGAAGTCGAGAAACTCGTGAGCAATACGGGTGATTCCGGTGGTCGCGTTGAAGTACGACGCTGCCCCGACCATGCCGACGGCAACCAGGACGATGGGAACGACCACCAGGACGAACTTCAGCCGAATCTTCATTCGCTACTGTACCTCGCTCACGCGCGCGGCGGCCCCACACGCCGAGCGATGAGCACAACGCTGTCGGCGGGCACGTCCCTACGTGTCGGCCTATTCTACCACGAGCTGCTGCGAAAACCATAGCGGTTTTTCTACTCTGCAGCCGGGCGGGTGACAGCCAGTAGGCCAGCGAGCGTCATCGGCCGGCAGCATCCTTAATTCAATATTGCAAACGTTTGCAATCGGTGGTATCATGCCAATGTGAGCTGCGAGGTGGTTGTGGGGTAAGCATGACGGCGCGCACGTGTGCCGGTGGCTGATATGAACGCGAAGACCATCAAAGACGTCGCCAAAGCTGCAAACGTTTCCTACTCCACGGTTTCGCGGGCCGTGAACAATCGCCCCGGAGTCAGGGAGGCCACGCGCCGTCGCGTGCTCGAAATCGCTGCAGCGCTCGAGTATCGCCCGCATGGTCCGGCTCGGAGTCTCGTCAATCGCAAGACCCACACCATCGGGCTGATCATCCCCGATATCACCAACCCCTATTTCCCGGAGCTTGCGCGCGAGATCGAGGAACGCGCGCAGGCATCCGAGTACAGCCTGATGCTGTGCAACACCGGCTGGGATGAAGCGAAGGAGCGTAGCTTCATCGCGCTGCTGACTGAACGGCGGGTGGACGGGATCATCATCGCCCCATCGGCGCACTCGGCCGAGCAGTTGGACCTGGTGCTCGAGCGGATCAATCTTCCGGTGGTGTATGTCAGTCATGCGCCAAGGGGTACCCGGCGCCCGTACGTGGTAATGGACGACGAGCTCGGCGGGAGCCTGGCGGCTGAACACCTGCTCGCGCAAGGCGTGGGAAGCATCGGATTCATCGGCGCAACCGACGAGTCGGTGAGTATCGAGGGGCGGCTGAACGGCTTCCGGCAGGCGTGCAACCGCCGGCGGTTTCCGGCTGAGTGCCGGGTGGTTGTGCTGGAGAAGCTGCGCGGCGTCTCAGGCTACGAGGTTGTGCAGCGACTGCTTGACGAAGGGCGGTGCCCTGAGGCGCTGTTCTGCGAGAACGACATACTCGCCCTGGGGGTAATCGAAGGCGCGCGCGAGCGGGGGATGCGGGTTCCGGATGATCTGCTGGTGATCGGGTTCGACGACATCCCGTTTGCACGCTTTCAGTCGTTCTCGTTGAGCACGGTCGCACAGCCCAAGCGCGAAATGGGGCGGCTCGCGTTCGATCTGCTCCTCGCCGAGATGGAGCCCCCGACGGAGGCGGACGGTTCGGAGCCTGCGCGCAACGGG
>PUKE01000242.1 GCA_003550425.1 Nitriliruptoria bacterium
CGGGGTCGTAGGCGCCGGCCGAGGCCGTCGGCTCGACGCCCAGGTCGCCGCCCGCGACCACCAGCTCCTCGCCCGTCCAGGCCGAGAACGCGCCGAAGCGCGGCTCCAGGGGGCTGTCGGCCAGCGGCTCCCACGCGCCACCGGCGAGGGCCCGCTGATCCGACAGCGCGGGCGGTCCCTCCAGCGGCTCGCCCTCGGCCTCGTCGCCGGGGCCGAGCCCCTCGGGCTCGTCGGCCTCGCCGGGCTCGTCGCGCTCGCCGTCGTCGCCGCTCGCGTCCTGCTCACCAGGGGGCTGGTCCTGCTCGATGGCCAGCTGCCCATCGTCGCCGTCGTCGTCGATCGCGAGGAGCGCGGCCACCAGGCCGACGCCGGCGAGGGCGCCGGCGAGCAGCACGAGCGTGCGGGGGCCGCGCCAAGGGCTGCGGGTGCGCTCGAAGTCGCTCATGGCTCCACCTTGCCCGCTCGTGAGGGGCGTGCGCCTGCCATGCACCGGTGACAGGGGCCCCTCACGATCCGTTAGGGTGACATGCAACCCGAGTCGACCGGCCCTGTCCGTGGGTCCGGTCACACCCATGAGCAAGGGAGCCCGATGGGAGCGATCGAGTACGCGATCGACAACTGGGGTCGGCTGCTCGAGTTCGCCCTGCAGCACATGGGGTTCGTGCTGCTGTCGATCATCATCGCGACGCTGATCGGCGTCAGCCTCGGGGTGCTGACCTACCAGCGCCCGGGAGCCGCGTCCTTGGTGATCGCCGTGGCGGCCACGATCCTCACGATCCCCTCCTTCGCGCTGTTCGGCCTGGGGATCGCCTTCTTCGGGATCGGCAACACCGGCCCGGTCATCGGCCTCATCCTCTACTCCCAGCTGCCGATCGTGCGCAACACGATCACGGGACTCCAGGAGGTCGACGCCGCCGTCGTGGAGTCGGCGCGCGGGATGGGGATGAGCCGCTGGCAGTCCCTGCTGCGCATCGAGTTGCCGCTCGCCTGGCCGGTGGTGCTCGCGGGCGTGCGGGTGGCCACGCTGATCGTCACGTCGATCTTCGCGATCGCCGCCTACGTCGGCGCCTCGGGGCTCGGCCAGGAGATCGACCGCGGCCTGTCCAACCTGGGCGCGGCGTGGGCATTCGACACGGTGCTGGCCGCCACCGTCGCCATCGTCGTGGTCGCCCTGGTGCTCGACCTGCTCTACACGCTCATCGGCAAGCTGACGATCCCGCGCGGGGTGCGCTCATGACCGACACCGAGGAGACCGCGATGCCGGCCAGCGAGTCCGACCCGCCGGCCATGATCCGGCTCGAGGAGCTGACCAAGGTCTACCCCGGATCCGAGGAGCCGGCGGTGGACGCGGTCACGATGGACATCCCCGAGGGGGAGATCGTCGTCCTCGTGGGGCCGTCGGGCTGTGGCAAGACCACGACCCTGAAGATGATCAACCGGATCGTGGAGCCCACCTCGGGCCGCATCCGCCTGGAGGGCGAGGACGTCACGAGCGTCGACCCCGACCGGCTGCGTCGCCGCATCGGCTACGTCATCCAGCAGGTCGGGCTGTTCCCGCATCGCACGATCGCGCAGAACGTCGGCACCGTCCCCAAGCTGCTGGGCTGGGACAAGCAGGCCATCGAGCAGCGGACCGACGAGCTGCTGGAGCTGGTCGGCATGGACCCGGCGACCTACCGCTCGCGGTTCCCCAAGGAGCTCTCCGGCGGCCAGCGCCAGCGCGTCGGCGTGGCGCGCGCCATGGCGGCCGACCCGCCGGTCATGCTGATGGACGAGCCCTTCGGCGCGATCGACCCGATCACCCGCGACCGCCTGCAGAACGAGTTCCTGCGCCTGCAGGAGGACATCGAGAAGACCATCGTCTTCGTCACCCATGACATCGACGAGGCCATCAAGATGGGCGACCGCATCGCCATCTTCGGCAACGACCACCGCATCCAGCAGTACGACACCCCCGAGATGCTGCTGTCCAACCCCGTCAACGAGTTCGTCGACGCCTTCACCGGCACCGGGGCGTCGCTCAAGCGCCTCAACCTGACGCGCGTGCGCGACGTGGCCTTGAGCGACTGGCCCACCGCCGCCGCCGACAGCCCGCGCGAGGAGCTCCAGCGCCAGCTCGGCGAGGCCGAGCACAGCTTCCTGCTCCTGCTGGACCGGGGGCAGCGGCCCCTGCGGTGGGTCAGCGAGCGCGACCTCGCCCGGCCCGACTGGACGCCGCGCGGCGGGCTGAAGGTCCGCGCGGTGGTCGAGCCGCACGTGACGCTCCACGACGCCCTGGACGAGATGCTCACCTCCAACGTCGGCGTGGCCACCGTGGTCGACGAGCGGGGCGCCTACCAGGGCGTGGTCGACATCGACACGGTCATGACCGCGGTCAACGCGATGCGCGCCGAGACGCGCGAGCGCGTGCGCGTGGCGCCGTGGCATGGGGTCGCTGCCAGCGACGTGGCCGACGCCTCGGAGGCCCGGTCATGAGCCGCGGGGCCTCCTCGAGCACGCCTGGCGTCGGCGGGCCCCCGGCTTGGGGCACGGTGCGCGCGTCGCAGCGGGGCAGGGCGATCCTGCGGGACCCGGCCCGGGTGTGGCAGTACTTCGGCATCCCCGTGGTCGTGGTCGTCGCGGTCACGCTCACCGTGACCTTCGTGAGCGGCCAGGAGCTGATCAGCCGCGAGGAGCGGGCGCTGAACCCGGACCTGCTGCTGGCGCTCGGGCTCCAGCACGTCCGCCTCGGCCTGACGGTCGTGTTCTGGGTCCTCGTGCTCTCGATCCCGCTGGGCGTCATGCTCACCCGCCCGTGGGCCAAGCCCTACGCGCCTGCGTTCATCGCCGTGGCCAACGCCGGGCAGGCGATCCCCTCGTTCGGCCTGATGGTCCTGTTCGCGATCTGGATCGGCACCGGCGAGACCGCGGCGGTCGCGGCGACGGTCGCCTACTGCATCCTGCCGGTGCTGCGCAACACGATGGTCGGCCTCAACCAGGTCGACCCGAGCATCATCGAGGCCGCGCGCGGCATGGGGATGACCAAGCGGGGGGTCCTGCTCCAGATCGAGCTGCCCCTGTCGGTGCCGGTGATGCTCGCCGGGGTGCGCACCGCGCTGATCCTCGCGATCGGCACCATCACGCTGGGCGCGCTGATCGGCGCGGGGACCTTCGGGCGCACCATCAACGCCGGCATCATCGGCTTCAGCGACCCGGTGCTGGTGACCGGTGCCGTGGCCGCCGCCTCGCTGGCGCTGCTGGTCGACTGGGCCGCCGGCATCGTCGAGGACTTCGTGCGTCCCAAGGGGCTGTGAGCGGCGCGGGCCGACGCGGCGCACCTCGCGCCGCGTCCGCCTGGCCTCGGCGTGGCCCCCGAGCGGCCTCGTAGGATCGAGCCACGTCCGACACGACCGTGTCGATCGACAAGGGAGCGTGATGCACGTGAAGCTGCTGAGACCACTGCTGCTGCTGCTCGGCGCCAGCCTCGTCCTGGCCGCCTGCAACGGCGAGGAGGTGGACCCCGAGCTCGCCGAGGGCCTCGAGGGCGCCGACGTCACCGTGTCGTCCAAGGAGTTCACCGAGCAGATCATCCTCGGGCAGATGCTGGTGATCGCCCTCGAGGAGGCCGGCGCGAACGTCAGCGATGAGACCGAGCTCGCTGGCACCGCGGTGGTGCGCGAGGCCCTCGAGGAGGGCGAGGTCGACGCCTACTGGGAGTACACCGGGACCGCCTGGGCCGACATCTTCGGCGAGGAGGAGGTCATCGGCGACCCCGACGAGCTCCTCGAGACCGTGCGCGAGCGCGACGCCGAGAACGGGATCGTGTGGAGCGAGCGCGCGGACTTCGAGAACTCCTACGCGATCGCCTCGAGCCAGGAGGTCCGCGACGAGCACGGCGTGGACACGCTGTCGGAGCTCGCGGACCTGACCGCCGAGGACCCCGAGGCCGCGCAGATGTGCCTGGCCGAGGAGTTCGTCGGCCGTGACGACGGCTGGCCGGGCCTGTCGGAGCACTACGGCATCGAGGTGCCCGACGACCAGATCACGATCCTCGACGAGGGCGTGATCTACAGCGAGACCGCCGAGTCGCCCGAGGACTGCGCGTTCGGCATGGTGTTCACCACCGACGGCCGCATCGGCGCGCTGGACCTGCACGTCCTCGAGGACGACGAGGACTTCTTCCCCGAGTACAACCCCGCGGTGACCATGCGCGACGACATCGTCGAGGAGTACCCCGAGCTCGAGGACCTCGCCAACGAGATCGTCGCGACGCTGGACACCGACACGATGATCGAGCTGAACCTCCGCGCGGACGAGGAGGGCATCCCCCACGAGGACGTGGCGCGGGACCACCTCGAGGAGGTCGGCCTCATCGGCTAGCGCAGCGC
>PUKE01000333.1 GCA_003550425.1 Nitriliruptoria bacterium
ACCGCGTCCAGCCGCTGCAGCAGCCCGCTGCTCGGCGCGTCTCCCAGGCGCGAGGGCACCAGGCCGCCGTGCGCCACCAGGTCCAGGCTCACGATCGCGGCATCGACGTGCTGGCCCTCCGTGGCGAGCCATGCGGCCAGCGCCTCGTAGTCCGCCGGGGCGCGGAAGCCCGGCAGCGCCCCCGCGGGAGGGAGCGACAGCGCGACCCCCGCGAGCTCGGCGAGCGCGCGCAGGTCGCGGGTATGGCAGGGCCGCTCGTCGGGCGGCGCCACCAGCACCGACGGCGTGACGTCACGGTCCCGTGGCGGGGCCGCCCGAGCGGTCATCCCTTCACCGCCGCCTGGCCGACGCCACGGAAGAAGTAGCGCTGCAACGCCACGAACAGCGCGAGGACCGGCAGGATCGCGATGATGGTCCCCGCCGCGATCAGGCGCTGGTCGGCCGAGAACTGCCCATCCAGGAACACCAGCCCCACCGTCAGGGTGAACTTGTCGGGGTCGCGCAGGACGATCAGGGGCCACAGGAAGTCGTCCCAGGCGAACATGAAGCTGAAGATCGCCACGACCGCGAGCGAGCCGCGGGCCGAGGGCATCGCGACCTTCCAGAACGTCTGCCACTCGCTGGCGCCGTCGACGAACGCGGCCTCCTCGACCTCGGCCGGCAGCTTCACGAACGCCTGCCGCATGATGAACACCGACAGCACGGTGACCGCCAGGGGCAGCAGCGCCCCGGTGAGGGTGTTCATGAGGCCCAGGCCGCGGGTGACCACGAACACCGAGATCATGATGACCTCGAAGGGGATCACCAGCGTGGCGATCATGAGCGCGAAGATCGTCGCGCGTCCGCGGAAGCGCATGCGCGCCAGGGCGTAGCCGGCCATCGACCCGAACAGCACGTTGGTCAGGGTCGACACGCCGGCCACGAAGGTGGAGTTCAGCAGGTACTGGCCGAGCGGCAGCACGCCGGCCACGGCGAGGTAGTTCGCGAGCGTTGGCTGCTCGGGGATCCACTGCGGCGGGAACGCGAAGATGTTCTCGTCGGGCCCCTTCAGCGACGTGGAGATCTGCCACAGGAACGGCCCGACGGTGATCACCAGCACGAACACCAGCAGCAGGTAGCGGCCGCTGACGCTGCCGACCACGCGCCATCGTCCCCGGGCGGTGCGTCTCCCGCGGCGAGGCGAGGGCCGGGTCGGGGTCTGCTTGGGAGCGGTGGCGGTCACAGCGCTGCCCTTCGACGGGTGATCCACTGCGAGGCGAGCGAGAACAGCAGCACCAGCACGAACAGCGAGAGGCTCATCGCCGAGGCGTAGCCCATCTCCAGCCCCTCGAAGCCGCGCTCGTAGATGTAGAGGACGAGCGTCTCGCTGGAGCGGAACGGGCCGCCGCCGGTCAGGACGAACACCTCCGTGAAGACCTTGATCGCGTTGATCGCGCTCAAGGTGCCCACGAGGACCATCGACGGGCGCATCATCGGCACCGTGACCGTCCAGAAGCGCCGGATCGGTCCCGCCCCGTCCACCGACGCGGCCTCGTAGAGGTCGTCGGGGATGTTCTGCAGCCCGGCGAGGTAGATGACCATGTAGTAGCCCAGGCCCTTCCAGACCGTGACCACGATCACGCTGATCAGGGCCAGGGACGGGTCGGACAGCCAGCCCAGCGGCTCGTTGATGATCTGCAGGCGCTGCAGCACGTAGTTGACGAGCCCGTCGGTGCGCAGCATCCAGCTCCAGATGAGCGCGACGACCACCATCGACGCGATCACCGGCGAGAAGAACACGGTGCGGAAGAAGGCGATGCCCGGCAGCTTCGTGTTGACCAGCACCGCCAGCAGCAGGGGCAGCACCACGAGGGCGGGGACGACGCCGACGGTGAACAGCAGGCTGTTCTCCAGCGCGTTCCAGAAGAACGCGTCATCGACCATCCGCCGGAAGTTCTCCAGCCCGACGAACTCCCCGCCGCGCAGGGTGTGCGCGTCGGTCATCGACAGGATCCCGGTGTTGAGCACCGGCCACCAGTAGAAGACGCCGAGCAGCACCAGCGAGGGCAGCAGGAACAGCCAGGGGGTGTACCAGCGTCGACCGATCACGAGGGGCTCCTCGCTCGCGGGTCCGGGCAGGGCGCCGCGGGCGGACCGAGGTCCGCCCGCGGCGCGCGACCGTCACTCGTCGAGGTCCTCGGGCACCCCGGCGTCACGACGGTCCAGGATGCTCTGGACCTCCATCTCGGCGTTCTCCAGGGCCTCCTCGGCGGAGATGTCGCCGAGCACGGCCTCCTGGGCGTTGGCGATCAGGGCGCTGTTGACCTCGTCGTCGACGGCGACGGGGCGCAGCATCTCGCCCTCGGCGATCTGCTCGCCCAGCAGGCGCACGGCCTCGGCCTCGCGCTCGTCGTCGGCCTCGAACTCGGCGATGCGCTCGTCCTCGAGGGCCTCCTCGACGCTCGGGAACACCTGGCCCTCGTCGAAGAAGTCCAGCTGGTTCTCGGCGTTGGTCACGAACTCGGCGAAGGCCAGGGCCTCCTCGCGGTGCTCGGTGTCCTCGGGCACCATCAGGCCCATGACCGCCATGTCGATCGCGCCGGTCTCGCCGACGACTTGCGGGCCCACGCCGGTGGCCTCGGCGATCTCGGGGGCGTTCTCCTCGACGATCCCGAGGAACTGCGGCCCCGACGTGAACAGCCCGACCTCGCCGGCCTGGTAGGCCTCGATCTCCTGGCGGTGCCCCTCCACGACGTAGTCGGAGCTCACCGCACCGACCTCGTAGAGGTCCTGCAGCTCCTCGACGTAGGCGATGGCCGCGGGGTCGGTGAGGCTCACCTCGGTGGCGTCCTCGTCGAAGACCTCGACGCCCTCCTTGACCAGGTCCTCGATGAACCGGTTCTCGAGCGCGGGGTGCCACCCGTAGGAGTCGGTCTCCTCGGCGATCTGCGTGGACTGCTCGAACAGCTCGGGGAAGGTGGTGGGCGGGCTGTCGGGATCCAGCCCCGCCTCCTCGAGGATGTCCTCGTTGAACATGGTGACCTCGCTGGAGAGGTACCAGGGGAAGGCGTAGGCGCCGTCGCGGTTGGGGTAGCGGAAGGCGTCCCAGGCACCGTCGACGTAGATGTCGATCAGGTCCTGGTCCAGCTCGGCCTCGAGGTCGATGAACTCGTCCTCGACCGCCAGCGGGAAGGCGAAGTCAGGGTTGAGGTTGACCACGTCGGCGAGCTCGCCGGTGGCGGCGTCGGTCAGCAGGCGCTCCTGGGCGCCCTCGAAGGGGATGTCGATCCACTCGACGGTGACCTCGGGGTGCTCGGACTCGAAGTCCTCGATCATCCCCTCGATGTAGTCGTCGAAGTCGGGCGACAGCTGGAGGGTCGAGAAGGTGAGGTCCCCCGACAGCTCGTCGGGCTCGTCGTCGGGCTCCTCGTCCTCGGGCTCGTCGGGCTCGTCGGGCTCCTCGGGCTCGTCCGGCTCGTCGTCGGCCTCGTCGGCGACGTCGGGGTCGCCCTCCACGCCGCAGGCCGCCACGACGAGCGCGAGGGCCAGCAGCAGCGCGAGGAGGGTGCGCAGTCGATCGGGGGCCATGGATCCTCCAAGGACGTGCGGACGCGGATGGCACGGCAGGGTGGCAGACCGGTCGGAGCTCGTCAATACCAATAGCCCGAGTGGTATTGGACAATGGTCTTCGCGGTCACGTGTGGAGTTGACCACTTCGCCGTCGCTCGCCAAGATGGTCCTGTCCGAGCGGGAGGAGGAGCGGTGGCTGGCGAGGCGGCTCCGAGCCGAGCGCGCAAGCACGAGATCGTCCGCGAGCGCGTCCTGGACCTGATCGAGGGTCTCCCGGCGGGCTCGGCGATCCCCCCCGAGCGGGAGCTCTGCGAGCGGTTCGAGGTCTCGCGCGTGACGCTGCGACGGGCGGTCGACGACCTCGTGCGGGAGGGGGTGCTGAGCCGCCGCCAGGGCAGCGGCACCTACGTGGCGCAGCCCAAGCTGTCCCAGCCGCTGTCGGTGCGCTCGTTCTCGCAGGACATGCGCCAGCGAGGGCTGCAGCCCTCCAGCCAGGTGCTGTCGCTGGAGCGCGTCGCGGCCGGCCCTCGCCTCGGGCAGCGCCTGGCGATCAGCCCAGCGGAGCCGGTGGTGCGCATCCGCCGACTGCGGCTGGCCGACGGCGAGCCGCTGGGGCTGGAGACCACCGCGGTGCCCGCTGCCCTCGTGCCGGGGCTGGACGAGGCCGATCTGGAGGACGCCTCGCTCTACGAGGTGCTCGCCCGCGACCACGGGATCACGATCGCCTCGGGCTCCCAGGAGATCGAGCCGACGGTGGTCAACGAGGAGGAGTCGCAGGTGCTGGGGGTGCCCGCCTACTCGCCTGCCTTCCTGTTC
>PUKE01000328.1 GCA_003550425.1 Nitriliruptoria bacterium
GGCGTCGATCTCGCGTCGGCTGCGCGCATCGAGCGTCAGGCTCGCCGCGCGGTCGAGCACCTGCTGCCGGGCCTGGGGATCGCCGACGAGGCCGTGGCAGCGCGACAGGTGCACCAGCACGCGGGCGTCCTGGGCGAGGGCGTCGTCGTCCACGGCGGCGACGAGGCGCCGCAGCGGCTCGGTCCCAAGGCGCGTGGCGACCTTGCTCGGCCAGCGCCCGGCGAGGCGGACCGCCTCGGCGCCCTCGCCGGCGCGCAGCAGCACCCGCAGCGCGGCGACGCGCTCGTCGCGGCGGTCGTAGACCGCCGCGGCCGCCCGCGCCACGGCCGCGTCGAGTGGATCGCGCCGATCGAGCTGCTCGCGGATCGGGTCGGGCAGCACCCACCAGCCGTCGCGGACCTCCGACAGCGGCAGGCCGACCTCGCCGAGCCGCGCCAGCAGGTCGGGGTCGTCGAGCGCCTCGCCGGCCACCGTGCGGTCCAGCAGCGGCAGGTGCGCGAGCTGGGCGGTGGCCTGGCGGGTGGCGGCGGGCAGCGGGTCCAGCAGCCGATCCACGAGGGCGGCCACCGTGGCGGGCTCGCCGACCAGGCGCGCGATGGCCGCGCTCGGGTCGGCCGAGTCGTGCAGCCGCGGGAGCATGAGCCGCACCGCGGCGGGCCAGCCGCCCGTGGCCGCGACGAGGGCCTCGGCGTCGGCGCGCGCGAGGTCGAGCCCCTCGTGCGCGGCGAGCGCGGCGACCTCCTCGCCGGTGAACGCCAGCGCCTCGCTGTCGAGCACGGCCGCGTCGACGCGCGCGGCGGCGTCGCGCACGGGATCGGCGAGCACGCGCGCGGAGGCGATGAGCCGGTGGGGCGCCGGCAGCTCCTCGAGCACCTCGGCGAGCAGCTTCGCGCCGTCGTCGTCGAGCAGGTGGACGTCGTCGAGCACCAGCGCCACGGGACGCTGCTCCTCGGCGAGCCCGTCATGGAGCGCGTCGGGCAGGCCCGAGGGGTCGGGCTCGGTGGCGGTCAGCACCTCGGCCGCGGCGTGCAGGTCGACCTGCCGCAGCGCCTCGCGCACCAGCCAGAGCAGCGCGCCAGGGCCGAGGCCGGTGCTGCGCAGCCGCGCCCGGGCCGGCAGCGCCGCGGCGGCGCGGGCCGACTGGTCGGCCAGCGTCGACTTGCCGTAGCCGCTGCCAGCCTCGAGGAGCACGATCCGATGGTCGCTCACGGTGCGCAGCAGGCGCTCGCGCGACACCAGCCGGTCGCGCTCGTCGCGCGGTCCCCCGTTCAGCACCGGCGCTCCCCCTCTCGCCGACGGCCCCGCACCCCTCTGGCACCTCCCCGTGCGCGTCGCGGTCGCAGGCGCGGGAGCCCAGCGAGGCTCTCACGCCGCTGACCGTGCCAAGTGTGCCCGACGGGGGCAGGGGCTGTCGAAGGCCACGGATCGCCCGTCGGCCGTCAGTCGCTCTCCTCGAGCGCGGCGAGCAGCCGGTCGGCGGCCGCGAAGGGGTCCAGGCGCCGGTCGGCGACGCGCGTGGCGAGGTCGTGCAGCAGGGACCCCTGCCCCAGCGCGTCCAGTCGGGCGCGCAGGCCAGCCTCTGCCAGCGCGCGCAGCCACAGCTCGGCCCGGGCCCGCGCCCGGCGCGCGCTCAGGCCGCTTCGGGCCAGCCAGTCGCGGTGCTGCGCGAGCGTGCGCCCGAGGTCGGGCACGCCGCTGGCCGGCCCCACGTCGGTGGCCACGGTCGCGAGCACCGGGGCGATCCAGTCGTCCACGCCCTCGGGCAGCGCCTGCCCGTCGCGCGCGGCGGCCCCGACGGCCAGCTCCTGGCTGTCGCGGACCTCGGCGAGGGCGCGCTCGGCGCCCGGGCGGTCGGCCTTGTTGACCACCAGGACGTCGGCGACCTCGAGGACGCCGGCCTTGGCGGCCTGCACCGCGTCGCCGAGCCCGGGGGCAAGCGCCACGACGGTGGCATCGGCCACGGCGGCGACCTCGACCTCCGCCTGGCCGACCCCCACCGTCTCGACCACCACGACGTCGAAGCCGGCGGCGTCCAGCGCGACGAGCCCGTGGGGCGCGGCGGCGCTGAGGCCACCGAGGTGCCCCCGCGAGGCCATGGACCGCACGTAGACGCCCCGGTCCATCGCGTGGCGCTCCAGGCGGACCCGATCGCCGAGCAGCGCCCCGCCGGTGAAGGGGCTCGTCGGGTCGACCGCGAGCACGGCCACGGTGCGCCCCTCGCCGCGCCACCACGTGGCCAGCGCCGCGGTGAGGCTCGACTTGCCGACCCCGGGGGCGCCGGTGACCCCGACCACGTGCGCGTGGCCGCTGTGGGGGTGCAGCCCCGACACCAGCCCGCGCACGCGGGCGGGCTCGCCGTCCTCGATGCGCGACAGCGCGCGCGCCAGGGCGCGGCGGTCCCCCGCGCGCACCCTGGCGACGAGGGCGGCGTCGTCGTCGCTGGCCGGGCCCGGGGTCACGCGGCGGGCACCTCGCAGAGGACCGCGTCGCCCTGGCCGCCACCGCCGCACAGGCTCGCCGCGCCCCGGCCCCCGCCGAGCCGCGCCAGCTCCGCCAGCAGCGTGACGACCAGCCGGGCGCCCGAGCAGCCGATCGGATGGCCGAGGGCCACGGCCCCACCGTTGACGTTGACGCGCTCGTGGCTCACCCCGAGCCGCTCGGTGGCGTGCAGCGCGACCGCCGCGAACGCCTCGTTGATCTCGTAGCGGTCGAGGCGGTCGGCGGCGAGCCCGGCGCGCGCCGCCGCGGCGTGCAGCGCCGCCGCCGGCTGGTCGTGCAGCGTGGCGTCGGGGCCGGCGACCGAGCCGAAGGCCACGAGCCGACCCTGCGCGGCGCGCTCGAGGTCGGCGGCCGCGCGGGGGCTGGCCACGACCAGCGCCGCCGCCCCGTCGGAGATCTGGCTGGCGTTGCCGGCGGTGATGGTCCCCTGCGCGGTGAAGGCCGGCGGCAGCGCGGCAAGGCCCTCGACGGTGGTGTCGGGGCGCACGCCCTCGTCGCGGTCCACGGTGATCGTCTGCCCGCGGCGGGCGGGCGCCTCGACGGGCACGACCTCCTCGGCGAGGCGACCCTCGTCCCAGGCGGCGGCGGCGGCGCGGGCGTGGCTGCGTGCCGCCCAGGCGTCCTGGGCGGCGCGGGTGATCCCGAGCCGCGCGTTGACCGCGTCGCTGGTGGTGCCCATGTGCTGGTCGTCGATGGCGCACCACAGCCCGTCGTGGATCAGCGCGTCCACGAGCCGACCGTCACCGAGCCGGTAGCCGGCGCGGGAGCCGGGGATCAGGTGTGGCGCCCCGGTCATCGACTCCATGCCGCCGGCGACCACGACGTCGGCCTCACCGAGGCGGATCAGGCGGTCGGCCTGGGCCAGCGCCTGCACGCCCGACAGGCACACGCTGTTGACGGTGACCGCGGGCACGTCCATCGGCACCCCGGCGGCCACCGCCGCCTGGCGGGCCGGCCCCTGCCCCTGGCCGGCCTGGAGCACCTGGCCGAGGATCACGCGGTCCACGCGCTGCGCGGGCACCCCGGCGCGGGCGAGGGCCGCCGCGATCGCGCGGCCACCGAGGTCGACGGCGGGCAGCGGGCCGAGGGCTCCCGCCAGCCGTCCCATCGGGGTGCGCGCGGCGCCGAGGATGACGGGGTCGGTCGAGCTCATGGGGTCCTCCGGTCGGCATCGGTCTCGGGCCTGCCCCGCCGGCCGGATTCTGTCAGGGCGCGCCGGCTGGCGGAAGCCGCGCGCCCCCGCCGAGCGCGGGTGACGCGCCAGGGTGCGCGGGGCACGATGGCGCCTCATGAGCGACTTCGATCTCGACACGTTCCTGTCCGCACCGCGCGTGGCCGGCCTGGCCCTGTCGCCCGACGGTGGGCGGCTGGTGGTCGGCGCCGCCGAGCCCGACCGCAAGCGCACGCGCTACGTCAGCGCCCTCTACGAGGTCCCCCTCGACGACGCGCAGGCGCGCCCCCGGCGGCTCACCCGCAGCGAGAAGGGCGAGTCCGCGCCGCAGTTCGCCCCCGACGGCGCGCTGCTGTTCACCTCCACCCGGGGGCTGCCGGACCGCGACGACGGCCTGGACCCCGCCCCCTGGCTGTGGCGCCTGCCCGCGGAGGGCGGCGAGCCCGAGCCGGTGGCCTGCCCGCCCGGCGGGGTGCGCGGGTGCGCGATCGCCGAGGAGCGCGGCGACCTCGTGGTGTCCACGGGCGTGCACGCCGGCGCGAGCGGCTGGAGCGAGGACGCCGAGGCCGCCAAGGCCCGCAAGGAGTCCGAGACCACCGCGATGCTCCTGACCGACTTCCCGGTGCGCTTCTGGGACCGCTGGCTCGCCCCGCGCACCACCAACCTGTTCGCGGCCGCCGCCGGGGCCGA
>PUKE01000322.1 GCA_003550425.1 Nitriliruptoria bacterium
CCAGTGCACCGGTCACAATCTTCCCGCGCGTCAGTAGTTTCCTTTCTCGTTCCCTCTTCTCCTTTTCCGCCTGTTTAGTCTTTTCTCGCAGCTCTCGTTTTTGGTCGTCCAGCTCCTTCTGTAGCTTCTGCAACTCTGCCAGTCGTTCTTCCGGCTTGAGTTTCTCCAGTCGTTTCTTTGCCATTTGGCACCTCCGAAATAAAGATACCTTAAACTATATCGCGCTTTATACCCGGCGTCAATAGTACAACACCCCTCATATAAAACTAGTTTTCAGGCAGCAATTGCCCTCCTTCCTTCGTGATTTTTGCCTCAAATCCTGGACAGATACCCTATTAGGCGGTACGATACGGTTATAGGCCGCTCTCTTTAGGGCCCCCCGATAGGGGCCCTAAAGCGCACTTATGTAAACTCTTCGAGTTTACGTGCGGTCCGGCTTGCGCCGGACGGTTCGCGCATCTGGAGGTTGTTCGATATGGCGATATATCATTTTTCGCAACAAGCCGTCTCGAGATCCAAAGGTCACTCGGTTGTTGCTGGCGCCGCCTATCGTGCAGGCGAACGACTCCGCGACGAACGCGCAGGCGAAACCCGTGATTTTACCCCCAAAGCAGACAACGTGGTCCACTCCGAGATACGCACACCGGACGGCGCCCCCGATTGGACCAAAGACCGCGAACAACTCTGGAATGCCGTGGAGCACAACGAGCGGCGCTGGAACTCTCAGCTCGCGCATGAGATTCGCCTCGCGCTCCCCCACGAGCTCAATGATGCCGAACGCGTGGCTCTCACCCGTGAGTTTGTTGATTCCCAACTCACACCCGCAGGGATGATCGCAGACGTCGCAATCCACCGCGCGCACCGCGGCGGTGACCAGCGCAACGATCACGCACACATCCTCGTAACAACGAGAGCGATCGGAGAGACCGGTGAGTTTTCAAAGCACAAGCTGCCAGAGATGAACAACAAAGCTATATCGCATGAGCGCCTAACCGAGCGCCGCGAAGCTTGGGCCAACATGCAAAACCGCGCGCTGGAACTATCAATTGAGCGCCAGCGCCTTGAAGCCGAGCAACAGCTTGGCGGTCGGCAAGGGGAAATAGCCGTGGACAAACCCCAACGACAGGAGGCCGTAGAGAAACAAACACACAAACAAACAACAATCCCAACATCCAAACAGCAGGTGCGTAGTGTTGATGCATCACTCAAGAACACTGCGCAGCACCCCCCAAAAGTCTCCCATCGCTCGCTCCATGAACAACGGATCGATGCACTATTGAGCGGTGATGAAAAGCGGTTTCAAGAACTCGATCGACCACCGCAAGCCCACATGGGACGCAACATTGTTCACCCTGCTCGTAAAGGCCAGCATTGGGCGGAGGCTATTATAGAACGGAGGTACAACGATATGGAGAAACAGTACCAGAGAGAACGGCAGGATCGTGAAGAGCACTATAGAGAGCTCCGGGATGCTGCTCTCACAGGCAATGCCCTGCAGCAATTGGTAAATGGATTTGGTGCCCAGCTAGCGGAATTGGTGAATAGAGGTCTCGACTGGATCACCGATGCTATAAGTGGCGCCAAGGATGTTAAACAGCGGAGAGAGAGAGAACACAAAGACGCCGTCCGGCATCATCTACATTCCCAGGCCCGCCCCCATGAACGCAGCGCCGCGGACAACTTCCAGGATCAGAAAGCGCGGATTGACTATGCAGACCGCATGGCCGAGAGAAAATTCGCCACCGAGAAATCTCGAGAACAATGGAGAGAGCGGGCTCAAATGGAACGCGACGCAATGGCTGGTATGCGAGCTATGCATGATAACCGAACGATGACCCCACAAGAGCGCGAACAGAAAGTGGAGGTGCAGATGGTATCACACCGCCTCGCACGTGATCCGATATATATGCCGGCGCGGGGTGTTGTTGCCCACGGAGAAGCCGCGAAACAATCGCTTGAGCAGCACCGCTCCACCACGCGTGAGGCGAATAAACAAACAAACGAGAAACAACCGGTCGATCCTCGTGAGTGGAAGGAACGTTATGAGCAAGCCCAACAAGAACGACGGAGTAATGAGCGGCAGCAAAAAGACCGTGTGCAAGAACGTCGTTCTGAAGCCGCCCGCCCTCGCGAAGGTGAGGCCCCTAACCGATCAATCGAGCGCTGGAAAGAACAGTACCAGAGAGACAAGAAAGAGCAGCGGCAGGAACGAACCCGCGACGATAGATCAATTGAGGATCGATAATGCAATGGCTAACCACCGCTGAAGTCGCCAGCCGTTACGGCATTCCTCTTCGTAAAGTCCAACGCTATTGCCGCGCTGGACAGCTGCGGACACGCCGTATTGATCGGCGGTGGTTAGTCCATTCTGAGGACGCTGAACTTGTATTCGGCTCCACACAACTATCCGTTACCCAGGCCGCAATCTATACCCGATTACACCCTGAATCCATCCGCCGAGCCATTCGGAAAGGCGCCTTGTTCGCGGAACGCACCCCTGGTGGACATTGGCGCATTAACCTTACAGCTATACACTCCTGGTTAGATTTTACGAGAAAAAAATAACCCCGTCTGGGCGGGGTTTTGTGTGCTCATAGACGCTTACTTGTTATCGCAAATTTTCCAGCTCTCCGGCTTGCCTAATACGCCGCCGCCGGCTTGCTCGTTTTTTGGAATCTTGTTCCTCAGAAATGAAGTCCTGCACAAGATCCCAAGCGTCTTGTAATCCCGTAACACGCCCAGCTTCCCAAGTCGGTCGTCCGTTTTCATCATAGACGGCCATGGCTTGCTCATATGCCGCAGCTATCCGAGCCGCAATCTCTAATGCACTAATAGTCCCTTCATCCAACATCACACACCCTCCTTCATCCAACATCACACACCCCTTTTTACACGTTGCACAGTTCGTTCGGAAACCCCTACCCACTTTGCAATCTCGCTATTTGTTGCGTAAGGGTCTTCCAACCACAATCTTTTGATTCGATCTTTAATCTCCGCCGCTTTCCGCCGTCTGCTATGCCCCGACCTTCTACCACGCTCCGCTTGGATTTTTGTGAATGTTTTGGAATCGAATCGCGTCCACGTCCATTTTGCTACCGAACGCGCCACCGCTTTTAACTCACCTGCACCGAGCGGTACCTCAAATGTGTTGTATTCTGCGGCCTTAACGAGCGCCGAGGCCAGCCACTGTTCCCACGACAGATTATCCTGCCACGCCCGGCGGATTGCGCGATACGACCAAACGCGTAGATTGTCAAACAACGCGCAGTTCCTGCCGAGGCCGTGCGCCGGCAGATTTCGACGCCGATCTCGATACGGTTCGAGGTCAACGTAATCCGCGAGCCAATCCAGATCGTACAGTACACCACGTGGTGCATCCACCCACCATGTATCATTGCGCAATGGGTTTTTGGCGATTAGTTTTGCATATCCTGGGTCTGCATCCAGCGCGTCGGTTAACGCACAGTCAATAGCTGCCGCGTACCGCAGTGGATTGTCCCGACCACCGTACGCACGTTGCTGGATCGGTGTTGCGAGGCCATACAACACATGTGCATGCCCGTTCTCGCGGTTTCCGATAACCAGATTCGGCGGCGGCACGTTCGGTCGATCATACCAGTCGATGAATCCACCGGATCGGTCTACATCATAGACCAACCATTTCACCTGCCAAGGGGAGTTCGGTTGCACATACCGTCGCTCCAACGCAGCGGCTCGTGGTCGTATATACAATGCCCCCAGTTCATCAGTGCAGTACGGGCGGTTGCTCACACTCTCGCGAAATAACGTGAGCATTTCCTGCATCACACACCCCCTCGCTCGTTATGCCATTACCGCCGTAACTCAGCCACTATGCTATCCAGTGATGCATTCTCATCCTCATGTAATCGCTCGCGAACCTGTATTGCTAATCGCAATAAGAACGTAATTTCGTTGGAGATACTCCGCCGATCAAAACGTGCCCATCGTTCAACCGCCGCTCGTACATCCTGGTCGAAATACCATTGAATATTCGGCGGGCGAGAGGTGAGTTTGTGTTGTTGCACCTTAGCCATTGCTTTTCCTCCTGAAACGAAGCTCTGATTTTTTTTTGGCGAGCGATTGAGATGCCGCGTGCAACAGCGCCTCCATACGATCAGCTGGGCGATGGATTCGGTTTTGCCGGAGTGCGGCACGAACCAGCGTATGCGATGCCGGCAGCCTCTCCCGAAACCGTGGTCGTGTTTGCACCCATATATCACGATCAATAGGATCCTGAAACTCGTGCACCCCCGGCAGATCGCCGCTCTTTTCATAACCATATTGCATCACACACCCCCGCTCGTTATGCCGCGCTCAGAATCGGATATTTCAACAGCC
>PUKE01000116.1 GCA_003550425.1 Nitriliruptoria bacterium
AGGTGACTGTCGAAGGAGAGTCGTTCATCGACGACGCCGACAACGATACCGACGGCATCGACGACGACAGTTTCCCTGGTGACCCTTCCGTCTTGCCAGTGCCGGTGTTCACCGACGGCCTCAACGGCAGCTAGGGCAACAGAGCCCCTATCACAGAGTTGGGCAGGGACCCACCCGGGACTGGGTAGGGTCCTTGTCCCGCGCCGCTCGGGCGCCCGGGAGTGGCGCCGCCTAGGGAATTGGTGTGTTCCGCTCGCTGTGGCCGGCGTCACCGCCGAGGCACTCCGCCTTGCTGGCGACGACCGGTTCGAGACCGCGACGGCGATCAGCGAGGATCGCTACCCCGACGGCGCCGACACGGTCTACCTGGCCCGCTCCGACGACTTCCCCGATGCGCTCGCCGCCGGACCGACGGCCGCGGCGGATGATGCACCGGTGCTGCTCACCGAGCCTGACGAGCTCCACGAGACCACCGAGGAGGAGATCGAGCGGCTCGACCCCGAGGAGGTCGTGCTGTTGGGCGGGGACACCGCGCTGTCGAGCGACGTGGCGTCCGAGGTCGAGGCGCTCGTGGGTGACACGTCGCGAGTGTTCGGCGCGGACCGTGTGGCGACGGCTGCCGAGATCGCCCGCGAGCGGCTCGACGCCGCCGACACGGTGCTGATCGCCCGCGACGACGACTTCGCCGACGCGTTGGCCGGCGTGCCCGCAGCCCTCGCGCTCGAGGCGCCGGTGCTGCTCACCGACCAGGACGCGCTCTCCGAGCCCACCGAGGAGATCATCGACGAGCTCGGCGCCGACCAGGCGATCCTGCTCGGTGGCGAGCAAGCGCTGGCCGACACCGTGGCAACCGACCTCGACCCGCTGGTCGACGACGTCGACCGGGTCTTTGGCGCTGGCCGTGCGGAGACGGCGGCGGAGATCCCGCTCGAGCTGTTCGATGCCGACGACGTCGACAGCATCTTCCTCGCCACGGGCGGAGACTTCCCCGATGCGCTGGCCGGCGGGCCCGCTGCCGCGCTCGAGGGCGCACCCATGCTGCTCACCGCCAGCCTCCCCGAGGAGGTCGCCGACGCCATGGCGACCCTTGGCGCCAGCCAGGTGACCGGGCTCGGCGGTGACGCGGTGCTCTCCGACGCGGACCTGGATGCCGGCGCCGACGCCGCGGGCGCCGCTGACCTTCCGGACCACGCCACTCCTGTCGCCGAGGCGACGAGCGCCACCGGCTCCGTCGTCGCCGACGCCGACGAGCCCGAGGGTGGCCTTGGCGTGGTGGATCCCGTGGACTTCGAGGCCTTCACCATCGAGGGGCAGGGTGACGACGTCATCGATCTGTCGGTGCCCGACGATGCCCCCGCCGTGGCCTCGATCTCCCACGAAGGGGAGTCGAACTTCATCGTCGAGGTCGACGTGGACGACGAGCTGCGCTCGCAGGATCTGCTGGTCAACGCCATCGGCGACTACGACGGGCAGCAGGCGCTCAACCTCGAGGGCGCCGTCAGCGTGGCCGACGTCACCGCCGACGGACCGTGGACCATCGAGGTCGCGCCGCTCGCCGAGGCCGCCCAGGACTTCGACGATCGCGAGGCCAGCGGCACCGGTGATGCGGTCCTGTGGGCGCCCAGCGGGGTCGGCGGAGCCGTCGACGTTGCCCACGACGGAGAGTCGAACTTCATCGTCTCTGCGGTGGGGGACTATCGGATCTCGCGCGACCTGGTCATCAACGAGATCGGCTCCTACGAGGGCACGGTCCGCCTGGAGGACCGCACGGTCGTGGTGACGGTGACCGCCGACGGGGACTGGAGCATCAGCCCCGGCTAGCTCGGCGACGGCGCGCTCGCGTCTCCTGGCGCGGCCGGGGACGCCGTGGGCGCGCCGTGGACGCGCCGACCCTGCGCGCGCGTGCGAGGTGTGGGCGGTTCGGCCGGGATACCGGCCGAACCGCCCACACCCGCGAGCAGGGGAGCCCCGCGCGGGCAGGTGTGGGCACTTCGGCCGGTATCCCGGCCGAAGTGCCCACACCTGCCCGCGCGGCAGGAGGCCAGCGCGGCGCGCGGGCACGTGTGCGCGCCGGCGGGGGCGGAGAGGCTCACCGTTCGCGACCGACGCCGCCCGCCGACCCCGACACCGCTCCCAGCCCGAGCGCCTGACGACCATGACCGTCGCGACCCTCTGGCTGCTCACCGCCGCGGCGCTGATCGCCGCGGGGCTCTGGCGGGTCGTGACCGCAGCGACCGCACTGCGTCAGGTGGTGGCGCTCAACGTCGTCGCCGCCGGCGCGACGGTGCTGCTCGTGGCCGTCGGCGAGGTCGGCGCGGCCCCTGATCCCCGGGAGGCGCGGACGATGGCCGCGGCCGGCGTCGTCGTCATGCTCGGCGTCACCGCCTTCGCCGTGCGGCTGCTGCGGCATCCCGACCACGACGCTGGCCGCGGCGAGGCCGACCCGTGAGCGCCCTGCCGTGGCTGCTCGCCCTCCCGCTGGCCGCAGCGGGCATCACCGCCGCGCTGGTGCGCCGGCGGCGCGACCGGAGCGCGGCGGCCCTCGGTGTCGTCACCAGCCTGGTGCTGCTCGGCCTCGCGCTCGTGCTCGTGGCCGAGGTCGCCCCCGGACCCGCCGCCAGGCATCGCCTGCTCGACGCGGGCGGCCTCGCGCTCGACCTGCGGGCCGACGGGCTCGCGGCGCTGCTGGTCGTCGTCGCCGCGGTCGTCGGGGTGGTCGGCGCGGTCTACGCAGCCGGCTACCGCCGCACCGCACCGCTGCCAGGCGCGTTCTGGCCCTGGTGGCTGCTGCTGACCACCGCGATGAACGGCGTGTTCCTCCTCGGGCACCTGTTCGCGCTGTACGTGGCGTTCGAGCTCGTCGGCGTCGCCGCAGCTGCGCTCGTGGCGCTGAGCGGCGGCCGCGCCATCCGCTCGGCGCGGCGCTACCTCGTCGTGGCCGTGGCCGGCTCGCTGGTGTTCCTCGTCGGCGCTGCGCTGCTGTACGCCGCCACCGGCACCCTTGCGCTGGCCGAGCTGCCCGGGCAGGCCGAGCCCTCGCTTGCCGCCGGCGTCGCCCTCGCCCTGATGACGCTGGGGCTCTTGGCCACCGCCGCGCTGTTCCCGCTGCACTTCTGGCTGCCCGACGCGCATGCGCAGGCGCCGGCGCCAGCCAGCCCCCTGCTGTCGGCGCTGGTGCTGAAGGTCTACTTCTACGTCGTCATCGTGCTGTGGTTCCAGGCGCTGCCGCAGCTCGTGACGCCGGCGGCCGGGGTGGTGCTGGGCGTGGCCGGGGCCGCGGCGATCCTCTGGGGCGGCGTCGCCGCCCTGACGCAGCGCAGCGTCAAGCGCCTGGTCGTCTACTCGACGCTGTCGCAGATGGGCTACCTGTGGCTGATCCCCGCGATCCTCGCGGGACAGTCCGAGCCTGACGCCGCCGGCTGGTTCGGATGGCACGGCGGCATCTACTACGCGGTCACCCACTCCTCGGCCAAGGCCGCGATGCTGATGGCCGCCGGCGCGCTGGTGCACGCCGCCGGCGCCGACCGCCTGGTGCGCCTGCGCGGCGCGGCGGCGCGCGCCCCCGCGGCGGTCTTCGCGTTCGCGCTGGCCGGGGTCAACCTGGTCGGGCTGCCGCCGACCGGCGGGTTCGTCGGCAAGTGGTATCTGCTGTCGGCGGCGGTGGCCGGCGGGCAGTGGTGGATCGCCGCGGTCGTGCTCGCCGGCGGCGGCCTCACCGCGGCCTACCTGATCCGCGTGCTGCGCCTGGCGTTCATGCGCTCCGAGCCGGCCCCTGACCCCGCGGCCCCCGCGCTCGCGCTGCCCGCCCTCGGCCTGGCGCTGGTGACGGTGCTGCTCGGCTTCCGCGCGGTCGAGGTGCTCGCGCTGCTCGAGGTCGGCGCCCCCGCCGTGGCAGGAGGCGCGACATGACCGGCGAGGCCGCGCTGCCGCTGCTGCTGCTCGCCACCTCGCTGCTGCCGGCCGTGGTGGTCCTCGCGCTGCCCGAGCACCGGGCGCTGGCCCGCAACGTGCTGACCTTGTTCGGCGCGATCAGCAAGGTCGCGCTGATGGCCGTGGCCCTGCTCGGCGTCGCCCAGGGCCTCACGTTCGAGCTGCGCTACGCCGTGCTGCCCGACCTCGACCTCGTGCTGCGGGTCGAGGAGATCCCCCTGCTGTTCCTGACGCTGTCGGCGTTGCTGTGGCTGCTGACCACGGTCTACGCGATCGGCTACCTGCGCGGCGACGCCCACCAGGCCCGCTTCTTCGGGTTCTTCAACCTGTCGGTCGCCGCGACGATGGGGGTGGGGCTGGCCGGCAACCTGTTCACGTTCCTGGTCTTCTTCGAGCTGCTCACCCTGTCGACCTATCCGCTGGTGGTCCACAAGGGCGACACCAAGGCCCTCGCCGGCGGCCGCGCCTACCTCGCCTACGCCGTGGCCGGGGGCAGCACGCTGTTCCTGGCCGCGGTGTGGCTGCACGTCAGCGTCGGGCCGGTGGAGCTCGTCAGCGGCGGGGTGCTGGCCGACCACGCCGACGCGCACGCCGCCACCCTGCGAGGCGTGTTCGCGCTGCTCGTGGCCGGCATGGGCGTCAAGGCCGCGCTCATGCCGCTGCACGGCTGGCTGCCACGGGCGATGGTCGCGCCCGCGCCGGTGAGCGCCCTGCTGCACGCGGTGGCGGTCGTCAAGGCGGGGGCCTACGGGATCGTGCGGGTCGTGGTCGACCTCTATGGCCTCGACACGGCCGAGGACCTCGGGCTGCTCGGCCCGCTCGCCGCCCTCGCCGCCATCACCCTGCTGGTCGGCTCGGCCCGCGCCATCGGTGCCGATGGCCTAAAGGCGCGGTTGGCGTACTCGACCATCGGGCAGGTCGCGCTCGTCACGCTCGGGGTGGCGCTGGGCGGCGTCGTCGCGCTGGTCGGCGGCCTGGTGCACCTCGTCCACCAGGGGATCATGAAGGTGACGCTGTTCTACTTCGCCGGCAGCGTCGAGCAGGAGCTCGGCGTCAGCCGCGTCAGCGAGCTCGCCGGCGTCGGCCGGCGCATGCCCGTGGCCATGGGCGGGGCGACCGTGGCGGGGCTGGCCATGATCGGCGTGCCGCCCCTCGCGGGCTTCGTGACCAAGTGGCACCTGGCGCTCGGGGGCGCCCAGGACGGCGCGTGGTGGGCGCCGGTGCTGCTCGGCGCCTCGACGCTGCTGACCGCCGCCTACGTGCTGCCGATCCTGCACACCGGCTGGTTCGCCACGCCCGCGCAGGCGTGGCAGGCCAGCGCGCGCCGCTGGGAGGCGGCGCCGACGCTGCTGGTGCCCCTGGTGGCCACCGCGGCCCTGACGCTCGGTGCCGGGCTGCTCGCCGGCGCGCCGTTCAGCCCGCTGTCGTGGGCCGAGCTCGTCGCCGAGGCGGTGCTGGTGGGGGAGCAAGGAGCCGAGGTCGGGGGTCGGCCATGACCGCGCCGGACCTCGCCGGCGTGAGCGCCACGGTCCTGTCGGCCGCGCCCTTGTCGGCCGCGGTGATCGTGGCGGTCGCGCTGCCGCTGGCCGGTGCGGTG
The DNA here is from genome assembly GCA_003550425.1 of Nitriliruptoria bacterium. Classification (GTDB taxonomy): domain Bacteria; phylum Actinomycetota; class Nitriliruptoria; order Euzebyales; family Egibacteraceae; genus PUKE01. Next base: position 5,528 of record PUKE01000116.1, read on the forward strand.
GTCGCCGTGGCGCCGCGCGTCGCCGCGCGCCTGGCCGGCTGGCTGTGGGTCGCGCCGCTGCCCGCGCTGGCGCTGGCGATCCCCCAGGCGACCGGCGCGGTCGACCTGCCGTGGCTGCTGCTCGAGACGCGGCTGGCCAACGACGACCTCGCCCGCCCGCTGCTCGCGATGACCGCCGTGGTGTGGGTCGCCGCCGGGCTGGCGGCGCCGGGGCTCGTGGCCGACGTGGGACGCCCGCGGTTCGTCGTGGCCTTCCTCGCCGCGCTGGCCGGCAACCTCACGGTGCTGCTCGCCGCCGACCTCGTCACGTTCTACGCCGGCTTCGCGGTGCTGACCTACGCCGGCTACGCGCTCGTGGCCCAGGAGCGGACCGCCACCGCCTGGCACGCCGCGCGCGCCTACCTCGCCTTCGCGGTGCTTGGCGAGGCGCTGCTGCTGGCCGGCCTGGCGCTCGCCGCGGCCCAGGCCGACAGCCTCGCGCTCGCCGACGTGGCCGCCGGCCTCGGCGCGTCGCCGCACCCTGCCGCGGGGCTGCTGCTCGCCGGGTTCGGGGTCAAGGCGGGCCTGCTCGGGCTGCACTCGTGGCTGCCGCTGGCGCACCCTGCCGCGCCCGTGCCGGCCAGCGCGGTGCTGTCGGGCTGCCTGATCAAGGCGGGGGTCGTCGGCTGGGTGCGGCTGCTGCCGCTCGGCGAGATCGCCATGCCCGTGCTCGGCGGCATCGCGATGACGCTCGGCCTGCTCGGGGTGTTCGTCGCCGCGGTGCTCGGCGCGCTGCAGCACGAGCCCAAGACCATGCTCGCCTACTCCAGCGTCAGCCAGATCGGCCTGGTCGCGCTCGCGGTCGGTGCGGGTGCCGCGGTCCCCGAGGCGGCCGTGGTCGCCACGGGGACCGCGGCGCTGTTCGTGGTCGTCCACGGCTTCGCCAAGGCCACGCTGTTCCTCGGCACGGGCGTAGCCGCCAGCGAGGGTCGCCGTCGACCCGGTCGGGTGCTGCTGGCCGGCCAGGCCGTCGCGGCGCTGGTGCTCGCCGGCGCGCCGCTCGGTGGGGGCATGCTCGTCAAGGAGGGGCTCAAGGAGGCCACGCGCACCCTCGGTCCGCCGCTCGGCACCGAGCTCGAGCAGCTCGTGGTGCCCGGCACCGGGGCTGCGACCGCGCTGCTGCTGGGCCGCGTGGTGCTGCTGCTCGCTGCCAAGCAGCGCACGGCTGGTGCTGGGGCCGGTGGCGGGTCGGCGGCTCCGGGCGCGGGCGGCGCGTCGGCCCGGGTGTGGTCGGCGTGGGGGCTCGTGCTGGCCGGAGCCGTGGCCGCGCCGTGGCTGCTGCTGCCGCGCACCACCGCGCCCGCGCCCACCGACGTCCTCGCCTTCGGCGCGTGGGTCGAGGCGCTGTGGCCCCTGGCGATCGGCCTGGGCACCCTCGCCGTGGTGCGGTGGCCCGCGCGTGCCGTCGTGCCCGCCGGCGACCTCCTCGTCCCCCTGGGCGCGGCCGCGCGGCGCGCGGGCGCGGCGCGGCACGGTCCCGGCGCGGTGCACTCGGTGAGGGCCCCGCGGCTCGCGGCGATGAGCCGTCACGCGGGCCGCACGGTCACCCACGCCGTCGACGTCGGGGAGGCGCTGCTCGGCGCCTGGCGGCGGACCGGCCTCGTCGCCGCGGTGCTCCTGCTCACGCTCCTGGCCGCCCTGGTGGCCGCTCGGCTGTGAGCGCGGCGTCGTCGGACGCGGTCGTCGGCCTCGCGGTCGGCAGGGCGAGGCGCAGCACCCACCACGTCGCCAGGGCGCCGAGCAGCAGCTCCACGCCGGCCACGCCCCAGGCGCCCAGCGCGGCCGTCCCAGCGGCCACCCCGACCGCGAGCACGAGGAAGGCGCGCACCGCCGTCCGCTCGCGGGGTGCGGCCAGCGCCGCCCCGGCGGCGCCGAGGATCACCGCGATGACCAGGAGGTCGACCACCATCACGCCCCCATGATCCCCGGCGGGGCGGTGGCGGGCACGCGCTCCGGCGGGGCGGTGGCGGGTACGCGCGTCGGCCGCACGGCGGCGAGCACGGGCCTCGGTCGCCCGGCTACCAGGTGTCCTTCTCGGGGACGCGGTAGGTCTCGATGCCCTCGCGACGCAGGGAGCGGTAGACCGCGACCATGATCAGCAGCATCAGCGCGGTGAAGGGCAGCGCGGTGAGCATCGCGGTGGCCTGCAGCCCGTCGAGCCCGCCGCTGAGCAGCAGCACCGCAGCGATCGCGGCGATGAGCAGGCCCCACACGACCAGGGTCCTGCGCGGGGGATCGAGGTCGCCGCCGGAGGAGAACACCCCGAGCACGTAGGTGGCGGAGTTGGCCGACGTGATGAAGAAGATCGAGATCAGCGCGAGCGCGGCGACGCTGAGCGCCAGGCCGCCGGGCAGCTGCTCGAGGACCAGGAACAGCCCGGCCTCGGGGGTCTCGGCAGTGGTCGCGGCGATGTCGGCGCCGCGCTCGAGCTCGAGGTGGATGCCGGTGCCGCCGAACGCGGCGAACCACAGCACCGAGATGCCCGCGGGCACCACGAGGACGCCCAGCATGAACTCCTGCAGCGAGCGGCCCCGGGACACGCGCGCGATGAAGGTCCCCACGAAGGGGCTCCACGAGATGATCCAGGCCCAGTAGAAGAGGGTCCAGTCACCCATCCACGCGTTGTCGGTGTAGGGCGTGGTCAGGAGGCTCAAGGTCGGCAGGGAGGCGAGGTACTCGCCGAGGGTCTTGATGGCGTGCTCCAGGATGAACACGGTCGGGCCGAGCACGATCACCGCGACCAGCAGCACGCCGGCCAGCCCGAGGTTGCCGATGCTCAGCAGCCGCAGCCCGCGGTTCAGGCCCGACACCGCCGAGGCCAGGAAGATCACGGTGACGACCACGATGATGGCCAGGTGCAGCAGGTCGCCGGTCGTGAGGCCGAACACCTGGGACAGGCCGCTGCCGACCTGCAGCGTGCTCAGGCCGAACGAGGTCGCGATGCCGGCGGTGGTCGCCACGATGACCACCACGTCGATGGTCTTGCCGGGCCAGTCGTCGATGCGCCCGCCGATGACGCGGTAGTACGCCGAGCTCACGCGCGCGGGCAGCCCCTTGCGGAACTTCGCGAACGCCAGGCCCAGCGCGACGATCGCGTAGATGCTCCAGGGATGCACGCCCCAATGGAAGACGCCGAGCAGCAGGCCGTGCTCGGCGGCGGCCTGGGAGCCGGGCTCGAGGTCGCCGGGGGGCGGGTCGTGCAGGTGCGACAGCGGCTCGCCGACGCCCCAGAAGACGAGCCCGACGCCCATGCCCGCCGCGAAGAGCAGGCCGAGCCAGGTGAAGTAGGCGTACTCGGGCTGCTCGTCGCGGCGGCCGAGCTTCATGTGCCGGTAGGGGCCGGCGCCGAGGAAGATGCAGAACCCGAGGAAGACCGCCGTGCTGACCACGTAGAACCAGCCGGCCTGCTGGATCATCGCGTCCATGGCGGTCTCGAGCGCCTGGGTCATGTAGTGGGGCGCCAGCGCGCCCCAGGCGACGATCGCGAGGATCAGCGCCCCGGACGCGACGAAGACGGCGTTGCGGCCCATCCAGCGCGCCATCGAGCCCCTCCATCGCGTTGCCTCCGGCGCGAACCGACGCGCGATGGTAGCGACGGCGCCGCGCGTGCGAGGTGTGGGCGGTTCGGCCGGGATACCGGCCGAACCGCCCACACCCTTGAGGAGGGGAGCGCCGCGCGCGAAGGTGTGGGCAGTTCGGCCGGGATACCGGCCGAACTGCCCACACCCCGCGGGCGGCTCCGCTAGGAGGGTGTCCACCACCGCGACGGGGACCGGCCCGCCCGGACCCGCGACCCGCGGACCTGCGACCCGCGGACCCGCGACCCGCGGACCCGCGACCCAGACCCGCGACCCGCGGACCCGCGACCCGGACCCGCGTCCCGCGGCCTGCCGCCGACCGCGGCCGACACCACGGAGGACACGCAGCGATGGGCTTCCACCTCGGGTTCAAGGGCGATCGGATCACGCGCTTCGACCTCGCCCTGCTGGTCGTGTTCGTGCCGTTGATCGCCCTGCTGGTCGCCTGGGGCCTCGGGTGGCTGTGAGCCCGGGGCTCGCGGGGACCGCCTCCGGAGGTCGCGGGGATCAGGTCCGCGCGCGGGGACTGGGCGCAGCCCAAGCAAGAGCCCGAGCGCCCCATCGAGACCGTCAGCGGCACGCGAACGAGGGGTGGCGGGCAGCCACCCCTCGTCGGTTGGAGTCCGGCTCGCCGTCGACCGCCATGATTGGCGCCCTGGCCGGCAAGGCCGGTCAGACTGGCAGCGGCACGAACCCGGCAGTCGGGAACAGCCCCACCAGGTGCAGCACTGCGATGAGCAGTGTCGTCAGCACGATGCTCGTGGCCGGCGGGTCCCAGTGGGTGTCTCCGTGCATGAAGAAGATCCGCTGGGCCACCTCACCGAGCAGCGCGCCGATCAGACCGAAGACCGCACCGATCAGCACGGCCTCGATGAGGAACATCTCGGCGTGCACGGCGCTGATCTCCGGCGTCCCGGTGAAGCCGCCGTAGGCGGCCACCGACACGGCTGCGGGAAGCGTGATGTGGTGCGTCGCAGGGACGGGGACCTGTGGGATCGCGAAGTCCTGCGTGAACGAGAGGTTCAGGAAGATCAGCGTCGCGGCGCTGAACCCGAAGGCGATGAACTGGCTGCCGGTGAAGAAGAACGCCAGCCCGCCGAGCGCGCCGAAGGCCAGCCCGATGATGCCGACGTTCACGAACTTGTAGAACCACGGCAGCCACGGCTCCACGTCGAGCCGTGGGTTGGGCTTGCCGCCCTGGCCATCGGTCTCGTGGGTGTCGCCACGCTCGAACGGGGTGACGTCGAACAGGTTGCTCGCACGCACCTTGCCGATCGGGTGGTATCCCATGGCCACGCGGTGCACCAGCGCGGAGATGACCACCCCGAGGGCGATCGGATCCAGCGGCAGGGCCAGCAGATCGCCGGAGACCCAGAAGACGAGGAAGCCGAGGATGCCGAACAGCCCGCCGATGCCGAGCACGTCGGCGTGCCGGCCGGCGAACGAGATGAGGATGTTCTTGCCCTTGTGGGGACCCCAGCCTCCGCCGAAGCCGGGCCCCATGTAGCCGCGTCGGGCGGCGTAGGCCGTGGCCGCGGCACCCGCGGCGAAGGTGATGTGCGGTCCGAAGAACGCGCCGAACGCGACCTCGTCGGTGAGGGTGCCGAGCTCCTCGCCCGTGGTGTTCACCCCGGCGATGCGCAGCGCCTCACCACCGATGATGACGAAGCCCATGAACACGAAGGACGGCAGTGCTCCCAGGGCCGCGCCGAAGATGCCTCCGGCGAAGGCGGCCACGAGCAGGCCGATGAGCTCGATGGGTTCCATGCGCGATTCCCCCTCCAGTCGATCGCGTGCGTTGGCGGCCGGCAGCGGCCAGGCACGCGGCGGCTCGCGGTCACCCCGAGGATGAGCGCCACCCGGCGGGGTGGGTCTGCCTCCGACACCGGGCGTCGAAGTGCCCCGTGTCGGGGCAGGTGGTGCGGCCTGCCGTTCCCTCCGAGCCCGCACGTCGCGTGCGCGGCTCCGCGGGTCGCACCTGTGGCGCTGCCGGGCGCCGGTCTGTGACTGCCGTGCGCGGCGTCGCCGCCGCGCCGGTCGGCTCCGGTTCCCTTTCAGCGCTATGACCAGATCTGCTCTGATCGCGCGCCCGACCGTGGAGATCGGCCCTGGATCTGTCGAGGCCGCTCGTCCCCGACGCGGGGGGACGCTCGTCGCTCGTCGAGCCCCGCTGGGATCAGCGACTCGGCGCTGTGCCGCATCTCCCGACGTGCGCGACGCGACGCGAGGTTCGCGTCGCCGTGGCATCAAGCGTGCGGCGCCCGCATGAGTGCGGCGTCGCCCGCGCCCGCCGGCGCTCGGCCCATGCACCCCGACGCCTAGGCTGCCCTCGCCGACGACGAGCGCACCGACGAGCGCAGCAAGGGGCGGGAGTGATCGCGGAGGGCGTGCTGCTCGGGCTGGACTGGATCGGGGTGGTCGCCGCCTCGGTGATGGTCGCGGTGGCCGCGCTGGTGCAGGGGACCGTCGGCTTGGGGTTCGGGATCGTGCTCGTGCCCGCGCTGGCGCTGCTCGCGCCCGAGTCGCTGCCGGCGACGCCGCTGCTGCTGACCGTCGCCCTGACCGCCCTGACCGCGCGTCGCGAGCGCGCGGGCATCGACTGGGAGGGCTTTGGCCAGCTCATCGTCGGGCGGGTGCTCGGCACGATCGCCGCGGTCGCGGTGCTGCTGGTGCTCACGGAGGCGGCGCTGGAGGTCCTGTTCGGCTCGGTGATCCTCGGCGTGGTGCTGCTCAACCTGCGCAGCCCGCAGATCCCCATCACCGCGGCGACCCGCGTGGTGGCAGGCACCGCCTCGGGGCTCTTCGCCACCACCGCGGCGGTCGGGGGGCCGCCGGTGGCGCTGCTCTACCAGCACCGACCCGGAGGGGAGCTGCGCGGGACGCTGGCGGCGCTGTTCCTCATCGGCGCGGTGCTGTCGCTGCTCGGGCTGGTGCCAGCGAGCCGACTGCAGGGCGAGCACCTGGTCCTCGCCCTGGTCCTGGTGCCCCCGCTGCTGCTCGGCTTCGCCGCGAGCCGCCCGCTGCGACCCTGGCTCGACCGCGGATGGCTGCGCCCGGCCGTGCTCGCCTTCGCCGCGGTGGCCGGGGTGCTGGCGATCCTGCGCGGGGCGGCCGCGGCCTGACCGGGCCCGGCCTGACGCGGCCGCGGCCCGACAGCCGCCCCGGCCTGACGCGGGCGCGGCCCGACGCCCGCAACCCCGGACCCGACGCGCGCGCCTACGCCGAGGGGCCGCTCGGGGCCTGCGCGTCGTCGCGGTGCTCGTCGAACTCCGCGGCGGCGACCCCGCCGTAGGCGGTCAGCAGGCAGTCGGGGGTCAGGGCGTCCTCGGGGCGGCCTGCCGCGATGACGCGGCCCGACAGCAGCACCACCTGGTCGGCCGCGCGGGCCTCGTCGAGGTCGTGGGTGGCCATGACCACCGGGCGCTGCTCGCGCTCGGCCTCGAGCACCGCGTGGATGCGCTCCCGCGAGGGCGCGTCGAGGCCGGTGAGCGGCTCGTCGAGCAGGAGCAGGTCCCCGCGCTGGGCCAGCGCCTGGGCCACGAGGGCGCGCTGGCGCTGCCCGCCGGACAGCTCGGCCATCTGTCGGCGCCGCAGGTCGGCGATCGCCAGGCGGTCCATGGCCTCCTCGACGGCCTCGCGGTCGGCTCGGCGCAGCCGTCGCACCAGCCCGCGGTGGGCGAAGCGGCCCATCTGCACGACCTCGTCGACGGTGAGCGGCAGGGCCTCGTCGGCGTGGTGCTGTTGGAAGACCGTGGCGATGCGCTGCTGGGGCGGTGGCGTGGCGTCGAGCACCTCGACCTGCCCGGTCAGCGGCTCGAGGAGGCCGGCCAGGGCGAGCAGCAGCGTCGACTTGCCGCAGCCGTTGGGGCCCACCAGCGCGACCAGCCCGCGCTCGGGCAGCGCCAGCCGCTCGATGGTCAGGACCACGCGCTGGTCGCGGTAGGCAAAGCGCGCGTCGTGGAGGCGCGCGCTGGGCTTGGCATCGGCGGTGGAGGGCTCGCGGGCGCTCATGGGGCAAGGCTAGGCGGCGGGGAATCAGGTGCAAACGAAAAGCGTTGGCGCGTACGATGGCACTTCGCGCCCTCGCACGACCGCGAGGGCGACGCGGGCCGAGCAGCGACACCGAGGTCGAGCCGTGGACTTCCTCACCGATCCCTTCAGCCTCACCTTCATGCAGCGCGGGCTCATCGCCGGGCTGCTCGCCGGGCTGTCCTGCGGGGTGGTCGGGGTGTGGGTGGTGCTGCGTCGCGTGGTCTTCATGGGCGACGCCATGGCCCACGGCATCATCCCCGGGATCGCGGTGGCCTACCTGATCGGCGCGGCGCTGCCGCTCGGCGCCGCGATCAGCGCGGTGGTCATGATCGGTGGCATCAGCCTGGTGTCACGGCTGCGGCGCCTCGGCGAGGACACCGGGATCGGGCTGCTGTTCGTCGGCATGCTCGCCATCGGGGTGCTGATCATCTCCCGGTCGGGCTCGTTCGCGGTCGACGTCAGCCACATCCTCTTCGGCGATCCCCTCGGGGTCAGCACCGGCGACCTCGCGCTGTCGGCCGCCAGCGCCGGAGCCGTGCTCGCGGTCGTGCTCGCCGGCCACCGCGCCTTCCTCGCGCTCGCCTTCGACCCCCGCAAGGCCCAGATGCTCGGGCTGCGCCCCGGCGTCGCCCGCGTGGTGCTGCTGGGCCTCGTCGCGGCCGCCGTCGTCGCGTCCTTCCAGGCCGTGGGCGCGCTGCTCGTGTTCGCCCTCATCGTCGCACCGGCGGCTGCGGCGGCCCTGCTGGTGCGCCGCGCCGCCACGATGATGCTCGTGGCCGTCGCCCTGTCGTGGAGCGCGGTCGTGATCGGGCTGCTGGCCAGCTACCACCTCGACCTCGCCTCCGGTGCGGCCATCGCGGTGACGGCGGTGCTGCAGTTCTTCCTGATCGCCATCGGCGACACGGTGCGGGAGCGGGTGCGCCGCCAGCGTGTTGCAAGTGACAACGGTTCCCATCTACAGTGGCCATCGGGGGTCGAGCCAGCCGCCGACACCGCGCCGGTCGACCCCGTCCGCGATGCCGAGACCATCAGGAGATGACCATGCGGGGACTGCACTTGCTGATCGCGATCCTGGCGCTGACCGTGCTAGCCGCGGCCTGCGCCGAGGACGCCGCTGACGAGCCCGAGGAGCCCGAGGAGGCGGCGGCCGAGGAGGACGAGGACGACGACCACGACCACGACCACGACGAGGAGGCCGCGGTCGAGGAGCTCGAGGTCCTGGATCGCGACGCTGACGAGGAGGTCGTGGCCTACGTCCACGACGACCACTGGCACGGCGACCTTCCCGAGGTCGAGGAGGACGACAACCTCTCGCTGGGTGCCCGGATCGTCGACGCCGATGGCGAGGAGGTCGAGCTCGACGGCGACCACCACGGCCTCGGCGTGGCGCTGGCCGAGGACGCCGAGGAGGGCGTGGTCGAGCTCGACGAGCACGGCGACCACGTGCACGTGATCGGCGAGGCCGAGGGCACCACCGAGATCGTCCTGCAGTGGACCCACGACGACCACACCGAGTACGAGACCCCGCCGCTCGAGGTCTCGGTCGCCCACCACGACCACGACGACGACCACGACCACGACCACGATGAGGAGGCCGCGGTCGAGGAGCTCGAGGTCCTGGACCGCGACGAGGACGAGGAGGTCGTGGCCTACGTCCACGGCGACCACTGGCACGGCGACCTGCCGCACGTGCACGAGGGCGACAACCTCTCGCTGGGTGCGCGGATCGTCGACGCCGATGGCGAGGAGGTCGAGCTCGACGGCGACCACCACGGCCTCGGCGTGGCGCTGGCCGAGGACGCCGAGGAGGGCGTGGTCGAGCTCGACGAGCACGGTGACCACGTGCACGTGATCGGTGAGGCCGAGGGCACCACCGAGATCGTCCTGCAGTGGATCCACGACGACCACACCGAGTACGAGACCCCGCCGCTCGAGGTCTCGGTCGAGGACCACTAGCGCCACACCACATCACGGGAGACCGACGACGCGAGGACGCGTCAGCGCGACCGCGCTGCGGACGCCGAGGAGGCACGCATGAGAGCCCTGCCAACCCTGCTGACCGTCCTCGCGCTCGTCGTCCTGGCAGCCGCCTGCGCCGAGGAGGCCGCCGACGAGGAGGCCCCCGACGCCGAGGCCGCCGACGACGAGCTCGAGGACGACGCGGACGAGGACCACGAGCACGACGACGCGGCGGTGGAGGCCTTCGAGGTCCTCGACCGTGACGAGGACGAGGAGGTCGTGGCCTCGGTCCACGACGACCACTGGGACGGCGACCTGCCCGAGATCGCCGAGGGCGACAACCTCTCGCTGGGCGCGCGGATCGTCGACGCCGATGGCGAGGAGGTCGCGCTCGACGGCGAGGACCACGCCCTGGGCGTCGACCTCGCCGACGATGCCCTCGCGGGCGTCGTGGAGCTCGACGAGCACGGCGACCACGTGCACGTGACCGCCGAGTCGGAGGACACCACCGAGATCGTCCTGCAGTGGCTGGAGGAGGGCGAGGTCGCCTACGAGACCCCGCCGCTGCCGGTCACGGTCGACTTCACCGCGCAGGCCTACACCGGCGGTCGCGAGGTCCTGGACCCCGAGCCGCGGCTGGCGATCGCCGATGGCGACGAGGCCACGCTCGACATCCATGACCTGATCGAGGAGGAGTCGCTGGCCGCGCTCGACCTGGCCGAGCCCGACCCGATCCTCGAGGCGAGCGGCCCGCTCGGGCAGGTCCTGGTGGCCTCCCAGCCCGACGCCGACGCCGCGCACGTGATCGACGTGGCCACGTGGGCGCTGGAGCACGGCGACCACGCGCACTACTACATCGACGAGCCGCGCGAGCTGGCGGCGCTCGACCTCGACACGCCGATCCACACCACCTATGGGCACCAGCACGTGGGCGTCTTCGCCGACGGCGAGGGCACCGCGGTGCTGATCGACGAGCAGGCGTCGCTCGAGGCCGGCGAGGCCGTCACCGAGGAGATCGCCACCGCCGCGCCGCATCACGGGGCCGTGGTGCCGCTGGGCGGGGATCGCGCGATCGTCTCCGAGGTCGACGCCGACCACGAGGAGGGCCTGCCCGAGACGGTGGCGCTGGTCGAGGGCGATGAGCAGGTCGAGACGCACGACTGCCCTGGCCTGCACGGCGACACCGTCACCGCCACCGGTGCGGCGCTGGCCTGCGAGGACGGGATCCTCGCCCTCGAGGCCCACGACGACCACCTGCACGCCACCGAGATCGCCTACCCCGACGAGGTCGACCGGCTCGGCTACCTCGCCGGCCATCCCGACCACGACCACGTGGCCGCCACCGACGGTGGCGACCAGCTCGTGATCGCCGACACCGCCGACGGCGAGATCGTCGCGGTCGTCGAGCTGCCCGCCGAGGCAGCCACCGGCGCCCACGTCGACGACGACGGGTCGCTGCTGGTGGTCACCGACGACGGCGTGGTCCACCAGGTCGACCTGGACACCGGCGAGCTCATCGCCTCCAGCGACGAGACGCTGGCGCTGGACGACGACGGCCCGGAGCCGGGCATCGCCGGCGGACGCGATCGCGCCTACGTGTCCTCCCCGGGCGACGGGCGGATCCTGGAGCTGGCCACCAACGATGACCTGCGGCTGGCCCGCGAGCTCGACGTCGGCGGCACGCCAGCCGGCCTCGCCTACTTCGGAGCGATGTGGTGATGCGACGAGCGCTGCTGCTGACCGTCCTCGGCGCGCTGCTGCTGCTGGCGGCGGCGTGCGCCGAGGAGGCCGGGACCGACGATGCCGATGCCGAGGCCGAGGAGGCCGCCGCCGAGGCAGACGACGAGTCAGACGACGAGGCGGCGGGCGACGACGAGCGCCCCCGCGTGGCGGTGGCCTTCAACATCCTCGCCGACGTGGCCGAGGAGACCTTCGGCGACGAGGTCGAGCTGATCGACATCATGCCCCGCGGGGTGGATCCCCACAGCTACGAGATCAGCGCCTCGGAGGCCGAGCCGGTCTATGACGCCGACCTGCTGATCGCCAACGGCCTCGACCACGAGGAGGGGCTGGCGACGGTGATCCGCACCGCCGAGCAGGAGGGCGTGCCGCTGCTGGAGATCGCCCCGAAGGTGGACCCGCTGCCCTACGACGAGGACGTCGTCGACGGCGCCGGCGAGGCCGACGAGGACGACGAGCCGACCCTCGACCCCCACTTCTTCACTGACCCGGTGCGCATGGCCGAGGCGCCCGAGCTGATGGTCGACGCGCTGGTCGACGTCGCCGGCGACCGCGTCGACGAGGAGGCGCTGCGCGCCTCTGCCGAGGCGTATGCCGGCGAGCTGGAGGACCTGCACGACGAGGTCGAGGAGACCCTCGAGGCGGTGCCCGACGACCGCCGCGCGCTGGTGACCAACCACAGCGTGTTCAACTACTTCGCCGACCGCTACGGCTTCGAGGAGATCGGCGCGGTGGTGCCCAGCGGCACGACGCTGGCCAGCCCCAGCGCGGCGGATCTCGAGGACCTGGCCAACGCGATCGAGGACGCCGGGGTGCCGGCGATCTTCGCTGACATCGGCTCGCCGGACGACCTCGCCAACGCGTTGGCCGAGGAGGTCGACCTCGAGGTCGAGGTCGTGGCGCTGTACACCGAGACGCTCGGCGAGGAGGGCTCGGGCTCCGAGACCTACGTCGAGATGCAGCGCACCAACGCCGAGGAGATCGCCGAGGCGCTCACCGACTGACGGCGCGCTCGGGCGCTCTGATGGGAGCCACGCGGAGGGTGAGTCGGTCGGGGCGACAGG
>PUKE01000317.1 GCA_003550425.1 Nitriliruptoria bacterium
ACAGCGCAGGAGGTGACCGTGGCGACAGGCCACAGGAGGGGTCGGTGAGCGGCGCGCTCGGCACGCTCACGGTCGTGCTGCTCGAGGCCGCCGTCGGTGGCGCGGTGGTGCTCTGGCTGGCCGGGCTGGCCGGCGCGGCGCGCCGCGGGTTCTTCGTGCTGTCCGGGGCCGTCCTCGCCGCGCTGGCCTGGGGCGCGTGGCTCCTCGCGCGGGCCGCGATCGACCAGGCGGGCCAGCGCGTGGACGCTGGCGCGCAGGAGGCCAGCGCCGCCGCCGCGACCGGTGCGGCGGGGGAGTGGCTGCTGTGGTCGGTCCTCGCGTTCGCGGCGCTGCTGACCGTCTGGCTCGCCGTGCTGGTGGCCACCGACACCGACGCGGGCGCCCCCCTGGGCGTGGTGGCCGCCGCGGCCGGCGTGGTGGCCCTCGGGCCGACGGCCGCGGTGCGCGGCGGCGACGTGGCGCTCGGCGCGGTGGAGCTGCTGCTCGGGGCGGCGCTGCTCGGCACGGCCCTGCACGGGCTGGTGCTGGGGCACTGGTACCTGTTCCAGCGACGGCTGGCCGAGCACCACATGCGCCGCAGCGCGCGGCTGTACGCCGGCGGGGTCGTGGCCGGGGTCGGCGCGCTGGCGCTCAGCGCGCTGAACCCCGAGCCCCCGCTGACCGGCGCCGCCTCACCGCTGCTGACGATCCCAGGCTTCTCGCTGCTGCTGGGCGCGGGGCTGCTGGCCATCTGCGGGCTGATCGCCCCGTTCCTGCTGCGCCTCGCCGCGGAGGGCGGCCGGTCCATCCAGGCCGCCACCGGCTACTTCTACCTGGCGGTGATCATGGCCTTCTCGGCGGAGGTGGCCACGAAGTTCCGCTTCTTCCTCTGACCGCGAGGTCGGCCGCGCCCACGGAGCCACCGTGGGCGACGTCGGTGGCGCTCACTCGGCGTGGTAGCAGGCCACGTGATGGTCGGAGGCCAGCTCCTCCAGCGGCGGGTGCGGGTTGGTCTCGCACGTCTGATCCGCCCAAGGGCAGCGGTCCATGAAGCGGCAGGTGGGCGCGGGGTTGACCGGCCGGCTCACGCCGCCCTTGATGTCGGGCACCGGTCGCTCGTAGGTGGGGTCGGGGATCGGCACCGCCGACACGAGCGCCTGCGTGTAGGGGTGCCGGGGGTTGGCCAGCAGGTCCTCGGTGCGGGCGACCTCCACGATCTTGCCGAGGTACATCACCGCGATGCGGTCGCACATGTAGCGCGCGACGCCGAGGTCATGGGTGATGTAGAGATAGGACACGCCCAGTCGCTCGGCGAGGTCGCGCATCAGCTGCATGATCGAGATGCGGATCGACACGTCGAGCATCGACGTGGGCTCGTCGCAGACCACGAAGCTCGGGTTGATGACCAGCGCGCGCGCGATGGCCACGCGCTGGCGCTGCCCGCCCGACAGCTCGTGGGGGAAGCGGTAGGCGAACGCCTCGGGCGGCGCGAGGCCGACCTGCTGGAGCATCTGCGCCCCGCGCTCCTGCTGCTCCTCGCGGCTGCCGAGGTCCTGGAGCCGCAGCGGCTCGGTCACCGCGTCGATGATCGTGCGCCGCGGGTTCAGCGACTCGTAGGGGTCCTGGAAGATCATCTGGACGTCGCGGCGCAGCCGGTTGACGTCCTGCTTGTCGAGATCGGTGAGGTCGTGGTCGGGCAGCTGGTCCGAGCGCACCTCGACGTGGCCGTCGGTGGGCTCGGCCAACAGCGTCAGCATCCGCCCGACCGTGGTCTTGCCGCAGCCCGACTCGCCCACGAGCCCGACGCTCTCGCCACGACCGATGTCGAGGTCGATCCCGTCGACGGCATGGACGAAGCGCGAGGGCTTGCGCAGCAGCGCCTTGTCCACCGGGAAGTGCTTCTGCAGGCCGCGCAGGCCCATGAGGGGGGCGCTCACCGCAGCACCTCCTGCTCGCGGGGGTCGGGGACCTGGTCGGAGTACCAGCAGGCGGAGGCCTGGTCGCTGGAGAGCAGCTCGAGCGGCGGCTTGTCCTCGGCACAGCGGTCGGTGGCCAGCGGGCAGCGGGGATGGAACGGGCAGCCCGGCGGCGGGTCGTGGAGGTCCGGCGGCTCGCCGGCCAGGGGCGCCAGCGTGCGCAGCGGCCCCTTGATGCTGGGGGTGGAGGTCAGCAGCGACCAGCTGTAGGGGTGACGGGGATGGCCGAAGACCGTCTGGCTCGCGCCGATCTCGGCGATGCCGCCGGCGTACATGACCGCGAGGCGGTCGGCGACCTCGGCGATCACCGCGATGTCGTGCGAGATGTAGATGATGCTCATGCCCAGCTCGGCCTGGATGCGCTTGAGCTGGCGCAGGATCCGGTCCTGGACGATCACGTCGAGGGCGGTGGTGGGCTCGTCGGCGATGATCACCCGCGGCTCGCACGACAGCGCCATGGCGATGACGGCGCGCTGGCGCATCCCGCCGGAGAACTCGTGGGGGTAGCGGTCCATCATCTGCGGGTCGAGCCCCACGAGCTCGAACAGGTCACCGACGCGCCGGCGGGCCTCGCTGCGGGTCATGGACCCGCCCTTGTGGATGGTGAGGGCCTCCTCGATCTGGGTGAAGATCGTGTAGACCGGGTTCCAGGCGTTCATGGCGCCCTGGAACACCATCGCGATGTCGTTCCAGCGGTGCTTGCGCATCTGCGACTCGGGGAGGCGCAGGAGGTCCTGGCCCTCCAGGCGGATCTCGCCGCCGTCGACCCGGGCGTTCTTGGGCATGAGCCCGAGCAGCGCGAGCGCGACGGAGCTCTTGCCGCAGCCCGACTCGCCGACCAGCCCCAGCGACTCGCCGTCGCCCAGGGTGAAGCTCACGTCCTCGATGGCGCGGACGTCGCCGCGCAGCGTCTCGTAGCGCACGGTGAGCCCGTCCACCTCGAGGAGGGGGCTCGAGCGCTGTCCGCCCGCCTGGGCGGTGGTCGTGGTGGCGGTCGTGGTCATGAGGGGATCACCGCTGACGCAGTCGGGGGTTGACGACCTCGTCCATGCCGCGCCCGAAGAGGTAGAACGCGAAGGAGAGGAAGGTGACGGCCAGACCGGCGGGGAACAGCAGCCACCAGTACTCCACACCCCGCAGGATGTAGCCGGCGTCGTTCGCGGTCTGGATCATGATGCCCCAGCTCATGGGCAGGTCGATCAGGCCGAAGGTCGACAGGATCGCCTCCGCGCTGATCGCCCCGGAGACCGTGAACATCATGTAGAGGAACGTGAGGGGCAGCACGTTGGGGACGACGTGGCGCAGCACCACCTGCATCCCCGAGGCCCCGGCCACGCGCGCGGAGTCGATGAAGGGCTTGACCGCGACGGTCAGCGCCTGTGACTTGAGCACGATGGCGGTGCTGCCGGCGCCGGACACCAGCCCGAACACCAGGCCCAGGGTCACCATGTTCAGGTCGTAGATGGCGCTCAGGAAGATCAGGAACGGGATGGGTGGCAGCAGCAGGAAGAAGTCGGCGGCGCGCATCGACACCGTGTCGACCCAGCCCCGGAAGTAGGCGGCGACCGAGCCGATGAAGGTCGCCACGATCACCGTCGTCAGCGCGGCCACCGCGCCCATGCCGAACGCCGTCTGCGCCCCGAGCATCAGCTGGCTCAGCACGTCGCGCCCGAGGGGGTCGGTCCCCAGCGGGTGGTCGAGCGACGGCGGGGCGGGCTGGACGGTGTCCTCGACGGTCTCGCCCTCTTGGATCGTGGGGTCGTGCCGCAGCTGTGCGCGCTGCAGGTCGATCTCCTCGCCGGGGTTCTCGATCTCCTCGACGACGGTGAGCTCGACCTCCTGGGCGCTGTAGCCGACCACCGGGTGGTACCGCTCGGGCTCCCAGACGGTGTCCATGAGGATCGGGTGCAGGATCGCCATGATCGCGAAGATCGCGATCACCACGAGCCCCACCACGCCGATGCGGTTGCGCTTGAACAGCGCCCAGTTCTCGCGGAACGACGCGCGCAGGACGCGCACGCGGTTGGCGAGGCGCTGGCGGCGACCGGTCGCCAGCCGCTGTCCCGTTGGGTCGCCCCCGTCCTGTGGGGAGCCGGTCGGGTCGGTGCCGGCAGGGGAGGCGGTGCGCTGCGGCGAGGTGGTCATGGTGCGAGCCCCTTGCGATGCGTCAGGTGCGCAGGCGCGGGTCGAGGGCGCTGTAGACGAGGTCCAGCAGGAAGTGGACGATCATGAACAGGAAGCCAAGGGAGATGATCCCGCCGATCGCCAGTGGCACGTCCCCCTCGGTGGCCGCGTTCAGCAGGGTCAGCCCCATGCCCGGCCAGGAGAAGACCTGCTCGAAGACGATGCTGCCGGTGATGACGGTCACCAGGCTGATCAGGAACGACGCGACCACCGGGTTCAGCGCGGTGCGCGCCACGTGCTTGTCGCGCACCGCCCGCTCGCTCAGGCCCTTGGCGCGGGCGGTGAGGACGAAGTCCTCCTGCATGGTCTCCATCATCGCCGTGCGCGTGAGCAGCATGGTCCCGCCGAAGGACAGCAGCGTCAGCGTGAGCGTGGGCAGGACCGTGTGGTAGGCGATGTTGGCGGCGTACTCGGCCATCGGCGTCGCGCTCCACCCCAGCAGGAACACCCCGATCACGAGGGCCAGCCCGCCGAGGCCCCCGACGGTGCGCATCCAGGGCGCGTCGAAGCGGCGGCTCAACAGGAACACCGCGAACCCGGCGAGCATCAGCGCGGTGATCGACAGCAGCAGGGCGATGAACACCTCGTTGGCCGCATAGGGGCCGCCGCGCCAGAGGGCGGTGGTGATGAACCCGCGGGAGGGGAACCAGTCCAGCTCGAAGGCGAAGATCCAGATCATCACCAGCGCCGCCCAGACCGGGAACACCGTGAGCAGGAACACCGCGATGATCGTGGCGCCGTGCTCGCGCCGCGTGCCGCGCAGCCAGGCCACGCGCTTGCCGACCGCGAAGCCGGCGATGATCGACACGACCGTGGCGATCAGCAGCAGCCCGAAGGTGCGAGGCAGCCGCTCGACGATGATGTCGCTGACCTCACGGGGATAGAGGTGGAAGCTCACCCCCATGTCGCCCTGCAGCAGGCCCGTGAGGTAGGTCCAGTACTGGATGTGCAGCGGCTGGTCCAGCCCGAGGCGCGCGATCTGCAGCTCGCGGGCCTCCGGGGGGACGTTGGGGTCCATCGCCATCTGCTGCGTGGGGTCGCCGGCGATGTTGACCACGAAGAACATCACGGTGACGAGCAGCCACAGCACGAACACCAGCTGTCCGAGGCGGCTCAGGAGTCGCTTCGCCATGTCCGGCCCTGGTCCTCACTCGATGCGGTCTGGAGCGGGATGTGGGAGCAGCCGGCCGCCGACCAGACGGCGGTCCTCCCGTTGGCGACGCTGCCAGGGGGCGGATCGTCCCACTGTCGACTGTGTTGGGCGCCACCCTAGCGAAGCGAAGGGCCGGGGGCGAGCCCCCGGCCCTTCTGCGCTCAACTCGTGGGCGAGGCCGCGGGTGGGGCGCTCTGCGGCGCGCCACCCACGGCGGGATCCGCTACTCGGCGGCCGGCTGCACGAGCTCCGGCTGGCCGTTCACGAACTCGAGGCCGCCCAACACCTCGGTGTAGGGGTACTGCACCTCGTCGGGGCGGTAGCCCTCGACGTTGGGCGTGTCGAAGAGCGGCACGTAGGGCAGCTCCTCCTGCAGGTACGGCTCGAGGTCCTCCCACAGGACGTCGTAGGCATCCTCGATCGAGTCCGCGCCCATGAACCCGGCGACGGCCTCGTCGTAGTCATCGCTCTGATGCCCGGTGTTGTTGATGACGCCATCGCTGGCGAACATGTCCTGGTAGTAGGTCGGGAAGGCCACGTTGCCGAGGCTCCACCCGAGGATGTGCATGTCGAAGTCCAGGTCGTCGAACTGGCCCTGCGGCGTGTTGTCCAGCAGCTGGCCGAACTCGAGGGCCTGCGCGTCGATGTCGACGCCCAGCTGCTCGATCATGTCGGCGATCTGCAGGCCGGCGGTGTTGCGCAGCGGGTCGTAGCCGGCCGTGGGGTGCTGCAGGTCCAGCTCGCGGACCTCCTCGCCGTCCGGGTCGGTCAGGCCCTCGCCGCGGATGACCTCGCCGGTCTCCTCGTCGATGTCGGGCTCCTGGCCCTCCCAGGTGTAGCCGGCATCGGCCAGGATCTCGGCCGCGTCGATGACGCGGTCCTCCATGGTCTCGTACTGCCACTGCTCGGCGAGGTCCTCGCCGACGTCCTCGTTCCACCACGCCTCGTTGCCCGAGGGGAGGAAGGTGTACAGCGGCAGGGCGCCACCGCCGAAGATGTCGTCGGTGATGAACTCGCGGTCGATCACGGTGGCCACGGCCTGGCGGAACGCCGTGTCGTCCATCGGCTCGCGCATGAAGTTGAAGCCGAGGTACTGCATCCCGTAGTCAGGGTTGATGACCGCCTCGACCTCCTCGGCGTCGATGATCTCGTCCTGCTGGGCCTCCTCGATGCCGGGGCCGGTCAGCAGGAAGGGGATCTCGCCATCGACCAGGGCCGACACCGCGACGCTGGCCTCGCCGTAGACCTCGTAGAGGACCTCGTCGGCGTAGGGGCCGACGGTGTACTCGGCCACGACCTCGTCGTCCTCGCCGGCGAGGTCGCCGAAGCGGTCGTCGATGCCGAGCTCCTCGTTGACCATGTGAATGCTGCCGTCGGCGTAGTGGGTGTACTCGGTGCCCTCGAGGAAGTACTCCTCGTTGACCTCGGAGGCCGCGAACGCGCCCTCCTCCCACTCGACGAACTCATACGGCGCGCAGGACGGGGTGCCCTGGCCGGACTCGGCGAGGAAGTCGGCGACGTCGTCGACGTCGGCGGCGAGGTCGCCCCAGTAGTGCTCGGGCATGATCGGCGCGGTGGCCATCTCGATGGGCCAGAAGCCGAGCTGCGGCTCATCGTTGAACTCGATGCGCACGGTGGTGTCATCGAGCGCCTCGACGCTGCGGACCTGGCTGCCGTCCTCGTCGAACTCGCCGGTGTCCTCGTCGAAGGACACGCCGTAGTTGCTGCCCCACTGGCCGCCCGGGTTCAGGTCCACCACGGTGTCGAAGGTGAACTCCATGTCCTGGGCGGTGATGGGCTCGCCGTCGCTCCAGTTGACGTCCTCGTGGATGTCGACCTCCACGAAGTAGACGTCGCCGTCCTCCTCGGGCTCGGGGGGCGCCTCGGTGGCCAGCGACGGGGTCAGGGTGTAGTTCGGCGCGGTGAGGCCGTAGAGGGCGCAGGGCTCGGCGTCGACGACGTAGCCCGTCCAGACGTCGGTGTCGGCGAGGTACGCCCAATAGTTGTCGACGTCCATGTCGTCGAACATGCCCATGGTGTAGGTGAAGTCCTCGACCTCCACCACCTCGTCGGGCTCGTCGTCCTCGGGCTCCTCGGGATCCTCGGGCTCCTCCTCGGGATCCTCCTCGGCCACGTCGTCTGGATCCTCCTCGGGATCGCAGGCGGCGATGGCCAGGGCGAGGATCGCCAGCGGGACGAGCCATCTCAGCACGCGTCGCGTGGAGCTGCTCATGTGCGGGACCTCCTGTGACGGTGGGAGCCCCATCCGCCCGGCATGACGAGCCCTGTGGCGCCGCGACCGGGGGTTGGGCGAGCACATCGCAGCACCCTGCTGTCGGGCCCGCTGGCTCCGAGCGTGATGGGGGCTTCTCCTAGTGCGGTGGGAGGCTAGCAAACGGGTGGGGGTTCCCGCAGGCTCGCGCGGTTTGTGGTGAAGGGGTCGTGGGAACGGGCCGCGCGGGGCGCGTCACGGCGAGGCGAGGAGGCCCTTGGCGCGCTCCAGCACCGCGTCGAGCATCGCCGGCGTGAGCCGGCCGGTGAACGTGTTCTGCTGCGACACGTGGTAGCAGCCCAGCAGGGTGCGCCCGTCGGCGAGCATGGCCTGCGCGCCGTGGCCGAACCGGGGCTTGGGGCGTGGTGCGCCACCCACCCGCAGCGCGGCGTCCCAGGCGAAGGCGCCAAGGGCGACGATCACCTCGGCGGGCAGCAGCGCCAGCTCGCGCGCGAGGAACGGCAGGCAGGCGTCGCGCTCGGCGGGCGTGGGCTTGTTGGCCGGTGGTGCGCAGCGCACCGCCGCGGTCACCCAGCAGTCGTGCAGCGCCAGGCCGTCGTCGCGGTGGGAGGCGTGGGGCTGGTTGGCCAGGCCGGCGCGGTGCAGCGCCGCGTACAGCACGTCGCCCGAGCGGTCGCCGGTGAACACCCGCCCGGTCCGGTTGGCGCCGTGGGCCGCGGGGGCCAGGCCGAGCACCACCACCCGCGCGCTCGGGTCGCCGAAGCCAGGGACGGGGCGGCCCCAGTAGGTCTCGTCGGCGTAGGCGGCGCGCTTGTCGGCGGCGATCTGCTCGCGCCACGCGACCAGCCGCGGGCACGTGCGACAGCCCACGATCTCATCGTGCAAGCGGGCGAGGTCGTCAGCCACGGTGGGCGCCTCGCCCTGACCGCCGCCCACCCGGCGTGGCTCGCGGCCGCACGGTCAGCCCTGCCGCGGCAGGGCCCGCACGTGGTAGGTGATCTCGGCCTGCCGGAGGTCGCTGGCGCGGTCCATCGCGGCCACGACGCGCCCGACGGCGGCCGTGGCCGAGTCGGCCTCGATCACCACGCTGCCCTCGAGCCACTGGCGCTGCGCGTCGGCGCGCGGCTCGACGGGTCCGGCGATCCCCACCGCGGCGAGGCGATGGGCCACGGTCGTGTCGGCCTCGGCGCCGACCCCGGTGACGGTGACCACGACCTCATAGCGTCCGGACGTGCCGTGCTCGACGATCACCATCTGGCTGGTGGGCGCGGGCACCGGCTCGTCGGCGTCGGCGTCCTCGGGCACCGGGGCCTCGTCGAGCGCCTGGGCCAGCGGGGCGTGCGGGCGGTGGCGCTGCGCGATGGGCACGAGCAACCAGGCCTGGCTGCCCACCGAGGGCAGCGTGGCCGCGCGCTCGAGGGCCTCGGGCAACGGCGCGACGGGGACGATCACCGCGTCGTCGGCGCGCTCGATGCTGGCGAGGACCTGCGCGAGGGGCCGGGGGTCCTGGTGGAGCGGCCCGCCCAGCAGCCGCGCATCCACTGGCAGGTCGAGCCGGCGCTCCCCGGTGCGCACCACGAGGGCCTGCTCGTCGTCGTGGTCGGCGACGGCGCGGGCCAGCGCGAGGCCCAGCGCGGCGCTGTCGGCGGGCTGCTCGGCGACGGCGTCACCGTCGGGCGCGAGGAGCTCGTCGTCGGATAGCGCCACCACCGTGCGCCGGAACGACCCTGGGCCCGGGCGCGCGAGCAGCAGCGGCGCGTCCGCGTCATCGACGAGCTGGTCGACGAGGCGACCGAACTCGCCGGGGTCCTCGGGGGCCCGCCAGCCCATGAGGACGAGGCTGGCCTCGGCGTCGGCGCGCTCGGCGCGCACCGCGGCGACCACCGACCGGTGTGCGAGCGCGCGGGCTCGGGCGGGCACGCCGACCTCCTCCGCGGCCGCGGCCGCCGCCCGCGCGGCCTCGCGCGCGCTGGCCTCCTGCCCGTCCAGGGCCATGATCGACAGCGCGACGACCTCGCCGTCGTCGCGCTTGGCCACGCGACCAGCGAGCTCGCCGAGCTGTGCGGCGGTGTGGGGGCTCGCCACCAGCGCGAGCACCGTGCGTCCGAGAGCCATCGCGCTCCTCGCGGC
Organism: Nitriliruptoria bacterium; assembly: GCA_003550425.1. GTDB lineage: Bacteria > Actinomycetota > Nitriliruptoria > Euzebyales > Egibacteraceae > PUKE01. Next base: position 9,656 of record PUKE01000317.1, read on the forward strand.
ATCGGCGTGCGGGCCCGGGGCGGCCGGGCACCGCGGGCGGGTCGGCCATCATCCTCGCTCGCACGCGTCCCGGCAACTCGGGCGGCGCGCGCGAGCGGCCAGGTGAGCCCCGAGCCCCCACCGGGTAGGACGCGGGACGAGAGGCGCGCTGGCGCCGACCGACCGCGCCAGCGACGCGGCGCCGAGACGTGGGAGGTCGCGATGCCGGACACGCCGACGGGAACCATCGAGCTGCTGGACCGCAACGACCTGCGCGAGCTGCTGCAGGAGGCGCAGCCGCCGGTCGTCACGGTGGCGCTGCCCACCGAGCGGGCCGTCGCCGAGCCCGAGCACAACGCCCTGCGCGCCAAGCAGCAGCGCAAGCTGGCCGCGGACGCGCTCGCTGGCGCCGGCGTCGGGGAGGACGATCGCGAGGCCATCCTCGCCGACCTCGACGCGCTGCTCGCCGACGCGGAGTACTGGGCGCATCAGCTCGACGGCCTGGTCCACATCGCCTGGCACGGTGGCTCGCGGACCTACCGCCTGCCCTACCGCGTCGACGAGCGCGCCGACGTGGACCAGCGGGCCCACCTGCAGCCGCTGCTGCCCGCCCTGGAGCTCGGCGGGGCCTTCCACGTGCTCGCGTTGAGCCAGGGGCAGGTGCGGCTGCTGCGCTGCACGCGATCCGCGGTGGAGCGCGTGGACCTCGCCGAGGCCGGCATCCCCGCCAGCCTCGAGGAGGCCGTCGCCGCCGACGACGCCGACCCGCCGCACCTCGACCACCGCGCGGCGTCCGCCGGCGGTGACCGCCAGGTCTTCCACGGCCACGGAGGCTCCGAGCACGAGAGCAAGCAGATCGAGAAGTTCCTGCGCGCGGTCGTCCGCGGGGTCGACCGGACGCTGGCCGGCACGACGACCCCGCTCGTGCTCGCCGCGGTCGACGAGCTCGCCGCCGGGTTCCGCGCGCGCACCCGCCTGTCCACGCTGGCCGGGCCCTTCGTGGCCGGCAGCCCCGACCAGCGTCGCGACGAGGAGCTGCGCGACGCCGCCTGGCCGATCGTGGAGGAGGTGCTGCGCGCCCCGGTCCACCGTGCGGTCGAGCAGCACCGCGCCAAGCAGGGGACGGGCCTCGCGCTGTCGGCGCTGCCCGAGGTGCTGATGGCCGCGAGCATGGGTCGGGTCGCCACCCTGCTGGTGCGCCGCGGGGCGCAGCGCTGGGGCCAGTTCGTGCCCGGCGAGGGAGTGGCGGCCGAGCGCGACGCGCCGGCCGAGGCCCATGACGAGGACCTCGTCGCCCTGGCGGTGGCCACGACGCTGCTCCACGGTGGCGACGCCTTCTACCTCGACCCCGACGAGATGCCAGCGGACGCCCCGCTCGCTGCCGTCTGCCGGTTCTGAGGTCGCCGGAGGGCCCGCCGGCTCACCAGCGCACGCCGGTCGCGCGCAGCCGCGGCCGGCGTCGCACCGGTGCGAGGCCCGCCGGGGCGTAGCCCTCGGGTCGGACCGGCACCCGGTAGCGGGTCGCGGGGGCGAGCGCGCGCAGCCGGGCGATCCGCTCCTGCGTGGGCGGATGCGTGCGCAGCAGCAGCGGGTCCGGCCCGCGGCGCTGTGGGGCGAGGATGCGCTCCCACCCGCGCCCGTGCTCACGGTCGAGGATCGCCAGCGCGCGGGCGAGCCCGACGGGATCCCCGGTCAGGCGCGCCGCCTCGAGGTCGGCGTCGTGCTCCCGGGAGCGCGACAGCGCCAGCTGGAGCAGCGTGACGAGCGTGGGCAGGGCCAGCAGCGTCAGCGCGACGAGCGCTAGGTCGACCGCCTGGGCCTGCAGCAGCGGCAGGCCGAGCGCGAGCAGGGCCAGCCCCGCATAGGCCAGGGCGTGCGACAGGCGCGTGAGGACGTCGGCCAGGGACATCACCCACACGTCGTCGGAGCGCACGTGGCTGATCTCGTGGGCCAGCACGCCCGCGAGCTCGCGTCCCTCCAGGCGCCGCAGGAGGCCGTCGGTGACCGCGATGGCCGCGTGCTCGGGTCGGCCCACGGCGAAGGCGTTGAGCAGCCGGGAGGGCACGTAGTGCAGCCGCGGGGTGGAGGGCAGCCCCGCCCGGTCGGCGAGCGCTGCCACCAGCCGGTGCAGGTCGGGCGCCGCGTGCGCGGGCAGGGGCACGGCGCCGTAGAGGCGCAGCACGACCGCGGGGGGCACCTGGGGTCGCACGGCGATCAGCACCGCGCCGGCGATGGCCACCGCGATCAGCCCCTGGGCGCCGGCCAGCAGCCAGGCGGCCAGGGCCAGCCCGCTGATCATGCCGGCCAGGAGGGCCGTGGCCTGCCGGGCGTTGCGGCGGCGCTGGCGCCGCAGGTCGCGAGCGTCGACGCTCATCGGCGTCGCGGCATCCTCACTCGCTGGCGGCCTGCTCGAGCGCCTTGGCCACCACGCGATAGTCCTCCTCGGGCCACTCGCGGATGTTGCCCTGGAACGCGAGCCTCCAGTGCTCCCGGGGCCACTTCTTCACGAAGGTCAGCTCCTCGTAGAGCTCCTCGGCCGGCACCCAGCGCTCCTCGTCCTCGAGGGTCACCTCGGGGCTGATCCGCACGCGCCACGGGTAGTCCTCGCCGGGCTTGGAGACCCAGATCGGCTCGCGATCCTCGAAGCACTCGCTGGTCACCTCCACCACGGCGCCGAAGGCCTGGACCTTCGAGAGGTAGTAGATGATCCGGTCGCCCACGGCGAGCTCTCGCGCGGTGCGCTCCCGCCGCGACTTGATGCCCTGCATCGTCCACCCCAGATCGGCGGTGCGGCGGAAGTTGTCGGGGTCGGTGGTCAGGCACCACACGCGCATGGCGGCCTCCTCGTCGGCGATGGGGCGGTGCCGTCGCTGCGACGGCCCGCGGGGCGAGGATGCCCTGCGCGGCCCCCCGCAGCACGCGAGCGGGCCGGGTCAGCCCCGCGCTGCCGCGACCTCGGCCGCGGTGGGCGGATCGGCGCCGTGACGGGTGCACGCCAGCGCCGAGGCCGTGGCGGCGTGCGCCAGCAGCGCCTCCAGGTCGTGTCGTCCCAGGTCGGTCAGGGCGTCGGCGTCCAAGGCGTCGCGCTCGTGCAGGTGCGCCAGCACGCCGGCGGTGAAGGTGTCGCCCGCCCCGACGGTGTCGGCGACCTCGACGGCGGGGGCCTCGGCGGTCGCGCGCACGCGCTCGGTCAGCCCCACCGAGCCCTCCGCGCCGGCCGTCACGATCACCAGGCGGGCGCCGAGCCCCAGCCATCGACGCGCGACGTCCTCGGGGTCCTCCTCGGGGTGCAGCCAGGCGAGGTCGGCGCGGCTGACCTTGACCAGGTCGACGCGCGCGACCCAGTCAGCCAGACGGCGCCGGTGCACGGCGGGGTCGTCGATCATGCTGGGGCGCACGTTGGGGTCGAGGGTGAGCAGGCGGTGCCCGGCCTCCCGGCGACCGAGGTCCTCGAGGGCCGACGCCCCGGGCTCCAGCAGCAGCGACAGGGAGCCGAAGTGCACCGCGCGGGCCGGCGCGGGCAGCGTCGGCAGCCGCCCGGGGCGCAGCAGCCGGTCGGCGGTGCCCTGGATGTAGAAGCCGTACTCCGGCTCGCCCTCGCCGAGGTGGACGAGCGCCAGCGGGGTGGGCTCGTCGCCGCGCTCGACCAGCGAGGTGTCGACCCCGTTGCGCTCCAGGTGGGCCCCCAGCTCGCGGCCGAAGCGGTCGGTCGAGAGCCGTCCGAGGTAGGCGGTCGGCGCGGCGAGGCGCCCGAGGCCCACCGCCACGTTGAACGACGAGCCGCCGAGGCGCGGCACGTAGCCCTCCTCACCGCCGCAGCGGGCCGGGGTGAGGTCGATCAGCGCCTCTCCGGTCACCACGATCATGGTCGCTCCTCCACCGGTGCGTGTCGTGCCCGGCGCGGGTCAGCGGGCGCCCGCTGCTCGCGCGGCATGGCTCAGCGGGCGCCCGAGGCCCGCGCGGTCGGGTGCTCGCTCGCGCGCCCGGGCTCACGGACCGCCGCGAGCAGGGCCGTGCTGCCCGGCGCCACGTGCGGGCGCAGCGACGGCTCCTCGGCGAGCTCGGCGTGGAAGCGTCGCAGCCCGAGCACCGCGGGGTCCTCGCTCGCCTCGTCGGCCACGCGACCGCCCGCCAGCGGGTCGTCGACGAGCAGCAGCCCCCCGGGACGCAGCATGCGGACCACGTGCTCGCGCAGGTCGGGGTACTCCGCGGGGTCGGCGTCGAGCAGGATGAGGTCGTAGCCGCCGTCGGCGAGCCGCGGCAGCACCGTCGTGGCCGTGCCCTCGATCGAGCGGACCCGGTCGGCCACGCCGGCGTCGGCGTACGCGCGCAGCGCGAGCTGGCGGACCTCGGGATCGGGCTCGATGGAGGTCAGCGTGGCGCGCGGATCGGCGCCGCCCAGCAGCCACAGCCCCGAGGCACCGCCCCCCGACCCGACCTCCACCATCTGGCGGGCCCCGATGAGCCGCGCGAACCAGCGCAGCGCCGCGCCCACCTCCGGCCCCATCGGGGCGAGGTCGGCCTCCTCGGCCCGCGCGCGCGCCGCGCGCAGCGCCTCGTCCTCGGGCTCGCGGAGCCCCTCGAGGTAGCGGGCGATCGCAGCGGCAGCGGGCATCGGCGAGCGCTCCTCGCGTCGGTGGCCAGTGCCGAGACCCTAGCGGAGCCGGCGCGGTGCCAGCCACGGTCGCGCTGCGGTGCGCGGCGTGGGACGCGCTGTCCCATACTGGGGGCATGGCCCAGCCAGAGGAGCGGCCCCGCGCGGACGAGGACGCGACCCGATCCGGTCGTGACGCCGCCGCGGGCGATCGCGAGGCCGAGGCGGGGCAGGCGCCCCGCGTCCCCACCTGGGAGGAGGTCGCCGAGGGGTACGGCGACGCCATCTACACGATGGCCTACCGGCTCACCGGCAATGCCGAGGAGGCCAAGGACCTCAGCCAGGACGTGTTCGTGCGGGTGCTGCGCAGCCTGCACACCTACCGTCCGGGCACCTTCGAGGGCTGGCTGTACCGCATCACCAAGACCCTCTTCCTGGACCGCATGCGGCGACGGCGCCGCGTGCGCTTCGAGCCGCTGGCCGAGGAGGAGCGCCCAGAGCCCGCCTCCGCCGAGCCCGGCCCGGCCGACCTGGTCGACCGCGCCACGCTCGAGGCGCGACTGGACCGCGCGCTGGCGGCGCTGCCCGACCACTACCGCCTGGCCGTGGTCCTGTCCGACGTGCAGGGCCTGTCCTACGAGGAGATCGCCGACACGACCGGTTGGCCGCTGGGCACGGTGCGCTCGCGCATCCACCGGGGTCGGCGCCGGCTGCGCGCGCTCCTGGACGAGGCGCAGCAGGCGCAGGGCGCCGAGGGCACGCAGGGCGCCCAGGGCACGCAGGGCACTCGGTCGGTGCAGGCGCGGCCCGCCGGTGATGACCATGCGTGAGTGCCGGACCGCCCAGGGACTGCTGTCGGCCCACCTGGACGACGAGCTGCCCGCCGCGCTGGCGCGCAGGGTCACCGAGCACCTCGCAATCTGCGGGACCTGCCGCGCGGAGCGGGCGCGCCTCGCCGAGCTGCGGGCCCTGCTGCGCAGCCTCCCCGAGCGCCGCGCTCCCCACGAGCTGGTGGACGAGCTGCGCGAGGCCGCCGAGCGGGGGCGGCGTCGCCAGCGCACGCGACGCCGGGTCGGCGTCGCCGCGGTCGCCGTCGCCCTGGCCAGCGGCGCCGTGGCCGGGTTGGACAGTGAGCCCGAGCCCGCGCCCTCCCAGGTCAGCATGGACGAGCTCGTCAGCGAGCACCTCTCGGTCCGCGCCGTCACCGGGGAGGAGCTGGGACCATGAGGCGGAGGCGCTGGCCCGCGCTGGTCGGCGCGGTCGGCCTCGTGGTCGTCACCGCGGCTCCCTCGGCCGCCTCCCTCGCCGACCATGGCGAGGTCGCCGCGGGGCCCTCCGCTGGCGCCGTGACCGTCGCGGCGCCCGCCGACCTCGCCAGCGCGGTCCTCGGCCAGGGCTCGGGCAGCGGGTTGGCGCGCGCGCGACACGCGGTCGGCCTGGCGGCGACCCGGCCCTCGGTCCCGGTCGCCGCCGCCGAGCCGAGCGAGGGGCCGCGCGCCCGCGCGCTGCGACGCGCCGGCTGGGCGGTCCCCGAGGAGCTGGACGGCGGCTACCACCTGGTCAAGATCCGCACCATGGAGGACGCGGGCGCGCCGAGCGGGCTGCTCCAGCTGGTCTATGCCCGTGGCGAGACCCGGCTCTCGGTGTTCCAGCGTCCCGGCGGGCTGGAGGACGACGCGATGCTCGCGGGCGCCGAGCCCACCCGCAGCGAGGCGGCCTGGCACTGGCCCGACGCGGACCCGCCCCGCTGCGCCTGGGAGGCGCGGGGCGCCGCCTACGTCGCGGTCGGGGGCGCCTCCGATCGCGACCTCCAGCGCGCGGTCGCCTCCTTCCCCGCGCCCGACGAGACCAGCCAGGACGCCGCCGACGAGCACCCGCTGCTGCGGCACCTCCTGCGCCTGCTGGAGGGCTGGGTGCGGCTGCTCGGCGCGTGACCGCCGGCGCGCGCGGAGGCCAGGACGGGACGGCTCGCGGCGTGGCGGTGGCCTAGGCTGGAGCTCAGACGGCATCCCCGACCGCCCCGCCGGAGGGAGCAGACGCGGTGGAGCCCCACGAGCCCCACGAGCCGACGGCCGGTCCCGCGCGCCGTGCGCCGGCGCCGGCCACCGTCGCCGCGCTGGCCGGCCTGATCGGCGTGCTCGTCGGGTCGGCGACGGTGCTCGTTGCCCTCGGCGAGGCCGGAGGCCCCTCGGAGGCCGAGGTGCAGGCAGCACGCCAGACCGCCCCGACCATCGAGCTCGACGGTGACGAGGGCGACCTCGACCAGGTCGCCGCGGTCGCGCAGTCGGTGCTGCCGACCGTGGTGCGCCTGGACTCAGGGAGCGGCTTCGGCGCCGAGGCCTACGGGTCCGGCGTCGTCTACCGCGCCGAGGGCTACGTGGTCACCAACGAGCACGTGGTCGCCGACCGCGACACGGTCAACGTCACGTTCTCCGACGGCTCCGAGGCCAGCGGCACCGTGCGCGGCACCGACCGGCGCACCGACCTCGCCGTGGTCGAGGTCGACCGCGAGGACCTCACCGCCCTGCCGATGGGCGAGAGCGAGGACCTGACCCCGGGGGCGCCCGCCATCGCCGTGGGCAGCCCCTTCGGGCTGGAGGGGACCGTCACCTCGGGCGTCATCAGCGCCCTCAACCGGCCGCTGCAGGTCACCACCGAGGAGGGGCCGCAGCAGTACGACAACGTCATCCAGACCGACGCCGCGATCAACCCCGGCAACTCCGGGGGGCCGCTCGTGGGGACCGACGGGTCGCTGCTCGGCATCAACTCCGCGATCTTCACTCAGGGCCCGACGCCCGCCAACTCCGGGGTCGGGTTCGCCATCCCCGTGGAGACCGTCGAGAGCGTGGCCGACCGGCTGATCGAGCACGGCGAGGTCGAGCACGCCTTCCTCGGGGTGTCCGGCGAGGACGTCACCGCCGAGGTGGCCGAGCGCGTGGGCGTCAGCAGCGGCGCGTACGTCGAGGAGGTGCTCGAGGACACGCCGGCCAGCGAGGCGGGCCTGCAGCGCGAGGACGTGATCGTGGCCATCGAGGACGGCGAGGTCGCCTCGTTCACCGAGCTCATCGGCCGCGTGCTGCGCTTCGGTGTGGGCGAGGACATCGTCGTACGCTACGTCCGCGACGGGCAGGAGCGCGAGGCGACCGCCACGCTCACCGCCCGCCCCGAGGACGAGCTGGACTAGCGGCACCCGCACGATCCGCGGACCGCGAGGAGGGAGCCGACCGTGAGCGCACCCGGGCTCTGGGAGATCGTCGCGCTGGCCGTGCTCGCGCTGCTCATCTTCGGGCCGGACAAGCTCCCCGGCATGCTGCGCAGCCTCGGCAAGACCATCGGTGGCGTGCGACGCGAGGCCAGCGCTGCGGTCCGCGAGCTCAAGGAGACCGGCGAGCTCGAGGAGATCCAGCAGGTCGCCAAGGACCTGCGCGGCGAGAGCCAGGAGCTGCGACGCGCCGCGGACCTGCGCGGCAGCGGCCGCCGCCCTCCGCGCAGCGCCAAGGGCCTCGCGGCGGCCGCCGCCGGCTCGGTCTGGGCGGACGCGGTCCGTGACGACCGCGGGCAGCGCGACGCGGCCAAGGACGGTCAGGGCGCCGAGGCGCCCGCCGACGGGCAGCGGGCCGAGGCGCCCGCGGACGGGCAGCGGGCTGAGGCGCCCGCGGACGGTCACGGCGCGGCCGAGGCCGAGCCCGCGCTCGCGGGGCCGCCGCC
>PUKE01000310.1 GCA_003550425.1 Nitriliruptoria bacterium
AGATCACCGATATCAGGGTCGACGACAGCGAGTTCGACATCGAATACACCTTCGATGAGGACCTCGACGAGATGAGCGGCTCGGAGGACGACGCGTTCCGCGCGGTGCGCTCCGACCTCGGCACCACGAACACGGACGGGTCCACCAACCCTGGTGACACGGCCCTGGCAGTGCTGACGGCTGACTCGATCGAGTACGAAGACGGCGACCCTGTGGTGACCGCCACCTTCGACGTCGACGACCAGCTCACCACTGGCGATGCGGCCGACATCGTGGCCGACTCCATCGTGGCCGCCGACGTCGAGGAGAACCGCTTCGGCACCGGCGACCCCGACAACAACGCCGCCAGTGGCGTTGCGGTCCAGGACGCTGAGTTCGACGGCACCGTTGGCGTCCCGAACCTCGAGTCGGTCGACAACCTCGACAACGTCACCCGCCTCGACACTAACGGCGGGCTCAATCCCGTCGAGGAAGACGAGGAGGCCGATTCCATCGGCTTCACGCTCGACTTCACCTTCGACCGTGACGCCAGCTTCGCCGACACCGCGGACAGCTTCTCGGTGTACTTCGCCGAGAAGGGCGACACCGACGGGACGGCCGGCGACACGGAGGGCTACTCGCTGCTCAACGACAACGGCGAGGATGTCGAGTTCGTCCAGGATGACGAGGTCGTGACCGTGCCGTTCGTGATCGACACGAACGACTTCACCGACGGGGGCGACAGTTGGGATCTCGAGGACGAGTACCTCAGTGATGCCAGCAACGCCAGTACCGCCAACGAGCTCCAGAACCAGATCGCACAGGGCGGCTTCTCCGCCGTGGGTGACGCGGCTCCTGAGGGCTTCGAGGACGCTGGCGAGCGCTTCTGGACCGCCCAGTTCGGTGACAACACGGTCGAGGACCGCCCGCAGCTCGCAGGCGTTGACGTTCGGGTGGACGACGGCGAGGTCCGCTTCGACTTCGGTCCCGGGGCAGACCTCGACGACGATCTCGACACTCCCGACTCGTACGGCCTCGTGTACCTTGATGGCAGCATCGACACCAGTGGTGAGACGATCGACACCGGCACCCGGTTCCGCACCGTGGAGTTCGAGGAGGCTGTGACCGAGACCATCGTCGGTGTCCAGATCGCCAGCGAGGCGATCGTGGATGACGAGGGTCTCACTTCGTACCCCTACACCGAGCGGCTGGACATCTCCTTCGACGAGGGCCAGACCGTCGGGCCGCAGCTGGCCGGCTTCAGCGCCGAGGTGAGCGAGGAGAACGACGACATCGAGGAGATCGATGTCACGTTCGAGTTCACCGAGGAGCTCGACTCGGTCGACACCTTCGGTGAGGCCAACGTGTGGCTCTCGCCCGACGAGGACGACCGCGAGCCGTTCGACCAGCGCGCCTTCAAGGGTGACGGCGCGTCCGAGCGGGTCAACGAGCTGCTCCAGGAGGAGCTCGAGGACCTCAAGGCCGACGGCGAGGACACCGACGTCCTGACCATCACCCTTGAGCGTCCGGTCACCAGCAGCGACATCGAGAAGTTCGAGGGTCTGCTGGACGCCGTCGCCATTGAGCTCACGACCAACGTGCTGCTCGAGAGCGTTGGCCAGGTGAACGCCGAAGACGACGGCGTGAACCACCGCCAGCTGCTCCCCGTCCAGTAGCACCATTCCCACGGTGGGCCCGCACCCCCGCGGGCCCACCCGGCTCGACCAGAGCATCAGCGGGGCCCGGTCCACCACGGACCGGGCCCCGTCGCATGCCAACGCCAGGCGCGGCAGGCAAGACCCCGCAACCCCACCCCGCCCCGCGCCACCAGCCACCCGCCGCACCCGCCAGCACAGACCACCCCGAACAAAGCGCACGACACGGATCGCACCACCCCGCCGGCGCTACGCTGTCGTCCGGCGCCAGGCGCGGCCGCGACGCCGCGCGGCGCTGCTGCGGCCACCCGGGCCGGGGCGTCACCGATCACCCAGGAGCTCGCTGGGGGGCTCATGGCCAAGCGACGCAAGCCCACCGGATCAGCGGCGCGATCCGTGCGCGCCGGCACGAAGCGCGCCGACACGAAGCGCACCGACACCACGCGCACCAACGCCACGCGCACCAGCAGCGGCCGCCCGGCGAACGGCAAGCCCACCGCGCGCACCCGCTCGCGCCGCAACGGCCCCGTCGACCCCGCGCCGCCCGGCAGTCCCCCGTGGGCCGCGGCAGGCGCCACCCTCATCGGCGTGCTGTTCCTGGTGGGCCCAGTCTTCTTCGAGGCGCGAGGGCTCACCTTCAACCCCTCGACCACCCGCCTGCTGACCGTCGGCGTCATGGGGCTTGCTGCCGTCTGGGTGCTCGCGGTGACTGCCAGCCGAGAGCGGGCGCTCCCCCTGCCACGCTCGTGGACGCTCGCCGCCCTCGGGGCGTTCGTGGTCGCCGCCGTGGTGGCCGCCACGCACGCCGAGGTCACCGCCTCGGCGCTGCTCGGGTCGCTGATGCGCGGCAGCGGGCTGGTGCTGTACGCCTCGGCGGCGGCGGTGTTCCTCCTCCTCGTCGCCCTGCTGCCCCGCGAGCGCACGCCGGTGCTGCTCACCGCGGCGGCAGCGACCGCCGCGGTCGTGGCACTGCACGGTGGCCTGCAGTACCTCGGCATGGACCCCCTGCCGCGCGAGACGGTGGGGCACTCCAGCCCGATCGAGGCGACGCTGGGCAACCCCAACTTCGCCTCCGCGCTCATGGGCATGGGCCTGGCGCCGCTGACGTGGCTGACGCTGCGTGCCGACTGGTCGGTGCTCGCGCGCAGCCTCGCGGGCGCGGGCGCGGTCCTCGCCCTGGTCGTGGCCGCGCTGTCGGACTCGGTGCAGGGCCCCGTGGCCGGGCTGCTCGGGCTGGTGGTGCTCGCCGTAGCGTGGGTGCTGGAGCGCGTGGAGAGCCCCGGCGCCTGGATCGCGGGGCTGCTGGGCTCGGCGGCCGCCGGCCTCGGCCTGCTCATCGCCGGTCTGGCGGCCGGCCTAGGGCCGCTGGTGCGCGTGGCCGAGCTGGTGAGCCTCGGCCCCCGGCTGTGGTATTGGGAGGCCGCCGCGCGGATGGTGCAGGAGGCGCCGGTCCTCGGCGTGGGCCTGGGCATGTACGAGCACCGCTACCGCGCCCTGCGTCCCGCCGAGCAGATCACCGAGCGCGGCACCGGCCTGACCACCGACGCCGCCCACAGCGTCCCGCTCCAGATGTTCGCCGAGGGCGGGCTGCTGCTCGGCCTGGCCTACCTCGCCTTCGTGGTGGCCACCGGCGTGACGCTGCTGGTCGGCCTGCGTCGCCTCCAGGGCAGCGAGCGGCTGGCGCTGGGCGCGGTCGGCGGGGCCTGGATCGCCTACCAGGCGCAGTCGGCGGTATCGATCGACGTCCCCCCGCTGGCCGCCTGGCACTTCACGCTGGCGGCGCTGATCGTGGTGCTGACCACCCGACGCACGCTGCTGGGCCCCGGCGCGCCGCGACGGCGGACCCGCGGGCAGCGGCTCGTCGGCTCGGCCACCGCGCTGGTGGCCACGGTCGCGCTGATCGCCGGCACGTGGGGGCTGACCGGCCAGTACCGGGCGGACGCCACCGTGCTCGAGCTCGAGCACACCGACGCCGAGGCCGACCCGATCCGCGCCCTCGAGCTCGCCGATGAGGCCACCGCCCTCCAGCCCGGCCGCGTCGACTACTGGGCGTCCTACGGGCAGGCGATGCTCGACCTCGGGGACCAGGCCGGCGCCCTGGACGTCTATGAGCGGGCGATCGAGGCCAACCCGCACCACTCGCCCGCCGTCGGCGCGGCCGCGCGGCTCGCGTCGAACCTCGGGGAGGACGAGCGCGCCGAGGAGCTGTGGCGCGACCTCGCCCACCTCGACCCCCACCACGTCGACCTGCAGGCCGACGCCGCCCGGTTCTTCCTCCAGCACGGCGACATCGACGAGGCCCTCGAGCGCCTCGAGCACGCGGTCACCGTCGTCGACGACGACCCCGAGCTGTGGCAGCTCCTCGCCGTGGCCTACGCCGAGGCCGGTGACGACGACGCCGCCGCCGAGGCCGACGACCGCGCCATCGAGCTCGCCGAGGCGGCCGAGGCCGAGGACGAGGACGACGGCGAGGCCGACGATGGCTGACCGCACCCGCGTGATCCACGTGATCACGCGGATGATCGTCGGCGGGGCGCAGGAGAACACGCTCGAGTCGTGCGCGCGGGTGGCGCCCGACGTCGTCGACAGCACGCTCGTCTCCGGTCCCCAGACCGGCGCGGAGGGGTCGCTGCTCGAGGAGAC
>PUKE01000250.1 GCA_003550425.1 Nitriliruptoria bacterium
CGCGTCCAGAACGACAGCACACGCGAGGCAAGCATCAGGGGCTCCTTGGCCGTCGGGGGCCTGTGCTGCCCCTTCGACGCCGGGCCCCCGTGCACGGTTGCACCGCTCACACAACGACCCTGCCCTCTGCGGGCACCCGAGCGGCAGTGGCGACGGTGGATCTCGGCCGCGCCGCTCCGCCGACCGCATCGCGAGATCGGGCTGGGATGCTTGTCCGCAGGTCGGGAAGCTCATGGCAGCAGCCCGCAGGGGCTGCCTACGACAACGAGACGTGGGCCAGGCCGCGCGCGCGCAAGCTCTACTGGGGCGAGGGACAGATCCCGTCGTGCACGTTGATCTTCGACGCGCCCGAAGGGCCGATCCAACAGTGCGGGGGGTACTTCAGTCCCTCGGAGCTCGTGCTGGGCATCAACTTCGACTGGATGCGCAAGCGTCCCCATGCCGCGGTCGAGGAGACCCTCGAGCGGCTGTGCGTGATCCCAGCCATCGCCGCGCGCCGAGATGAGATCATCGACGCGGCGTTCGCCAAGCGCCCCAGCGTGCCCGCGGCTGACGTGCAGCAGCATCACATCGACACGCTCACTGACGTGCTCGAGGACCTGCTCGCGCACCCCACCGACGCCTAGAGGACCGAGCCCGTGCGGGTGATGCAGCGCCTGCTCGGCTCGATGCCGTCGGCCCTGCCACGCGACGGCCTGCCCGCGGACGCCTCGCCGGTGGCCGAGCGGCTGGCGATCAGGCTCGAGCAGCCCGCGCTGCCGGACGAGGCGCTGACCGGCCCGCGGGGGCAGGCCAGCGTCTGCGTCTCGTGGCGGGTGCGACCTGGCGCTCCCTCCCCCGCGAGGGGGAGGCCAAGACCAGCCTCGCGACAGAGGTGGGCACGGCCGCCACGGACGATCCTGCCTGGTGTCGCCGCAACCGCGGCGTCAGGACCAGCCAGGAGGAGACGATGCCCACCATCACCGTCGAGGGGGTCACCAAGCGCTACGGGGCCACCGTGGCCGTCGACGACCTGTCCTTCACCGCTGCGCCCGGTCGCATCACCGGCTTCCTCGGTCCCAACGGCGCCGGCAAGACCACCACGCTGGGCGTGCTGCTCGGCCTGGTGCGCGCCGATGCGGGCGTGGCGCGCATCAACGGGCACACCATGCGCGAGCTCGCCGATCCCGCCGGCACCGTCGGCGCGCTGCTGGAGCACGGCGGCCCACACCCCGGGCGCACCGGGCGCAACCACCTGCGCGCGCTGGCGCTGGCCAGCGGGCGCGACCGCGGTCGCGTCGAGACGGTGCTCGGCCTGGTGGGCCTGACCGAGCCCGCCGACAAGCGCGTCGCCGGCTACTCGCTGGGGATGCGCCAGCGCCTGGGCATCGCCGCGGCGCTGCTCGGCGACCCGCAGGTCATGGTGCTCGACGAGCCCGCCAACGGCCTGGATCCCGCGGGCATGCGGTGGCTGCGGGGGCTGCTGCGGGGCTTCGCCGACGAGGGCGGCACGGTGCTGCTGTCCAGCCACGTGCTCGCCGAGGTCGCCCAGACCGTCGACGACGTCGTGGTCATCGGGCACGGGCGCTGCCTGGCCGCCGGGCCGATCGGTGAGCTGGCCGACGCCGACCGCTCGCTCGAGGACGCCTACCTCGATCTCACCGCCGACGCGACGGCGATGCGCTGACGCGTGTCGTCCGGCCCGCGCTCCCCGCGACGCCCACCGCGACACCCGCTGCTCTCTACCACGGAGTATCACCCATGGGACCCCTGCTGCGCTCCGAGACCCACAAGATGACCACCATCCGCGCCCCCTGGCTGGTGCTGGGGGCTGCCGTGGCCCTGCAGGCCGCGGCCTCCGTGCTGCTGGTGCTCGGCGGCACGGCGCTGTCGGAGGGGCTGCGCCACGATGCCGCCGCGCAGCGGATGCTGCTGGACCCCGGCGACCTGGCGATCTTCGCCCTGGTGCTCGGCGCCCTGGTCGCCACGACCGACCATCGTCACGACACCATCGTCCCGACGCTGCTGGCCACGCCGCGACGCCTGCAGGTGGTCGGCGCCAAGGCCGTCGTCACCGCGGGACTCGGCCTGCTCACCGCGCTCGCGGTCGGCGGGACCGCCGTGACGCTCGGCCTCGGGCTGCTGGCCCTGGACGGGGCGAGCCTCGCGCTCGGCGCTGGCGAGGTCGCCGAGGGATGGGCGCGCGCGGCCACCGTCATGGTCGCCTGCGCGCTGCTCGGGCTCGGCATCGGCGCGCTGCTGCGCAACCAGGTGGCGGCGATCGTGGTGCCGCTGGTGGCGCTGGCGGTGCTCGCGCCGCTCGCGCAGTTCGCCATGCCCGACGCCCACTGGTTCCTGCCCACCGGCCTGGAGCAGATCCTGCTCGAGCGCCAGGCGGGCGCGCCGATCGGGGCGGCGCTCGCCGCGGGCCTGCTGGCCGCCTACGCTGCGGGGGCCGTGATCGCCGGCGGTGCGGTCATGGCGCGCCGCGACGTCGTGTGACCGACCGAGCCGAGGAGCCAGCGATGCGCTGGTGGCAGACCGCGCTGGCCCGCGTCGGCGTCCGCACCCCCACCGGACGCGACGCGGTCGGCGCGGCGCTGGTGGCGCTGGTGGGCGTCGCCAACGTCCTGGGCAGCGCCCCGGTCGACATGCCGTGGGAGGCCGCCGCGGAGCCCGCGCGCCCGCTGGTGGTCGCCGGGCTGGGCCTGGTCGTCATCGAGGGCGGGATGCTCGCCGCCCGCCGACGCGCTCCCGCCGTCGTGCTGTCGGTGGCGCTGGCCGCGGTGCTGCTCACCCAAGCGCTGCCCGACAGCGTCGCCGGTGGCGGGCTGGGCGCGGCTGTGGCGGCCTACACCGTCGGCGCCCATCGCAGCCGCCGGGCGGCGCTGGCCGTGCTCGCCGTGGCCGCGCTGGCCATGATCGCCTGGGGGGCGGTGGTCGCTCAGCCGCTGGCGGCCACGCTCCGCGTGCAGGTCGAGGGGCCGGCGGACGCGGTGATCCCGCCGGCGCTGGACCTCGGCCTGGGCGCGCTGCTGCTGCTGGCCGTGCCAGGGCTGATCGGCGCGTATGTGCAGACGCGCCGGGCCTACACCCGCGAGCTCGTCGACCGCACCGAGCACCTGCAGCGCCAACGCGAGGAGCGGGCCCGCCGCGCGGTGGCCGACGAGCGCACCCGCATCGCCCGCGAGCTCCACGACGTGGCCGCCCACCACGTGTCCAGCATCGTGGTGCAGGCTGGCGCAGCCGAGCGCGTCCTCGACCGTGACCCCGAGACCGCCCGCGAGGCGCTGGCGTTCATCCGCACCCAGGGCAAGGAGACGCTCGCCTCGATGCGACATCTGGTCGGGGTCCTGCGGGTCGAGGGCGAGGCCGACGCGGCGGGCACCGAGCCCCAGCCGACCCTCGCGCGGGCGCACCAGCTCGTCGACGACGCCCGTGCCGATGGGGTCGAGGTCCAGCTGCACCTCGACGGGGAGCCGCGCGCGCTGCCCGCGACCGTGGACCTCGCGGCCTACCGGGTGCTGCAGGAGGCGATCAGCAACGTGCGCCGCCACGCCCCCGGCGCGCCGACCCGCGCACGCCTGGCCTATGCCGACGCCCACCTCGAGGTGGAGGTCAGCAACGACGCCCCGCCGCAGGCGGGCACGGCCGAGTCGACCGGCGACGGCGGCGAGGCCGACAGCGGTCACGGGCTGGTCGGCATGCGCGAGCGCGTCGCGCTGGCCGGGGGCACGCTCGACGCCGGCGCGCGCCGCGACGGCGGCTGGCGCGTGCGGGCGCTGCTGCCCACGGCGGGACGCAGCGACGAGCCCACCGCGCCACCACCGGCGCACCCCCGCGAGCGCAACCCGGCCGAGGAGCGACCGTGACCGTGCGCGTGCTGCTCGCCGACGACCAGGCCATCGTCCGCGCCGGCTTTCACACCATCCTCGAGGCCGAGCCCGACCTCGAGGTGGTCGGGGAGGCCGGCGACGGCGGCCACGCGGTGCGCAGCGCCCGCCGCCTGCGGCCGGACGTGGTGCTCATGGACGTGCGCATGCCCGAGATGGACGGCATCGAGGCGACCGCGGCGCTCGCGGGCCACGACGTCGCCGACCCCATCCCGGTGCTGGTCGTCACGACCTTCGACCTCGACGAGTACGTCTTCTCGGCGCTGCGCGCCGGCGCCTCCGGCTTCCTGCTGAAGGACCTCGACCCCGACGACCTCGTCGAGGCCGTCCGCGTGGTCGCGCGCGGTGACGCGCTGGTGGCGCCCGCGGTCACGCGCCGCCTCATCGACGCCTTCGCCCAGGCGACGCCCGAGCCGACCGCGCCCTCGGCAGCGCTGGACGACCTCACCGAGCGCGAGACCGAGACGCTGCGGCTGGTCGCCGAGGGCCTGTCGAACGCCGAGATCGCCGAGCGGCTCGTGGTCGGCTCCGCTACGGTCAAGACCCACGTGGCGAGCCTGCTGCGCAAGCTCTCCCTGCGCGACCGCGTGCAGCTGGTGGTGTTCGCCTACGAGCACGGCGTGGTGCGGCCGGGGCGGCGCTGACGCCACCGCGCAGGCCGGACCGGCTGCGGACGCCGGACCGTCCAGCGCGGCGCCGTGCCTCGACCAGCGGGCCCGCGTGTCACGGGGAGAGGGAGCGCTCATGGCCAGCCTCGGCGAACGCCTCCGCCACCACCTCGCGGTGCTCGTCGAGGACATCGGCGCCCGGCCGCCGGGCTCGCCCGCCAACCGGCGGGCCACCGACCACGTCCAGGCCAGCCTGGCCGCGGCCGGCCGATCCGTGACGACCCTGCCGTTCACGACCCGCTGGTGGGAGCCCGGTACCGGGTGCCTCGAGGTCGGACAGGCTCGGGTCGCGGTCGCCCCGAACCCCTACAGCCCGCCGGTGCAGGCCCGAGGACGGGCCAGGCGCGTCGGCCGGCTGGCCGAGCTCGAGGAGCTCGCGCCGCGGACGGACACGATCCTGGTGCTCGCCGACGAGCTGGCGCGTGAGCCGGTCCTGCCCGCGGCGTTCCCGTTCCTGTCGTCGCCCGACCACGAGCGCCTCCGCGGCGCCCTGCAGCGCCTGCGTCCCGCGGCGATCGTGGCCGTCTCCGACCACTGGGAGCCGATCCTGGAGGACCCCGACCTCGCGATCCCCTCCACGACCGTCCCCACCCACGTCGGTGCGACCTTGGCCACCGGCGACGACCTCTGTCTGGTGCTGTCGGGCAGGGTCCATGCGGGTGCGGGCGTGAACCTGTCCACCCGCCTCACCGACGACGACCGTCGGCTGGTCCTGTGCGCCCACCTCGACACGAAGGCCACCACCCCGGGCGCCTTCGACAACGCCGCGGCCGTCGCGACCCTGCTCGCGCTCGCCGAGCTCGACCACCTCGACGGCCTCCCGCTCGAGCTCGTCCTGTTCAACGGCGAGGACCACTTCGACGGCTGCGGAGAGACCGCCTGGCTCGCCGCGACCGATCTCGCACCGATCGTCGGCGCCGTCAACATCGACGGGGTCGGGCTGCGCGGTCAGGGCCTCTCGCTCGCCGCGCTGGCCTGCCCACCACCGCTGCAGGACGAGCTGCAGGCCTGGGTCGACGCCCACTCCGGCTGGGTCACGGCCGAGCCCTGGATCGACAGCGACCACGCCATCCTCGCGATGCGCGGCATCCCGGCGGTGGCGATCACCAGCGCCGACGTGCACGCGCTGCTCGCCGGGCTCGCGCACACTCCCGACGACACCCTCGCCGTGCTCGACCTCGCCGTCCTGGAGCGCCTCGCCACCGACCTGCCCGGTCTGCTCGGGCTGCTGACCGACCGGCTCGGCAATGGACAGCGGTCGAACCGGGCCCGTTGACCGACGAGCGCTGATGCGACCGGCGCGGAGGAGCTCACCCTCAGCGCCGTCGCCCACCTCCCGACGCGCTCGGGCGACCGGTGGTCGTGCTCGTCGACGGGCTGGGCGCCACCTCGCCGATGGAGCCCTCCATCCTGGTGCCATCCGCCCGCTACTCCACCAGACGGCTCTCGCGGGAGCGCTCGGAGGTCTCGGCGATCCGCTCGGCGAGGAGCGGCTTGGCCAGCATCCCGATCACCACGGCGGCCGCGGCGAACGCCAGCAGCACCGCGAGGTGGCTGGTCACGACCGAGGGGACCACGCCACCGACCGCCTCGCGCAGCAGGTCGATGGCGTAGGTGAACGGCAGGTAGGGGTGGATGGCCTGGAAGAACGGCGGGGTGACCTCGATCGGGAACGTGCCGCCGCCGCCCGACAGCTGCAGCACCAGCAGCACGATGGCCAACGCCTTGCCGAGGTTGCCGAGCACCGAGACGAGCGTGTAGACGATCGTCATGAACACCAGGCCGATCAGCGCCGACCACGCCACCAACAGCAGCGGGTGCTGGGCGTGGGCGCCGAGCAGCGCGAGGTTGCCGACGCTGACCACCAGCCCCTGCGCGGCGCCCATCCCCAGGAACAGCACTCCCCGGCCGAGGTAGACCTGTCGCAGCGTGTGGTGCGGTCGGCGGTCGGGGCCGACCGGCTCGGTGCGCAGCAGGTTGGACAGCAGCAGCGCGCCGACCCACAGCGACAGCGTCGTATAGAAGGGCATCATCGCCGAGCCGTAGTTCGGGATCGGGAACAGCGGCTCCTCGTCGAGGACCGCCGGCTCGGCGAGGACCTCGGCCTCCTCGTCGACGTCGGCGCGCAGCACCTCGACCAGCTCGGCGAGCCGCTCTTCCTCCTCGACCTCCTCGGCCCAGTCGGCCGCCTCCTCGACGCCGCGCTCCAGGGTCGGCAGGTCCTCGCGGGCCAGTGCGGCCAGCTCGCCGACGGCGCGCTCGGCCGTGGGCAGGTGGGTCGTCAGCAGCGCGGCCGCGCGACGGTAGTCGTCCTCGAGCGCGGGCAGGTCGTGGCGCACCGTGTCCGCGGCGTCCTCGACGCGCTCGGCGACGGCCGGCAGCTCGTCCTCGGCCACCTCCTCGGTGGCGGCGAGCGCATCGACGGCGTCGTCGGCGCGCGCCAGCGCCTCGTCGGCGAGCGCGTCCACGCGGTCGGCGGCCTCGTCGATCGCGGCGTCCAGGTCGTCGAGGGCGTCGTCGGCAGCCGCCGTGGCCTCCCGGCCATCCTCCAGCAGCGCGGCCACCTCCTCCACGTGCGCCTCGAGGGCGGCGAGGCCGTCCTCGGCCCGCGTCAGCGCGCCCATGGCGTGACGGGCCAGCCCGTCGCGCAGCGCCTGCGCCTTGGCGTCGACGACCTCGGCGGACTCCCCCAGCGCGGCGGACGCCTCCTCGAGCGCCGTCACCAGGCGCTCGGCCGCCTCCTCGCCGGGGATCTCCCCCTCCGACAGCGACTCATGGAGCTCGTCGAGCGCCTCGCGCGCCTCGGCCACCGCGGCCGTGGCCGCGTCGAGCGCCGCCTTCAGGGCCTCCTTGGCGGCCTCGTCCTCCTCGTCCTCGGGCTCCCAGCGCTCGAGCGCGTCCTCGAGGAGCGTGAGCTGCTCCTCGGCGTCGGCGAGGGCCTCGTCGGCGTGGTCGACCAGCGCGGCGAGCTCGTCGGGATCGAGGTCGGCGACGGACGCGTCGAGGTCGTCGGCGAGTGCGGCGAGCCGATCGGCAGCGTCCTCGAGCTCGGCGACGAGCGCCGAGAGGCGCGGGTCGAGCGCGTCGTGGGCGTCCTCCACCGCGACCGTGGCGTCCTCCAGCGCGTCGTCGGCGCGGTCGAGGCGCGCCTCCAGCGCCGACAGGGCCGCGTCCGCCTCGTCGAGCCGGTCGTGGCCTGCGGCGGTCGCGTCGCGGGCGGCCTCCACCGCGTCGGCTGCGGCGCCCAGCTCCGCGTCCTCCCCGGCGACCGCTGACAGCGCTGCGCGCAGCTCGTCGGCGCTGTCGTGGAGCGCCGCGAGATCGTCGACGAGCCGCTCGGCCTCGGGCAGGCGCGCCTCGAGCGCGAGGATCGCATCGCCGCCCGCGCGCACCGTGGGGATGGCCTCCTCCAGGGCGAGGAGCCGGTCGGCCTGGCGCTCGATCGTCCCCCACTGCTCGTCGGCGGCGATGAGCAGGTCCCCGGCGGTGCGCAGCCGCGGCAGGGCGCCCTCCAGGTCCGACAGCGCGCGGCTGGCACGGCGAGCCGAGGGCAGCTGCTCCTCCACGCGCACGCCGAGGCGGTCGAGCTCATCGGATAGCGCCTGGGTGGTCTCGGCGACCACCTCGTCGCCGACGCGCTGGGTGACCGTCGTCGCGCCGGTCTCGGTGATCGTCGGCGCCACCGCGTTCACCTTCTCGTTGACGCGGTAGGTGACCTCCGCCTGACGCGCCTCGCCGTCGACGATGCTGGTCAGGTCGGCGGAGAAGGAGGGCGGCACGTGGATGCTGGCGTAGAGGTCGCCGTGCTCGACCCCCTCGCGGGCGGTCCGCTCGTCGGTGAACCGCCAGTCGAGCTCATCGTTCTCGCGGAGCTCGTCCTCCAGGTCGTCGCCCAGGCGCACCGGCTCGCCGTCGACGGTCGTGCCCGCGTCGGCGTTGACCACCGCCACGCTGACCTCGCCGGTGTTGGCGTAGGGGTCCCAGGCCGCACCGATGTTGAACCAGGCATACAGGGCCGGCAGCACCGCCAGGCCGACCAGCAGCCCGACGACCAGCGGCACCCGGCGCAGGTTGCGCAGGTCCTGACGGGCGATCTCGACGACGTGGCGCATGGCGGGCTCGGCAGGCACCCGGGGGCTCGGGCCGTCGCAGCGTGGGCGAAACGCGGACCGTAGTGAGCCGCGCGCAGCCCGTCCTGGCCAACGGTCCCGTCACGGCTCGGGCGGAGGACCTGCGAGAGGCTCATGCGCGCGACGACATCACCCCACCGAGGCTCGGCTGCGCTGCCGCCAACGGGCAACGAGCGGTGGGGCCAGCAGGCTCACGGCAGCGAGCGCCAGCAGCGTCGCCGAGATGGGCTGCTCAAGGAAGACCGACCAGGCACCGCCGGAGATCTGCAGGGCCTGCCGCATCGACTCCTCCATGATGGCCCCCAGGATCAAGCCCAGGATCAAGGGTGCGGCAGGGAATCCGTTCGCGCGCATCAGGAAGCCAAGGACGCCGAACAACAGGAGGAGCCACAGGTCGAACGTGTTGAAGCGCAGGCCGTACACGCCGATGACGCAGAACACGATGATCAGCGGCAGCAGCAGCGGTCGCGGTGTGCGCAGGATCCGCGCGAGCAGAGGGATGAGCGGGAGGTTCAGCATCAGCAGGACGATGTTGCCGATGTACATCGAGGCGATGACGCCCCAGAAGACCTCGGGGCGATCGGCGAACATGAGGGGTCCGGGCTGGATCCCAAGGACCAGCAATGCCCCGAGCAGCACGGCGGTGGTGCCCGATCCCGGCACGCCCAGCGTGAGCAACGGCACGAACGATCCGACGGCGGCAGCGTTGTTGGCCGACTCTGGCGCAGCGATGCCCTTGGTGTTGCCCTTCCCAAAGGTGTCGGCATCCTTGGCGACCCGCTTCTCGAGTCCATAGCCAAGGAACGATCCGATCGTGGCACCGGCGCCCGGAAGGATCCCAGAGAAGAACCCCACGAGCGAGCCTCGACCGGTCGCTGGCGCCATGTCGCGCAGCTCGCGCCGACTGAGCCGCAACGACCCGATGGCCTCCTGCGACTCGTTCTGGGGTTGCAGCGCCAGGCGGAGCACCTCCGCCAAGGCGAACACGCCGAGGGCGACGATGAGGAAGTCCACGCCCTCGAAGAGCTCGGGCATGCCGAACGTGTAGCGCAAGGTCCCGGTCTGCAGGTCGATGCCGATGATCGAGACCATGACGCCGAAGGTCCCAGCCAGCAGGCCCTTGACCAGTCCCGTGTCGGAGAGCGAGGTCACCGCCGTCAGCCCCAGCACCATGAGGGCGAAGTACTCGGCTGGGCCGAACGCCACGGCCACGGACGCGAGGGCTGGCGCCACGAGCGCCAGGCCGATCAAGGCGATCGTGCCGCCGATGAAGGAGGCGATGGCAGCGATCGCAAGCGCCGCCCCCGCCCTGCCGGATCGGGCCATCGGGTAGCCGTCGAAGCTGGTGGCGACGGTGCCCGCGATGCCTGGGGCGTTCAGCAGGATGGACGATGTCGAGCCCCCGAAGACGGCCCCGTAGTAGACGCCCGCCAGGAGGATCAGCGCCGACGAGGGGTCCATGCCGAACGTCGTCGGGATCAGCAACGCGATCGCTGCGATCGGCCCGAGGCCGGGCAGCATCCCGATGATCGTGCCGGCCAGGACGCCAGAGGCGACCAGCAGCAGGTTGAACGGCTCGAAGACGACCGTGAAGCCGAAGGCGAGGTCTTGCAGCGCGTCCATGCGTATCGCTCCCTAGATGCCCAGCGGGGCGAGCACTCCGGCCGGCAGACGCACGCCAAGCAGCTCACCGAGCCCGAGCTGCGCCGCGAGGGTCACGCCGACCGCCACCGTGGCTGCGACCCACAGCCGCGCGGTGCGGAACCACCAGGAGCCGGCGAGCAGGAACGCGATCGTGGCGGGAATGAAGCCGAGCGGCTCGAGCAGGCCGATGTAGGCCGCCGTCCCGCCGACGAGGATGAGCACCTCGACCCTCGGGCGCGAGGAACGGCCAAGCGTTCGCGCTTGGCCGCCGGCGTCTGAGGAGCCTGCGTCCTCCTCTGGCGAGCCATCGGCTTCGGCGTCGTGCTCCGCGCCCGGGGGCTGTGACGCACCCGCAGGCCTGATCGCCAGCAGGACGGCGAGGAGCAGCAACAGGGCACCCAGCGCGAGCGGGAAGACGCGCGGCTGGACAGGCACGGTGTCCAGGGCGAACTGCGGGATCTGCCAGGCTGCGATCAGGTAGGCGACCGCGCCAGCGGCCAGCACGAGGCCGATGACGCGGTCGCTGAACCGGAAGGACTCCATGGCCGTGGGCGAAGCGCTGCGTCTAGGAGTCGGGTGCCTCGCCCAGCAGGCCGAGATCGTCGAGCACCGCCTCGAACTCCTCCTGTTGCTCGTCGAGGAACTCGGTGAACTCGTCATGCCCGAGGTAGGCGTCGATCCACCCGAGCTCGTCACGCTCCTCGGCCCACTCGTCGAGCTCGAGCATGTCCGCGTACATCTGCTCGTAGAACGCGATGGCCTCGGGGCTCATGTCAGGGGGCCCCATCACGCCACGCCAGATGTCGAAGGTGTAGTCGATGCCCTCGTCCTGGAGCGCCGGCGCGTCGATCGGTGACTCGCCCTCGGGGGCCGAGGTGGCGAGCACCCGGATCTCACCAGCCTCGACCTGACTGGTCGACTCGCCAACGCCGGTGACGACCGCGTCGACATGGCCACCGATCGCGGCCGTCATGGCCTCTCCGCCGCCGGAGAAGGGCACGTAGTTCACCTCGGCAGCGTCGACGCCTGCAGCGTCAGCAGCGCCGGCGAGACCGATGTGGTCCATGCTGCCGGGAGCAGAGCCGCCTGCGATCGCGAACTCGTCCTCATCGTCAGCGTCTGCCGCCCGCTCGAACAGCTCCTCGACGGTCTCGATCGGCGAGTCCTCGGGGACGCCATAGATCATGTAGTCGGTGATCAGGCGTGACACGGCGGTGAAGTCCGTGTGGTCGTGGTCCGCTTCCCCAGAGAGTGGGACGAGGATCAAGGGAGGGCTAGCCATGAACAGCGTGTGGTCGTCACCGGGCTGACCCGCCACGTGGGCCCAGCCGACGGCTCCGCCGCCTCCCTCGTGGTTCTCCACCGGGAAGTTCACATCGACCAGATCGGACTCCTCAAGGACGCGCCCAGTGGTGCGCGCAAGCGTGTCCCATCCGCCCCCGGCCCCCGCCGGAGCGATGTACTCGATCGGCTCGCTCGGCGTGAAGTCGTCGGGATCAGCCGCGTCTGCCTCGGTGGCCCCCTCCTCGTCACAGGCGGAGGCCAAGAGCGCAAGCGCGAACACCGCGGCGAGTGCCTTCAGGGCTACGGGTCTTGCCGACATGACAGCTCCTCGTTCGCTCGGCTCCTCATGACCGCCTCCGAGTGCGGTCGCACAGAGCCCATCACGTGGCGCTCGAGGCTGTCGAGGTTGTGCACGCAGAGAGGGAAATCCGCGTAGTGACGGTTCTGCTCATTCTGTTCACGGCACGGCGCGCTCGCGCTCATGGGGGAGGGCGTCAGCTCATGCGCGAGGCTGCCCCCGCATCGGCGAGCGCGGCTCACCCTCCAACCGTTGCCAAGGCAAACCGATGCTCGGGGCGCCCTGCGGTGCCGTAGCGCAAGCGGCGGTCGACGTGTCCGGTCTCGACGAGATGCTCCAGGTAGCGGCGGGCAGTCGCACGGCTCACGCCAGCGGCGCGCGCCACATGGTGAGCGGACACAGGGCCCTCGAGCTCACGCACGGCCTCCAGCACGAGCTGCAGGGTCGGCTCTGACAGGCCCTTGGGCAGTCGAGAGCCGGGCGCAGCAGGACGCAGCGCGCCATAGAGCCGATCGACGGTGTCCTGGTCAGCGGCCTCCGCGGCGGCGACCCGCGCGGTCCAATCCCGATACTGCAGCATCTTCTCTTGGAACGTGGAGAAGGTGAACGGCTTGACGAGGTAGTTGAGCGCGCCGTCCCTGATGGCCGTGCGGACGGTGTCGACGTCGCGCGCGGCAGTGATGAACACGAGATCTGGCTGGGGCTCGTCGAGCCGTCGGATCTCCTTGGCCACCTCGAGCCCCGAGCGATCCGGAAGGTACACATCCAGCAGCACCAGATCCGGTCGGAGCGACGCTGTCTGGGCCACGGCCTGCTCGCCGGTGAGGGCGCGGCCGATCGTCTCGAACTCGGGGAGACGGGCCACGTAGTCGCCGTGCAGGGCGGCGACACGAAAGTCATCATCCACGACCAGCGTTCGGATCATGACCTCACCACCGTGTCGTCATCGCGCAGCGTCTGATCGAGCAAGGGTCGAAGCGGGACTCTGGCCTCAAAGACCGCCCCACCGTCGTTCCTGACCTCGAGCTCCCCTTCCAAGCGCATGACCGCCTGCTTCACCAGCGCCAGACCCAGGCCCCGGTCTCCGGCGTTCGGCTTGCTCGAGTACCCGCGCTGGAACAGCTGCTCGACTCGACGGATGTCGACGCCCGAGCCGCTATCGGCCACGCGCAAGCCAAGCCGCTCGTGGTCGCACCAGAGATCGACGGTCACGCGACCGGAGCCCGTGGGTGCGTCCACCGCGGCATCGACCGCGTTGTCGATCAGATTGCCGAGGATCGTCAAGAGCGGACCCGGCTCTCCGAGCTCGACCTCGAGGCTGCTGCGCTCCGTCAGGATCAAGGTGACGCCCCGCTCCTCGGCAGTGGCGATCTTGGTGAGCAGCAGGGCCGCCAGCGTCGGGTCACGGATGGACTCCGCGAGGCGCTCCGAACGTTGCTGGTGATCGACCGAGTTCTCGGTGATCAGGGCCAGGGCCTCTGCGTGATGGCCCAGCTCGATGAGCCCTGCGAGGGTGTGGAGTCGATTGTCGAACTCATGGGCCTGCGCCCGCAAGGCGTCGGCCACGTTGCGCAGGTTGTCGAGCTCTTGGGACAGCGTCTCGAGCACGGTCCGATCGCGGACCGTGACGATCGTGGCAACCCGCGTCCCCCGCACCTCGACCGGCATGCGGTTCGCGACCAGGACCCTCTGCCCGATGACCAGCACCACGTCGTCGGCCCGCTCTCGGCCCTCGAGAAGATCGAGCAGTGGCCCCTCGGACACGATGTGCGCTGGCTCCAGGCCTTCGGCGTCATCGGGCAGCCCGAAGAGATGGCGTGCCTCGTCGTTGACTACCGCGAGGCAGCCCTGGTCATCGACCCCGACGACGCCTTCGCGGATTCCGTGGAGCATCGCCTGCCGCTCCTCGAGCAGCGCCGCGATCTCATGGGGCTCCAGCCCGTGGGTGAGGCGCTTGATGCGGCGTGCGAGCAGCAGCGAGCCGGCCACGCCCAGCGCCAGGGCCGGTGCGAGGAACAACAGGAGCGTGGGGGCACGGTCCGTGAAGAAGCTTGCCGCGACGTGCTCCTCCAGCACGCCGACGGAGACCATCCCCACGATGTCCCCGGCATGCTCGATGGGGGCCTTGCCACGGACCGAGCGACCAAGCGTTCCCGTGTCAACCTCGATGACCCGCTCACCAGCAAGGGGTGCCGCGGGGCTCGTCGACACCCGCTCTCCGAGGTTGGACGGGTTGGGATGGGACTGCCGCACGCCCTCATCGTCCGCGATGACCACGAAGGACATCCCAGACGCCTCACGTACGGCCTCTCCAAGCGGCTGGAGCTTCTCCTCGGCATCCTCGCGCTGCACGGTCTCGGCAACGGTGGGCAGCGCAGCCACGGCGTCGGCGATCGCAAGGGCTCGTTCGCCGTACTGGTCCTGCAGTTGGGCCCGACTCTGGTAGAGCCATGCGACCAGGCCAACGAGCAGCGCGAGCACGACCACTACGACCTGCAGCGCCATGGTCTGGGTCGATAGGCGGAGATGATGGCCCACCGTGCTGCCTCCGTCCTGCGATGCCGAGAGTATAGTTGGGCGTTCAACTGCTTTGTCATCAACAAGATGATCAGCGCCGCCCGGATGCGGACCCATGCCCCTCAGCTAGCGCGAGTGGGCCCCTCTCACTCCTGCAGACCGCGGGTGTCTCCCTCGGCGACGAGGGCCGGCCTCGGCGTGGCGGGGTCCTGCTACGTTCCAGCACACCGCGCAACCCCGAGGGGAAGGTCGTCACTGTGCGCGTCCTGCTGATCGGCTGCGGCGGCGTCGGGGAGGCGATGGCCCGGATCCTCCAGCGCCGCGACCCCCACCGCGAGTGGCTCGAGCGGATGGTGCTCGCCGACCACGACCGCACGCGCGCCCACGAGGTCGCCACCGCGCTGGGCGAGGGCGAGCGCTTCCTCCCCGAGTTCGTCGACGCCGGCGACCGCGCGCTGATCCAGACGCTGGCCCGCACGCATGGCGTGGACGTCATCGTCAACGCGACCGAGTCAGCGTTCACCAAGCCGATCTTCGACGCGGCGCATGCCGCGGGGGCCCACTACCTCGACCTCGGGACCGACTCGCGGTACGACGAGGACGACCCGGTCGGCAACGCGCCCGAGGAGTGGATGGCGCAATACCAGTTCGAGCACTCGCGGGCGTGGGAGGAGCGAGGGCTGCTCGCGATCACCGGTTGCGGCATCGACCCGGGCACCGTGGACGTGCTCGCCAAGTACGCCGAGGCCCACCTGTTCGATCGACTCGACGAGATCAAGGTCCGCGACGGCAACGACTTCGAGGTCGAGGGGCTCGACCTCGTGTTCGGCTTCAACGTCGTCACGGTCATCGAGGAGTGCCTGAACCCCTCGGTGTTCTGGGAGCGCGACCGCGGCTGGTACCTCGCCGAGCCCATGGCCGAGCCCGAGGTCTTCACGCTGCCCGAGGGCATCGGCCCCGTGGAGATGGTCGCCGTGGAGCACGAGGAGGTCATGTACATCCCGCGCTCCATCGACAAGGGGCTGCGCAAGGTCTCGTTCAAGATCCAGCTCGACGAGGACATGCGAGCCGCGCTGCGCACCCTGCGCGCCCTCGGCCTGGACAGCGACGAGGAGATCCAGATCGGCGAGGAGGAGGTCGCGCCGCTCGACGTCGTCGCCGCCACGGCGCCCGATCCCGCGCGCATCGGCGACAGGATCACCGGGCGCGCCTGCGTCGGCGTCAACGTGACCGGCACCAAGGACGGCCTGTCCCGCGAGGTCTTCCTCTACCAGATGACCGACAACCAGGAGGTCATGGAGCGGTTCGGCACCCAGGCCGTGGTCACCCAGACCGCCTACGGGCCCGCCATCACCCTCGAGCTGCTGGCTCGCGGCGCATGGTCCGGCACCGGCGTCCACTCGCCGGAGGCGTTCCCGCCCGAGCCCTACCTCGCGCTCATGGATGCCCTCGACCACCCGTTCGCGATGGACGAGCGCGAGTCGCCGTACAAGCATCGGCGCGATCAGCGAGCACTGCGCGAGGGGCTCACCTGAGTACACTACGTACACGATGTACGTTCAGGAGGGGACGGTGGCCACAGCCAGGGAACCGACCTCGACCGAGGTGCGCCGCTCGTGGGCAGCGACGCTGAACGCGGCCGCAGACCGCCGCCCCGTCGTGTTCTACCGCGGTGATCAGGACTTCTCCCTCCTCTCTGCCTCGCTGCTGCGCGACGTGCTGCGTCGCGCCGTGCCCGCACCCGAGGTCGTTGCGGAGGATGACGGCTGGACGGTCGTTCTCCCGGGGCATCCTGTCGCGGCGGACGGGTCGACCCTGGACAGCGCGCTCGACGACTTCGTCTCCGCGTTGCGCGACTACGCCGAGGCATGGCAGGACCGGCTCCACCAAGCCCCCAACCACCAGCACGCCGCCTCCCTGGTCCACCACGTCGCCCTCTCGGACGACGACGAGCTCAGGGAATGGGCGAGCGGCCCTGCGGATCGGTCTTCACGGCAACAGCGGTGAGCTCCTCTCGGCCGCAGCCCACGCGGGCCCACCACCACCAGTTCGTGGTCAACGAGGGCTGGACGAAGGTCGCATCCACTCATCACGAGACCTACGAGCTCGGCCTGCCTGACGGGCGCGTGCTGCGGACCCGGATCTCACGGCCGCCAGACAAGACCACGTATGGCGCCCAGATGTGGGCCCACGTCCTTCGCGACCAACTCGACGTCACCGCCGATGAGTTCTGGGCATGCGTTCACCGTGGCATCTCCCCGAACCGCATCGGCGCAGACCAGCCCGAGGAGCCCGAGGACGCCATACCGATCGACGTCGTCAATCTCCTCATCCGCAGAGTTGGGATGACGCGCCGAGATGTCGCCTCGATGACGCGGCAAGAGGCCATCGATCGTCTCAACGACTACTGGGCGACCGGGCGTTGACCCGGGGTCGTCTGCTCCCTCGGGCCGATGGACCACTCCTCAGCGGGGCGAGCCGCGGCAAGGCGCCTCGTGACGCACACGGACATGCCAGCCAGCGAGGCCGTGCACCCCATCGCCAAGGGGTAGCGGCTACTCGCCGCCCTTCTGGACGTAGTTCTTGACGAACTCCTCGGCGTTCTCCTCGAGGACCTCGTCGATCTCGTCAAGGAGGTCGTCGACCTCGGAGGTGTCGACCTGCTCACCGGTCTCGGTGGCCTCGGCCTCCTCGGTCTCCTCCTTGTCGGTGCGCGGCTTGCGGACGCGCTCTGCGTCGCTCATCGATGCGCTCCTCCGCGAGTTCCTGCCCGAAGTGTACCGGCGCCGCGGGGCGTGAGCGCGGGCGCAAGGCCTAGCCTCGCAGGGCCTTCAGGAGCGCGGCAGCGTCCTCGCTGCGGTCGAGCAGCGCCTCCACCGTGTCGGCCCCGCCCTTGGCGGGGTCCATCATCGGCACGCGCTGCAGCGACTCGGCGCCCACGTCGAAGATCAGCGCGTCCCAGCCAGCCGCGGCCACCTGGTCGCGGTAGCGCTGGAGGCAGCGGCCGCGGAAGTAGGCGCGGGTGTCGCGCGGCGGCTCGGTCATGGCCGCGCGCACCTCGGCCTCCTCGACCAGCCGCGGCAGGCGGCCCGAGCCCGCGAGCTTGGCGTGGAGCCCCCGGTCGGTGCGCACGTCGTGGTACTGCAGGTCGATCAGCTTGAGCTTGTGCGCGTCCCAGTCGAGCCCGTCGCGCGTGCGGTACTGCTCCAGCAGCCGGTACTTGGTCACCCAGTCGACCAGGCCGTCGGCCTCCATCGGGTCCTGCTC
>PUKE01000161.1 GCA_003550425.1 Nitriliruptoria bacterium
CACGGGGTCGACCTGCGGCTCGGCACGCGCGCCAGCGCGTTCACGCCCACCGACGAGGGCCGCCTCGCCGTGGAGCTCGCCGACGGCGAGCAGGTGACCACCGACCTGGTCATGCTCTCAGCCGGGGTGCGCCCCAACACCAGCCTGGCGCAGCAGGCCGGACTCGAGCTCGGGCCGCGCGGCGGCATCGCCGTCGACCGCCACCTGCGCACCAGCGACCCGTCGATCCTCGCCGCCGGCGACGCGATCGAGGTCGAGCACCTCGTGCTGCCCGGCTCCTGGCTGGTGCCCCTCGCCGGCCCGGCCAACCGGCAGGGCCGCACGGCCGCCGAGGTCATCTGCGGGCGCGACTCGACCATCGCGCCGGTGCAGGGCACCGGCGTGGTCAAGGTGTTCGACATGGTCGCGGGCGGCACCGGCGCCAACGAGCGCCAGCTCCGCGAGGCCGGCATCCCCCACGAGCGCGTGCACGTCCACCCGCCCGGCCACGCCGGCTACTACCCGGGCACCGCGGCGATGCACCTCAAGGTCCTGTTCGACCCGCAGGACGGGCGGCTGCTCGGCGCGGGGATCGTGGGCCACGACGGCGTCGACAAGCGCCTGGACGTGCTGGCCACCGCGCTGCGCGCCGGCCTGACGGTCCACGACCTCGAGGGGCTCGAGCTCGGCTACGCGCCGCCGTTCGGGTCGGCCAAGGACCCGGTGAACATGGCGGGCTTCGTGGCCGCCAACGTGCTGCGCGGCGATGTCGCGTTCTGGCACCCCGACGACTATCCCGACGCGGTCCGTGGCGCCAGGCTGATCGACGTCCGCAGCCCCGAGGAGTTCGCGGCCTGGCACCTGCCGGGCGCCGAGAGCGTG
Organism: Nitriliruptoria bacterium; assembly: GCA_003550425.1. Taxonomy (GTDB): domain Bacteria; phylum Actinomycetota; class Nitriliruptoria; order Euzebyales; family Egibacteraceae; genus PUKE01. The sequence goes on from PUKE01000161.1 coordinate 862, forward strand.
CCGCTGCCGGCGCTGCGCGAGGCCCAGGCCGACTGGGACCGCGACCAGCCGATCCGCCTCTACTGCGCCGTGGGCTTTCGCAGCTACCTCGCCTATCGGGCGCTGGTCCAGCGGGGCTTCACCGACGTGGCCACGCTGTCGGGTGGCAGCGCGAGCCTGCGGGCCGCCAAGGACCTGCCGCCCGACGCCGCGGTCGACGGACCCGAGCCGGTGGTCAGCTACGCCGAGGACCGCACCGGGCCCCACGCGCTGCGCCCCGTCGACGCCTGAGCCGCCGCGGCGATCAGCCCTGCCCCGGTGGCCACCCCGCCGGGGCGGTCACCCCGCCGCGGTGGTCACCCGCGGCCGGGCACGAGGTGCCACAGGTCCCACGCGAGGACCACGAGCAGGGCCAGGAGCGTGACCAGGGCCGCCCTGCCGGTCCAGCGCAGGAGCGCATGCAGCGCTGCCCGCGCGCGTGCGGCGGCGACGGGCATGCGTCGCCCGCCGCGCACCGGCGGCAAGAACTCCGTGGGTGCCGGAGCCGCCACGATCACCTCTCCCTCTGCTCGCGCATGGCCGGGGGTCGACGCGCGCCATCGTCAGGCGTCACAAGGGAATCGTACGGTGCCGACGGGCGCGCCGGGGTGCGTCGCACCTGGCCTGTCGGCGCAGGCCGGCCAAGGTGTGCGGCACCCTGCGAGCCGGTCGCGCCGGCGCCGCTAGAGGGCGCGGCGCAGGATGGCGGCGCGCTCGTCCTCGGTGAGCTCGATCGGGTTGCCGCGCATGGAGCTCGACCGCGCTGAGGCCGCCACGACGGGCGGCACGTCGGCCTCGCTCACGCCCCAGGCGGACAATCCGGGCACGTCGAGGTCGGCCACCAAGTCGGCGAGCACGGTCACCGCGTCGGCCGCGGTCGCGTCGACGCGCCCGGTCAGCAGGCGGGCGACCTCGGCGTAGCGCTCCAGCGCGGGCGCGTCGGGCTGGCGCGCGCGCAGGGCCTCGAGGTTGGCCTCGGCCACCAGCGGCAGCAGGCGCCCGCAGATCGCGCCGTGCGGGGCCGGGCGCACGCCACCGAGCGGCCCAGCGAACCCGTGCACCGCGCCGAGCCTGGCGTTGGCCAGCGCCAGGCCGCCCAGCAGCGCGGCGAGCGCCATGTCGCCGCGCGCGTCGACGTCCTCGGCGCGCTCGTCGGCGGCCCGCGGCAGCGCCCGCGCCGCGCGCGGGATGCCCTCGCGGCACAGCGCGTCGGTGTAGGGGCTGGCCGCCGGCGAGACGAACGGCTCGATCAGCTGGGTCAGCGCGTCCAGGCCGGTGCGCACCGTCACCGCCCGCGGCAGGCCGTGGGTGAGCTCGGGATCCACGATCGCGCGGGTGGGCACCATGCGCGCATCCCGCAGGCTGACCTTCACGCCCTCCTCGGGCACGCCCAGCACCGCGTTGCGCGTGACCTCGGCGCCAGTGCCGGCGGTGGTGGGCACCGCCACGTGGGGCAGCGGCTCGGCCTCCAGCGGCCGGGCCTCGCCGACGACCTCGAGGTAGCGCCGCATCGGGCCGGGAGCGGGCGCCAGCGCCGCCACGGCCTTGCCCGCGTCGAGCACGCTGCCCCCGCCCACCGACACGACCACGTCGCCGCCCTGCGCGGCGCGCGTGGCGAGCAGCCCCTCGATCGCCGCCACCGTGGGCTCGCCGTCGACCGAGACGGTGGTGGTGCGCACGCCCGCGTCGGCCAGGCGCCCGGCGACGGGATCGGCCCGCTCCGGCGTCGCACCGGTCACCAGCAGCGCGTGGCCGCCCAGCGCGGCGACGGCCTCGCCGACGTCGGCGACGCGCCCCGGCCCGAACGCGATGTGGCGTGGTGCGGCGACGTCGAAGCGCATGGGATCCTCCGCGGGCGACGCTGGTGGTCCGCGCACCCTACCGGAGCCGTCCACGCGCGCGGGCAGCCCGCGGGCACCACACCCCGCCGGATCGCCCCGGATCAGCCTGACGTCGTCCGCTGCCCTCAAGTCGCCCCCGCATCCTGCCGATGGGCACGGGTGACGGTGGCCGCGCCAGCACCCGCCGACGCCGCCGCCGACCAGTCACCGGGTGGGACGAGGGCACGCGACGCCCGGACGGGGACGCTCGTCCGGGCGTCAGCGGTGTGCGATCCTTGGCCTCATGACCGCACCCGCCACCCGCCCCGCGACCCGCCGGGCCACCCGCGCTGCGCTCGCCCGCGCCGTCCGCGGCGCCGAGCACGGCCGGGCCTGGCCCTGGGTGCTCGGGCTGGTCGCCCTGCTGGTGCTCGCCCTCGCGGGGCTCGCGGCGACCCTGCCCGGCGTGGTGCGCCTGGCCGACGACGGGACCCGCGACGCCGCGACCGGCGCGGCGGTCGACGCGCTGCTGGCCGACGACCCCGACCCTGGCCCCTTCGCCACCGAGCTCGACGCCGACGACCTGTCCGCCCGCCTGGAGCAGTCGCTGCAGGGCACCGACGTCGCACCCGACGACTTGGCGATCGACCTGGCCGACGACCGCCTCCACGTCACGGCCACCGTCGACGACGCGCCGCTGCGCGCGGTGCTGCGACCCGAGGTCGAGGACGGGGTCCTCGCGCTGCGGGTCGAGGAGGTCGACCTCGACGCGCTCGACGTGCCGGGCTGGGCGCAGGGCGCGGCGCGCGGGCAGGTCGAGGACGCCCTGGACCTCGAGGAGGCCTTCACCGAGCGCGGCGTGACCCTCGAGGCGGTCGAGGTCGACGACGGGGCGCTGCGGCTGCGCGGGCTGCGGCAGGCGCCGCGCCACCGGCCGGCTCAGCCGCGCCGCGCCAGCGCCGCGAGCTCCAGCAGCAGCGCCTCCAGCGCGAGGCGCGGCACGACGTTGCGCTCCAGGTCCTCGCGGGTGCGCTGGATGCGGTCGGCGGCCCACCACAGGTCGGCGCGCGACAGGGCGGCGGCGTCGGCCTCGAGCCCCTCGCGGGCGTAGGGGGCCAGCAGCGCGGCGTCCGGCGCCCCCTCGCGCACCGCGAGCACGTCGCGCACCCACGCCAGGAGGTCGTCCAGGGCCGACTGCAGCGCGGCGAGGCGCTGCTCGCGGGTGGCGCGCTTGGCGCGCTCCTCGACCTCCTTGACCAGCGCGTCGGGTGGGGGATCGCCATGGGCCAGGCGGAGCTGGTCGAGCTCGTCCTCCCGCTCCTCCCGCGCGCGCTTCGCCGCGGCCTCGCCGGCGTCCAGCAGCTCCTTGGTGGCCGTCAGCGCCCGCCCCTGGTCGGCCCGCAGCTCCCCCAGCAGGCGCTGGCGCGCGCGCAGCGCCTCGAGGTCCCGTGCCGTGAGGGCTCGCAGGCGCGCGGCGGACCCACGGGCAGCGTGGACCGCCAGCGCCCGCTCGGTGGGATCCTCGTAGCCCAGCGCCGTGGCCTGCTCCTCGAGCAGCGGGCGCGGCAGCGGCGCGAGCGGGAGCTGACGGCAGCGCGACAGGATCGTGTCGGGCAGCTCGTCGGGGTCGGCGACCTCCAACAGCCACACGGTCCCCTCGGCCGGCTCCTCCAGCGCGCGCAGGAACGCGTTGGCGGCCGCGTCGTTGAGGCGATCGGCCTGGCGCACGTGCAGCAGCTTCCAGCCATCGGCGGTCAGCGAGGCGGCGGCCAGCCACTGGCGACGCACCTCCTCGACGCGGTAGGTGGGCGCGGTGGGCTCGAACACCTGCCGGGCAGGATGGCGCCCACGCGCCGCGCGGTCGCAGTCGTCGCAGCGCCCACAGGGCTCCCCGGGCCGGCCCTCCTGGCACGTCAGCGCCATGGTGAGCGCGCCGGCGAGCTGCTCCTGGCCGACCCCGGGCACGCCGATCAGCGCCCACGCGTGGCCGAGCCCACCGGTCGCCGCCGCGGCCAGCACCCGCGCGGCGCGGTCCTGGCCCGGCACCGCCCAGGGCGCCTGGGCGTCGGGCACCGATGGCGGAGCGTCCTCGTCGGACGCGCTCACCGCAGCGCCGGCCTTGCTCATCGCAGCGCCTCCGCGTCAGCGTGCTCGGCGTCGGGCGGATCGGGCTCCTCGGGGGGGCCGGTGGCGCCGCCCGGCGCGGGCAGCCACGGGTGCAGCGCGAGGCGCACCTGGCGGGCCACGGCGTCGGGCTCCTGGGTCGTGTCGATCAGGCGGATGCGATGGCCCTCGCGGCGGGCGAGCTCCATGAACCCCTCGGCCACGCGGTGATGGAACGCCGAGCCCTCCTCCTCCATGCGGTCCCCGCGGGCGGTGGGCGCGCCGGTGCCAGGAGCGCCAGTGCCGGGCGCGCCAGTGCCGGGCGCGCCAGTGCCGGGCGCGCCAGTGCCGGCGCCCCGCGCTCGGCCCAGGCCGGCGTCGGGATCCACGTGCAGCAGGATCGTCACGTCGGGCACCACCCCGTTGATGGCCCAGCGGTTGATCTCGGCGACGTCGTCCAGGCCGAGCCGACGCGCGTGGCCCTGATAGGCCAGCGAGCTGTCGAGGTAGCGGTCGCTGATCACGATCGTGCCGGCCTCCAGCGCGGGGCGGATGGTGTGGGTGACGTGCTCGGCGCGGGCGGCGGCGTACAGCAGCGCCTCGGTGCGCGCGCTCATCCCGGCGCTGCCGTGATCCAGCAGCACCTCCCGCACCCGCTCGGCCACCGGTGGGCCGCCCGGCTCGCGGGTGAGCAGCACGTCGTGGCCCTCCTCGCGCAGCGTCGCGGCCAGCCGCCGCGCCTGGGTCGACTTGCCGGCGCCCTCCACGCCCTCGACGGTGATGAGCAGGCCGCTGCGCGCCGGCCCGGCGAGGGCGCCCAGCGACACCGGGCGCGGGCCGGCGTCCCGCAGCGAGCGGTACATGCCCCGCAGGGTCAGCACCGCCGAGAGCGTCGCCACGGCCCCGCCGAGCAGGATCATGATGCGCACGCCCGAGGCCCGCACGCCCCAGTCGCCGAGGATGAGCGTGCCGGTGTCGATGAGCCCCGCCGCGAAGGGGCCGAGGCCCAGCGCCATGAACATCGCGATGCGGGTGCTCGTGTAGAACGCGGCGAAGGTCTTGCCGCGCACGCGGTCCTCGGTGTGCTCCTGCAGCAGCGTGTAGCCCAGCACGAAGCTCTGGCCGGCCGCCGCGCCCAGCAGGAAGCCCAGGACCATGGTCACCGTGAACGCGCTCACCGTGCCGGTGACCACCGCGATCAGCCCGGTCAGCACCAGCATCACCGGGAAGATGCGCTCGCGGCGCACCCAGCGGGTGGACAGCGGCACGGTGGCGAACCCGAACACCAGGCCCACGCCGACGCTGGTGAACAGCAGGAACCAGCTGCCCTCCGGCTCGCCGAGCGACTCGGTCACGAAGGCAGGGCCCAGGGCGATGATGACCCCGGCGCCGAAGAACACCCCGACCACGCCGGTGATCAGCGCGCGGATCACCGGCATGTCCCAGATGAAGGCCAGGCCCTCGCGCAGCTCCGAGAGCATCCCGCCGCCGGGCTCGGCGCGGCGCTCGCCGGCACGCGCGTCGGCGTGCAGCCGCAGCCCCGACAGCAGCAGGGCCGACAGCAGGAACGTGGCGGCGTTGACGAGCAGCGCGACGACGGCGGCGGTCGCGCCCTCGATGCCGAGGTCGCGCAGCAGCGCCGCCACCGGGATCATCGCGCTCGCGATGACCGCGCCGAGCGGCAGCGGGCCGAAGGTCGCCAAGAGGTTGAGCTGGCTGGCGGCCTGCAGCTGGTCGCGGCGCACCAGCAGCGGCAGGGAGGCGTCCTTGGCCGAGATGAACAGCAGCGTGAGGCACTCGACGAGGAACACCAGCGCGAACAGCGCCCACACGTCGCCGGTGAGGGCGATGGCCACGAAGATCGCGCCGCGGGCGAGGTTGGCCACCACCATCAGCCGCTTGCGGTCGTAGCGGTCGGCGATGACCCCGGCGACCGGCCCGACGACCAGGCTGGGCAGCAGCCGGGCCATCATCACCCCGCCCAGGGCGAACAGCTGGAGCTGGGAGCCCTCGGGCGTCAGCTGGGTGACGAGCACCTGCAGGGCGACCAGCCCGGTCCAGTCGCCCAGGCCCGACCCGAGCGCCGACAGGAACCACAGTCGGTAGTCGCGGTTGCGCAACAGCGCGAGGTGGACCGAGCGGGGCGACTCGGCCTTCGCGCTCCTTCGCGCGCGCGCATCCGGATCCGTGGCGATGGCGGCGAACCCCTCGGCTGGTGCGGACGGCGGAGGGTCGAGCGCGCGGCCACGCGCTCGGGGCGACAGCCTACCGGCGCGCCCTCACGCGCTGCGCCCTGCCGCGGCCGCGGCGACGACCACGCCCGAACGGACTCGCCTGCGACCGCCGCCGCGGCGACCGCCTACGAGGAGGTCACGGTCGGCACGTGCTCCACCGGCTCGACGCGCGGCGGATCGGCGTCGACGGGCGTCTGCTCCCCGCACGCCGCGCACAGCGCCTTGGGCTCGCGGGCGTTCTTGCGTGGCGGCTTCAGCGGCCCGCCGCAGTGCGGGCAGGGCTGGGCCAGCGGGGTGGTCCACAGGGCGAAGTCGCACTCGGGGTAGCGGTTGCAGCCGAAGAACGGCTTGCCGCGCCGCGTGCGCTTCTGCACCAGCGTCCCCTCCTCGCAGCGCGGGCAGGTGAAGTCGGTGCGCAGCTCGACGTTCACGATGCCCTTGCAGTCGGGGTAGTCCTGGCAGCCGTAGAAGGGCCCGAACCGCCCCTCGCGCCGGATGGTGCCCTTGCCGCACTCGGGGCAGGGCACCGAGGGGTCGGGCTCGACCTGCTCGGGCTCGGTGGGGTTGCCGTCGCGGTCCAGCGGCAGGGTGCCGTCGCAGTCCGGCCAGGCCCGGCACGAGGCGAACCAGCGGCGCGACTTGCCGCTGAACACCTTGTCCATCGGGCCCTCGCACTTGGGGCAGGCGACGTCGTCGTCCATCGGGATGCGGGGCCGCTCAGGCTTGCGCTCCCCGATCCAGCGGTCGACCTCCTCGAGGAAGTCGGTGACGACCGGCCCCCAGCGCTTCTCGCCGCGGGCGATCTCGTCGAGCTCGTCCTCCATGCGGGCGGTGAACTGCAGGTCCACGACCTCGCTGAAGTGCTGCTTGAGGTAGGCGGTGACGACCTCGCCGAGCGGGGTCGGGGTGAACCGCCGCTGGTCGAGCTCGACGTAGCCGCGGTCCAGCAGCGTCTGGATGATCGAGGCGTAGGTCGAGGGACGGCCGATGCCCTCGGCCTCTAGCGCCTTGACGAGGCTCGCGCCGGTGTAGCGCGGTGGCGGCTGGGTGTGGTGCTGCTCGGCGGTGACCTCGGCCAAGGCCAGCGTGGCGCCCTCGGCGAGGTCGGGCAGCGCGTCGGTCTCGGCGGCGTCGGCGCTGGCGGCACCCGCGCCGCCCTGCTCGCCCTGGGCGGCCTCGTCCTCGTCGCGCCCCTCGAGGTAGACCGAGATGAAGCCCTCGAACTTGCGCACCCGCCCCGTGGCGCGGTAGCGCAGCTCGCCGTCGGCGTCGGTGCCGACGAGGTCGGCGCGCACCGAGTCGTAGACCGCGGGGGCCATCTGGGTGGCCACGGTGCGCTTCCAGATGAGCTCGTAGAGGCGGCGCTGGTCGCGCTCGAGGCGCCCACCGATCGCCTTGGGGGTGCGGTGGACGCTGGTGGGGCGCACCGCCTCGTGGGCCTCCTGGGCGCCCTTGCTGGTGCGCCCGTAGCGGCGCGGCTCGTCGAGCGCGTAGGCCGGGCCGTAGTGCTCGCGCACGTGCTCGCCGAGCTCGGCCAGCGCGCTCGCGGCGAGGTTGACCGAGTCGGTGCGCATGTAGGTGATCAGCCCGACGGGCCCCGAGCCGTCCACGTCCATGCCCTCGTAGAGCTGCTGGGCCACGCGCATGGTGCGCGAGGCGCTGAAGCCGAGCTTGCGCTCGGCCTCCTGCTGCAGCGTGGAGGTGGTGAACGGCGGTGCCGGGTGCTGCTTGGTCTCGCGGCGCTGGAGGTCGGCGACGACCCAGTCGTCGATCGCGCGGGTGCGCTCGGTCAGCGCCTGCGCGTGCTCGCCGTCGCGGACCACGAGGTAGCGGTCGGCGGTGCCCTTCTCGACGCGCTCGGCGTGGTCCTTGGGGTCGGTGACGCGTCGCCCGTCCACGGTGTGCAGGCCGGCGCGCACCGGGGCGGTGCCGTCGTCGGGGCGGGTGAACACCCCGTGGAGCGACCAGAACTCCTCGGGGGTGAACGCGCGGATCTCCTGCTCGCGGTCGGTGATCATGCGCAGCGCGGCGGACTGCACGCGCCCCGCGGAGATGCCGCTGGCGACGTTGCGCCACAGGGTGGGGCTCAGCCGGTAGCCGACGATGCGGTCGACCGCGCGCCGCGCCTGCTGGGCGTCCACCAGGCCGTCGTCGATCGCGCGCGGCTCCTCGAACGCCGCGAGGATCGCGTCGCGGGTGATCTCGGTGAACACGACCCGGTTGTCGGCGTCGGGGTCGATGCCGGCGACCTCGGCGATGTGCCACGCGATCGCCTCGCCCTCGCGGTCGAGGTCGGTGGCGAGGAACACCCGCTCGGCCTTGCGGGCCTCCTTGCGGATCGCCTCGACCGCGGTCTTCGAGCCCTGCGGGATCTCGTAGCGCAGCGCCACGTCGTCGCGGTCGTCGACGTCGACCGCGAAGTCGCTGCGCGGCAGATCGCGGATGTGGCCCTTGGAGGCGATGACCTTGTAGTCCTCGCCGAGGTACTTCTCGATGGTCGAGGCCTTGGTGGGCGACTCGACGATCACCAGGTTGGTGGCCATGGGCGCGGCCTGCTCGTCGATCGAGGACGGGGGTCGGTCGGGGCGCCGCCAGCGCCGCCGGTCGCTCCACGGTAGCCCCCGCCGCCGGGCTCGCGAGCGTGGCGGTCCACAGGGCGGGGCCGGGCGGTGGCGGTGGCGGGGCGGCGGCAGGGCAGGCGTCAGGTCGGGTCGCCCAGGCGCGGCGGCGGCGCGAACAGGCGCGGGCGCACCACCTCGTCGTGCAGCGCGAGGGCGTAGCGGTCGGTCATGCCCGCCACGAAGTCGGCGCACTGGGTGGTGAGGTCGGCCTGCTCGTCGCGGTAGCTGTCGGGGACCTCATGGGGGTTGGCCAGGAGGTGGTCCATCAGGCGTCGGATGGTGTCCACCGCCTCGCTGTGGCGTCGTCGGTTCTCGCCGGCCAGGTAGACGCGCTCGAACAGGAACGCGCGCAGCTCGCCCATCGCCGCCAGCACCTCGGGCTCCATGGCGACCGCGCCCTGGCGCGCCGCGTGGTCGACCGCCCCGCGCACCATCGCGTCGACCCACTCGGTGCCCGGGCGACCGAGCACGCGCAGCGGGTCGGCGGGCAGGTCGTCGGCCGACAGCACCCCAGCCCGCAGCGCGTCGAGCGTGTCATGGGACAGGTAGGCGATGCGGTCGGCCAGGCGCACGCACTCGCCCTCGGCGGTCGCCGGCGGCGGGTCGACGCTCCACGAGTGCGCCCGGATGCCATCGCGCACCTCCCAGGTGAGGTTCAGCGGCTCGAGCACCGCGAACAGGCGCACCCCCTGGCGGGCGTGGTGCCAGCCGTCGGCGAAGTAGGGGCCCAGCGCCTCCTCCCCGGTGTGGCCGAAGGGGGTGTGGCCGCAGTCGTGGGCCAGGGCGATCGCCTCGGCCAGCCCCTCGTTGAGGCCGAGGGCCCGTGCCAGCGAGCGCGCGACCTGGGTGACCTGCAGCACGTGGGTCAGGCGCGTGACGAAGTGGTCGCCCTCGGGGTCCAGGAACACCTGGGTCTTGTGCTTGAGGCGCCGGAAGGCCTTGCTGTGCAGCACGCGGTCGCGGTCGCGCTCGAAGTCGGTGCGCAGCGCGCAGGGCTCCTCGGGCTCGGCACGCCCACGCGAGCGCGCCGAGCGCGCCGCCAGGGGCGCGAGCTCCTCCTCCTGGGCCTCGCGCCAGGCGCGGTCGCGTCGGGCGAGCGGGGCGTCGTGGGTCGCGCGGCTCATGCGGGGCCCCCTGGGGCGTGGGTCATGCGGCGTCGTCTCCCGTGGGCCCACCGCCGGTGCTGGCGCGCTCGCGGCGGGCCTGGGCGGCGGGCGAGGGCCCCTCGATCAGGCGCCGCCGCAGCCGGGACGAGATGGCGTCGACCAGCATGGTGGCCAGGATCACCACCAGCAGGCCGAGGCCGATGCGCTCGAACACGTTGCGCTCCACGGCCTGGGCGATGAACCCGCCGATGCCGCCGATGCCGATGACCCCCAGCACCGCCGAGACGCGGATGTTGATCTCGAAGCGATACAGCCAGAAGGCGGCGATCTCGGGCATGGCCTGGGGCAGCACGGCCCAGCGCAATCGCTCGAGGCGCCCGCCGCCGCTGGCCTCGACCGCCTGCAGCGGGCCGTCGTCGATGGACTCGACGATCTCGGCCGACAGCTTGCCGAGCGTGCCGATGCTGGAGATCCCCATCGCCACCGCCCCGGTCACCGGGCCGAGGCCGAGGAAGGGGATCAGCGCGATCGCCAGCACGATCTCGGGGATCGCGCGGAAGACGTTGAGCACCTGGCGCACCGGCTGGCGCACCCGCGACCGCGTCAGGTTCGCCGCGGCCAGGAACACCAGCGGGAACGACAGCGCCGCCCCGAGCAGCGTGGCGATCCAGGCGATCGCGATCGACTCCCACATGGCCTCGAGCGCGACCCCGAGGGGCTCCAGCGACGCCGTCTCCACCAGGGTGCCCACGAAGCCGACGGCGCGGCCGGGCGCCTGGAGCAGCCGGCCCCAGGTGGCGTCGACGCTCCAGGTCGACCACGCCAGCAGCGCCAGCAGCACCACCGTGACGGTCCAGCGGAACCGGGCGAAGGGGCGCTCGGGGCGCACCTGCGCCGCCGCGCGCGCACCGCTGCCGCGCACCGAGGCTCGGGTCATGGCGCCCTCACCCCAGCCGCCGTCGGATGCTGATCGACACCTGCTCCACCACGACCACCAGCACGAGGTAGACGAACACGATGACCGACACGGCCTCGAAGTCCAGCTGCGACCAGTAGTAGCTCATGGCCTGGCCGATCCCCCCGGCGCCGACGAACCCGAGCACCGCGGCACCACGCAGGTTCAGCTCGAAGGCATACAGCGAGAACGACGCGTACGCCGGCAGGATCTGGGGCACCAGCGCGGTGCGCATCGCCGCGGCGTGGGACGCGCCCGCGGCGCGGGCCGCCTCGATCGGCCCGCGGTCGATGCCGTCCACCACGTCGGAGGTCAGCTTGACCACCACCCCGATGGTGAACATGGTCAGCGCGAGGATGCCCGGCAGCGCGCCGACCCCGACCAGGACCACGAACAGCGCGGCCCAGATCACGTCGGGGATGGCGCGGTTGACGTTGTTCAGGGCCTTGACCACCGCGTGGGTGACGCGGTCGGGCGCGCCGAGGCGGGCGTTGAGCACCGCCAGCGGCAGCGACAGTGCCGCACCCACGATCGTGGCCAGCACCGCGATCTGGACGGTCTCGACGAGCCCGCCGCCGATCCGGGAGTCCAGCGACAGCGGCCACGGGCTGTCGGGGTCGGTGAAGTGGGTGCGCAGCAGCTCGACGTACTGGGCGCGCCAGTCGGCGTCGGTGACGTTGAACAGCCCCTCGACCATCGCCGGGTTGGAGTCGGCGAGCTCCCCGGGCAGCGCCAACGGGTCGAACCCGATCCCGAGCGCCCAGTCCCACGCGGTGACCAGCGTGAACGCCACGAGCCCCGCGAGCCCGAGGATGGTGAAGGGCTGGGGCGGCGGCTTGCGCGGTCGGACCTGGCGCCCAGCGGGCTCGGTGCGCCCGCGCTCGCGGTCGACCGAGGCCTCGCCGCTCATAGGCCGCCCTGCCCCTCGAGCACGTCGTCGGCGGTGAGGCTGCGCCCGTAGATCTCCTCGAAGACCGCCTCGTCGGCCTGTGCGGCGGGCCCGTCGTAGACCAGCCGGCCGTCGCGCAGACCGATGACCCGGTCGGCGTAGGCGCGGGCGAGGTCGAGGAAGTGCAGGTTGATCAGGGTGGTGATGCCCAGCTCCCGGTTGATCTGCTGGAGGTAGCGCATGACCACGTGGCTGGTCGGCGGGTCCAGCGAGGCCACCGGCTCGTCGGCGAGCAGGACGCTGGGCTGCTGGGCCAGCGCCCGCGCGATGCCCACGCGCTGCTGCTGGCCGCCCGAGAGGTTGCCGGCGCGCACGTAGGCCTTCTCGACGATCTCGACGAGCTCGAGCGCCTCCATGGCCAGCTCGCGGTCCTGGGCGCGGTACAGCCCCGACAGCGAGCGCCACAGCGGCACGTGGTGCAGCCGGCCCATCAGCACGTTGTTGAGCACGGTGCTGCGCGACACCAGGTTGAAGGACTGGAAGATCATGCCGACCTGCGCGCGCAGCTCCCGCAGCGCGCGACGGTCCAGCCCGGGCAGCGTCCGCTCCCCCACGGTCACCCGTCCGCTCGTCAGCGGCACCAGCCCGTTGATGGCGCGGATGAGCGTGGACTTGCCGGCGCCCGACAGCCCCACCACGACGATCAGCTCGCCGTCGTCGATGCGCAGGTCCACGCCCTGCAGTGCGCGCACCCCACCGGGGTAGCGGACCTCGGCTCCCTCGAACTCGATCATGGCGGCCCTCGACCTGGGGCGGGTGCGGGGTGGGGGCGGCGCGCCCCCACCCCGGCGGCGTCACTCCTCGATCAGGTCGTCGAGCTCGTCGCGGGCGTCCCGGATCGCCTCGTAGTCGGCCGGGTCGGCCTCGGTGAGCCCGTCGATGTTGTAGAGGTCGTCGAGGACCTCGGCGCCCTCCTCGGTCCCCACGATGTCGATGAGCGCGTCGCTGACCGCCTCTTGGAAGTCCTCGGGCAGGCCGGGCGCCACCGCGAAGCCGTCGTTGGGGATCGGGTCGGACCAGGCGAACACCACGAGCTCCTCGCCGACGTCGTCGAACTGCTCGACGACGTCCTCGCGGGCGTCGTTGAAGGACACGCCGACGTCGGCGTCGCCCTGGTAGACCGAGATCACGGCGTTGTCGTGGCCGCCGGCGAAGACCTCGTCGACGCCGTCGAGCGGGTCGATGTCGGCCTCGAGCAGCTGCAGGGCGGGATAGAGGAAGCCGCCGGTGGAGCCCTCCTCGACGTAGGCCAGCGCGCGGTCCTCGACCTCGGCGATCCGCTCGGCGCCGATGGGGCCCTCCCCGGGGCCCTCGGCCTCGTCGACGCCGTTGCAGAAGCGCATCGTGTAGGACTCGCCGTCCTCCTCGTAGGTCTCCTCGACGGGCTCGTCCTCACAGAATGTGTCGGGATCGTTGGTGAACCACTGGCTGACGTAGACGAACTCGCCGAAGCGCTCGGACTGCAGCAGCAGGTCCCCGCCGGCGTCGTCCACCGCCTGGGTCATCTGCACCGGGCCGAGGCCGCCGGACACGTCGGCCTCGCCGGAGCCAAGCGCGACGATCACCCCCGCGTAGTCGGTGGGCACGCTGGGCTCGACCTCCACGCCGAGGCGCTCCTCGAGCATCTCCGCCAGCGGCTGGGCGTCGTCGATGAGCTCCCCGGCCTCCGAGGAGGGGGTGAGGGTCAGCTGCATCGGGTCGGGCCAGTCGTCGCCGGGCTCGACGGCCGCGGCGTCGTCGTCCTCGGGGTCGTCGGCGTCGGGGTCGTCGTCGGGGTCGTCGACGTCCTCCGCGGCCTCCTCGGGCTCGTCGGCGGCATCCTCGGGCTCCTCATCGGCACAGGCCGCGGCGACCAGCGCAAGGGCCGCGACCAGGGCGGCGAGCAGCAGGCGGGGCATCAGGGCACCTCGTGGTGGTCGGGTTCATCGACATGGCAAGGACGGTGACGGTCTCGCTCACCGGCACCGCGGCCAGCGTGCCGCCCGCGGGTTACGCGCGGGTGACGCGGCAGCGGCGAGCGATCAACGTCGCGGGGATCCGTTGTGGGAGCGGGCCGGCGGCGCTGCCTGCGAGGCCTGGCCGTCAAGGTCGGCCTGCGAGGCCTGGCCGTCAAGGTCGGCCTGCGAGGCCTGGCCGTCAAGGTCGGCCTGCGAGGCCTGGCCGGCGAGGTCGGCCACCAGGGCAGCGAACTCCACCCACGAGCCGACGTCGCGCACGCCGGGCAGCGGGGCGTTCCAGGGCTGGACCATCCGGCAGACGACCGCCTCGGGGCGGCGGGCCGCGAGCGCCTCGAGGTTGTGGGGCGCGTCGTCGAGGTAGACGTCGCAGTCCACGGTGGGCTTGTCCCAGACGAAGTGGACCTCGGGCGCGGGCACGCGCTGCTCGCCGAGCCAGGCGAGGGTGTCGCAGATGGCCCACTCGTGATTGCTGCTGACCACCACGACGCGATGGTCGACCGCGAGGCGCTCGAGCGTGGCCACGGCCTCGGGATAGACCGGCAGGTCGCGGAACACGCTCGCTGGCCCCTGGCGCGCCCACGCCCAGAACTCGCCCATGTCCCGGAAGTGCGTCAGGACGGTGGGGCTGTTCCAGGTGGTGACCATGGCGGGGTCCAGCGCGGCGCCGAAGTCGCGGTTGTACCGCGCGATCCACCCGCTGTTGAAGTCCGCCACGACCCCGTCGAGGTCGACGCCCAGCCGCAGTCCGCTCATCGTCGTCCAACGTAGCGCCGACCCCCGGGGTGGGCGCGCAGCGGACGTGGCGGCGTCGGCCCGACCGCAGCGCTGCGGCCCCGAGCCCGGACGAGGCGGGCGGGGAGCCAGGACGAGGCGGGCGGGGAGCCAGGACGAGGCGGGCGGGGAGCCCGGCGCGGCTGTCGGGCGCACCCGCGGCTCTCGTATACTCCGTCGTCCTGTGCGAGGGGGACGTCGCGCTGCGCCTGCGCGCAGCCTCACCCCTCGTCGTGCCCGTCGCGGGCGCCCCCGCGACGCGCCGCCAACGGAGGGAGCCCCCCGATGGACCCCCAGACGCTCGTCCCGGTCCTCGCGATCGTCGCGGCGCTGGCAGGGCTCGCGCTCGCTGCCGCCTTCTTCGGCGTGGTGCGCCGCAGCGACCCCGGCAGCGACCGCATGGTCGAGCTCATGGGCGCCATCCAGGAGGGCGCGCGCGCGTTCCTGCGGCGCGAGTACGCCTGGATCGCGGTGTTCGTGGTGGTCCTGGCGCTCGTCATCTTCGCGCTGCTGCCGTGGGGACGCCCGTGGGGCTCCATCGCCTACGTGCTCGGCGCGGTCACCTCGGGGCTGGCGGGGTTCATCGGCATGACGGTGGCCACGATGGCCAACGCCCGCACCTGCGAGGCCGCCAAGACCGGGCCGCAGCTCGCCCTGCCGCTGGCGTTCCGCGGCGGTGCCGTGATGGGCTTCTCGGTGGCCGGCCTGTCGCTGCTCGGCGTCGCGCTGTCCTACCTCGTGTTCCACGTCTGGCTGGCCGTCGACGACTCCCTCCAGGTGGTCACCGCCTTCACGCTCGGCGCCAGCTCGATCGCGCTGTTCGCCCGCATCGGCGGCGGCATCTACACCAAGGCCGCCGACGTCGGCGCCGACCTGTCGGGCAAGGTCGAGGCCGGCATCCCCGAGGACGACCCCCGCAACCCCGCCACGATCGCCGACAACGTCGGCGACAACGTCGGCGACGTCGCCGGGATGGGCGCCGACCTGTTCGAGTCCTACGCCGGCTCGATCATCGCCCCGATCTCGTTGGCCGGCTTCGCCTTCGCGGCCTTCGCCGGCTTCCAGGAGTCGGCGCTGCTGTTCCCGCTCGCGATCGCCGCCGCGGGCATGCTCGCCGCGATCCTCGGCGCCTTCACGGTGCGCTCCAAGGCCGACCCGACCACCAAGGAGCTCGCGCAGGCGCTGACGCGCGGCACGAAGGTCGCCGCCGCCCTGACGATCGTGCTGGCCTTCGCGCTGGGCTGGTGGCTGTTCGGCGACCTCGACGTGGTCGAGCACTGGGTCGGCTTCCCGATCGCCATCGTGGCCGGCCTGGTGGTGGGCCTGGGCATCGGCTACCTCTCGGAGTACTTCACCAGCGACGCCTACAAGCCCACCCGCGACATCGCGCAGACCTCCCAGACCGGCACCGCCACCAACATCCTGGCCGGCGTGGCCACCGGCAAGCTGTCGGTGGCCGGCGCGGTGCTCATGATCGTGGCGGCCATCGGCGTGGCCTACGCGGCCGGGATCTGGGCCGCGCCCGAGGTCCCGGTGGCCGGCACCTACGGCATCGCGCTGACCGCGATCGGCATGCTGGCCACCCTCGGCGTCGTGGTGTCCACCGACGCCTACGGCCCGATCGCCGACAACGCCGGCGGCATCGCCGAGATGGCCGGCCTCGACCCGTCGGTCCGCGAGGTCACCGACAGCCTCGACTCGCTGGGCAACACGATGGCCGCCGTGGCCAAGGGCTTCGCGATCGGCTCGGCCGCGGTGACGGCGCTGGCGCTGTTCCGCTCCTTCGAGCAGGCCGTGGTCGCCGAGGGCGGCGAGATCCTCATGGACGTCAGCGAGGTCGACGCCTTCGTCGGCCTGTTCATCGGCGCGATGGTGCCCTTCCTGTTCGCCGCGCTGACCATGCAGGCGGTGGGCCGCGCCGCCGACAGCATGATCCTCGAGGTGCGCCGACAGTTCCAGGAGATCCCGGGGCTGCGCGAGGGCGACCCGAGCGCGCGCCCCGACTACGCCCGCTGCGTGGACATCTCCACCAAGGGCGCGCTGCGCGAGATGGTGCTGCCCGGCTCGCTGGCGGTCGTGGTGCCGCTGGTGATCGGCTTCATCAGCCTGAACGCGCTCGGCGGGTTCCTGGCCGGCGCGCTGGTCACCGGCTTCGCGATCGCCATCTACATGGCCAACGCCGGTGGCGCCTGGGACAACGCGAAGAAGCACATCGAGGCCGGCCACTTCGGCGGCAAGGGCTCGGAGACCCACAAGGC
>PUKE01000004.1 GCA_003550425.1 Nitriliruptoria bacterium
CGCGGCTGGCACGACGGCTTCGCCGGCACCTCGGTGCTGCGCGCGGCCTAGCGCGCCCAGCGCGCCAAGTGCGCCCAGCGCGCCAAGTGCGCCCAGCGCACCCAAGGCCCTCCTGGCACGGCGTGGCACGGTTTCCACCGGCCGCGCCGTGACGGAGGGCTACCCTGTCGGCGATGACACGCGCAGCGATCCAGGGACGGTTCGACCTCGACGCGGAGACGTGGGATGAGATCGTCGCCCACTCCCGCAGCGACTTCCCGTTCGAGGTGTGCGGTCTGCTCGCCGGTCGCGATGGCCGGGTCGAGCAGATCTATCGGGTGCCCAACGCCGCCCGGTCGATGACGTACTACTCCATGGACCCCAAGGCGATGCTGCACGCCTTCAACGACATGGACGACCACGACCTCGACCTGCTGGCGATCTACCACAGCCACACCCACACCGAGGCGTTCCCCTCGCCGACCGACGTGGAGCTCGCCACCTACCCGGAGGTGGTCTACCTCATCTGCTCGCTGCAGGAGGAGCCGCCGATGCTGCGGGCGTTCGACATCGTCGACGGTCGCATCACCGAGCGGGAGCTCTTCGTGGACGGCCAGCCGGCGGCGGCGTTCGCGGCCGGCGCGGCCTGACGGGCTCGCCCTCGGGCGCACCCTCTGCGTCGCAGCATCCCGCGTCGTCCCTCCCGACCCGTCCCGTCCCCACCGATCACCCCGACCCCGCCGCGCGTCCGCGGCAACGCCGACAGGAGCCACCACCATGAGCATCGAGGTTCGCGTCCCCACCGTCCTGCGCACCCACACCGACGGCGAGAAGCGCGTGACCGTCGAGGGCGCCACCCTCGCCGAGGCGATCGACGACCTCGAGTCCCGCTATCCCGGGCTCGGCGAGCGGCTGCGCGACGAGGAGGGCAAGCTGGCCCGCTTCGTCAACGTCTACGTCAACGACGAGGACGTGCGCTTCCTCGGCGGCGAGCAGACCGAGCTGGCCGACGGCGACCAGATCGCGATCTTGCCAGCGGTGGCCGGCGGGTAGACCTAGGGACATGGCCCTCTATCGCGACATCAGCCAGGCCGTCGGCAACACGCCGATGGTCGGCCTGCCGCGCCTGTCGCCTGCGGGCTACGAGCTCTATCTGAAGCTCGAGGGCCAGAACCCCACCGGGTCGGTCAAGGACCGTGTGGCCAAGGCGCTGATCGACGCGGCCGAGGCCGAGGGGCGGCTGCATCCCGGCAGCCGCGTGCTCGAGCCCACGAGCGGCAACACCGGCATCGCGCTGGCGGCGATCTGCACCGCCCGGGGCTACAAGCTGACGGTCGTGCTGCCCGAGAACACCTCGCGGGAGCGCACCGAGCTGCTGGAGGCCTACGGGGTCGACATCGTCACCAGCCCGGCCGAGGAGGGGTCCAACGGGTCGGTGCGCGTGGCCAACGAGATGGCCGAGGCCGACCCGGACCTCGTCATGCCGTTCCAGTACGGCAACCCCGCCAACCCGCGGATCCACGCGACCACCACCGCCACCGAGATCCTCGCCGACCTGCCCGACGTCGGCGCGCTGGTCGCGGGCCTTGGCACTGGCGGGACGCTGACCGGCACCGGACGGCGGCTCAAGCAGGACGACCCCTCCCGCAAGGTGTTCGCCGCCGAGCCCGAGTACGGCGACCTCGTCTACGGGCTGCGCAACCTCGACGACGGGTTCGTGCCGCCCATCTTCGACGCTGAGGTGCTGGACGGGCGCATCAAGGTCGACAGCGAGAAGGCGCTCGCGACCACCCGACGGCTGCTCGCCGAGGAGGGCATCTTCGCGGGCCTGTCCACCGGCGCCGCGGTCCACGTCGCCCGCAGGGTCGCCACGCCCCGCCGCCTGCCCGAGGGCACCAAGATCGCGATCATCAGCCCCGACGGCGGCTGGAAGTACCTCTCGACCGGCGCCTACAAGCCCGGTGACCCCGAGGCCATCGCCGAGGAGCTCCAGGACACGCTCTGGGCGTGAGCCCTCGCGTGGTCTGGGGTCGGCTCGTCTCGGGAAGCCGGTGGGTGGGCGGCGCGGCTTCGCTCCGCGCCAGCCCATCGCCTCCCCGAGTCGCTTCGCCGCACCGCCGCCCACCCGCTGGCCCCGCGCCGTCCCTCGCTCGTGCCCCGCGCCGTCCCTCGCTCGTGCCGTGGGCCGTCTGCCGCCGGTGCCGTGGACCGTCTGCCGCTGTGGGCGCAGGTCGAGGCCGCGCACCGTCGCGGTGCGCGGCGAGCGCCGTGGGTGGACAGCGCCGAGCGGACGAAGCGGGCTCGGGGTGACCGCGCGTCGGTCGTCGATCAGAAGGGGAGCGGCTCGGGCGGCGCGGGATCGTCGGGCGGCCGCGCCGATCGGTCCGATCGGTGCCGGTGACGGCCCGGCGGGCTCGCTCGATGGCGCGGCGGGCCCGCGGGCTCGCGTGCCGCCGGCGCGAGCCGGGTGCCGTGGGGGAGGCTCGACAGCCGCAGGTCCCCGCGGCGGAACACCGTCTGCCCGCTTCGAGGATCGTGGGTCATGGTCCACCCGCGGTCGTGGACCCGGGTGTGGCTGCGCCGCGACAGCAGCACCAGCCGGTCGGGATCGTGGTCGCCGCCAAGGGCCTGCGGGATGACGTGGTGGGCGTCGCAGTGGCTGGTCGGGTCCTGGCTGCCGGGGAACCGGTCGCCCTGGTCACGGGCAGCGACGGCCAGGCGCACCTTGTCGGGGATCTGCTGGGTGCGGCTGACCGCGAGTGGACGCGCGCCGTCGAACAGCACCGCGCGCAGGTCCGCGTCCTCTGCCAGCCGCTCCAGCGCGCTCCACGACAGCCGCGACAGCGGACCGCGCACGCCCAGCGACACGGTCCCGTCAGGGTGGGCGGTGACCTGTGAAAGGTCGACGTGGGCGGTCACCAGCGGTCGGGCGGGACGCCCGCCGCTGCCCAGCGCCCCGAGCGCGTGCGCGCACATCCGCTGCAGCGCCTCGGCCAGCTGCGCGCCGCGCGCAGTGGGAGCGGGCTTCGGTGACGCGACGACCTCCGCCGGCGCATCGCACGCCCCGCCGTCCGCGCCGTCCGCGCCGTCCGCGCCGTCCGCGCCATCCGCGGTCTCGGACGCGGCCAGGTGCGACGGCGAGCCGTCCGCCTTGCGCGGGCGGTCGGCGAACGCGTCGAGCGTGTTGACCAGCGCCGCGGTGGCGACGGCGTCTAGCGCGAAGGTCCCCTCGGAGCCGCCGTCGAAGTCGTGCTGGACGTGCAGGAAGCTGGCGCGCCGCTTGCGGGTCTCGCGCTCGCGTCGCGTGCGTGCGAGCACGAGGTCATCCACCGCCGCGTCGACGGCCCACACGAGGCCGTCCGGGTCGAAGGCGCCGGCCCCGTCGGGATAGGTGGCCACGGTGGCCGCGAGTCGCGCATCGACCTCCGCCAGCGCGTCACGGGACAGCCGCTTGGTGGCGCCGACGATCTGGCGGACCTGGGCCCACGACAGCGACCCCTCGGCGAACAGCCCTGCCACCGTGGGCAAGTGGGGGAGGGTCTCCGCGGCGGTGAGCAGCGTGGAGCGGTCGGCGCCGGTCAGCCGTGCGGCACCGGCAAGCCAGAGGTCCAGCGGGAGGCCGGCCTCGTCCTCGCAGGTGCCGGCCTCCAGCACCTGTCCGGCCAGGGTCACGGCATGGGCCATCGCCCGGTCCGCGGTCTGCAGCGCCGAGGCGAGCTCCTCCAGCGGCGCCGAGACCGGAGCGCCGTCCGGCGATGAGGTCGAATCTGTGTTCTCCATGGCGGTATCGTACCCGACCCCTGTGACAGCCCGGCTCCCCCAGCCCCACCACCTGTGGACAGCATCCGGTCGCCCGCCGCTCGCCCGACCGGACCCGGACAGCACCCACGGCAGCCCAACGGCAGCGCCCTAGACTTCCGGCGATGATGACGCCACACGCCGCCAGCGCTGGCGACCGCCGCCCGATCGGGGTGTTCGACTCGGGCGTGGGCGGGCTCACCGTCGCCCGCGCGCTGATGGACCTGCTGCCCGACGAGCGGATCGTCTACGTCGGTGACACCGCCCGTGGCCCGTACGGGCCCCGCGACCTCGACGAGGTCCGCGGGTTCACCGCCGAGATCGTCCACCACCTCGCGGCCCAGGACGTGAAGCTCGCCGTCGCGGCGTGCAACACCGCCACGGCCGCCATGACCGAGGCCGACCGGGCGAGCTTCCCCCTGCCGGTCGAGGGCGTGATCGAGCCGGCCGTGCGCGCCGCGGTGCGGGCGACCTGCAACGGGCGCGTGGGCGTGATCGGCACGGTCGGCACGATCGGGTCAGGGGCCTACGACGCCGCGGTGCAGGCCACCGGCGCCCCCGTGGAGCTGGTCGGACAGGCGTGCCCGCGGTTCGTGGAGCTGGTCGAGCAGGGACGCACCACCGACGCCGAGGTGCTCGCGGTGGCCCGCGAGTACCTGGAGCCGCTGCTGGCCGCCAACGTGGACACGGTGATCCTGGGCTGCACCCACTACCCGCTGCTGACGGGCGTGCTGTCCTACGTGCTCGGCCCGGGCACGGTGCTGGTCTCCAGCGCCGAGGAGACCGCGCGGGCAGTGTTCGCCCGGCTGGTCGACACCGGGGCGCTGAGCGACGGGGCGCTGGGCAGCAGCCACCGGTTCGTGTCCTCGGGCGAGCCGACGACGTTCGCCCACCTGGCCACCCGCTTCCTCGGGCCGCGCCTGACCGATACCGCCGTCGAGGCGCTGCCGGTGGGGGTGCCCTCATGAGCCTCACGCTGCGGGTGTGCGGCAGCGCCGGGGTCCATCCGGGACCTGATCAGGCGTGCTCGAGCTACCTGGTCGCCGCGGGCGAGACGCGGCTGCTGATGGACGTCGGCAACGGCAGCCTGACGCGGCTGCAGCAGACGGTCGATGTGGCCGACCTCGACGCCGTCCTGCTGTCCCACACCCATCCCGACCACTGCGTGGACCTCTACGGCCTGTACTTCGCCCGCCGCTTCCACCCCGAGGGCCCCACGCCGCTCACGGTCTATGCCCCCGCCGGGTCGGAGGCCCAGCTCGCCGGGCTGCTGCCCGAGAGTGCCCAGGAGGGCTTTCGTGGCCTGCTGCGGTTCGTGCCGGTGGCCGCTGGCGACACCGTGACCGTCGGCGCGCTCACGGTGCGCCTCCACGAGGCCCTCCACCCGGTGGAGACGGTCGCAGCCCGCATCGAGGCCGATGGACGCACGCTGGCCTACAGCGCCGACACCGCGCCCTGCGACGACGTGGTCACCGCTGCCCGCGACGCCGACCTGTTCCTCTGCGAGGCCACGTGGCGCGAGGCCGACGGGCCGCACCCAAAGGGCGTGCACTGCTCGGGTCGACAGGCCGGTGAGCTGGCCGAGCGCGCCAGCGTCGGCCGCCTGCTGCTCACCCACATCACCCCGACGGTGGACTCCCGCGAGATCGTGGCCGAGGCCACCGAGGCCACCAGCGCGCCCGTGGCCGCCGCGGCCGACGGCCTGGAGGTCCGCGTGTAGCCTGCCGCGCACGCCCGCGGCTCGACCCGCGGCGCCCGCCGCACCACCCGCATCGCAGCACCCCGCCAGCCGCATCACAGCACCCCGCAACCCGCGCCCCCACATCGAGGAGCACGCCCGCGTGAGCACGCCGCTGACCCGCCATGACGGCCGCACCCCCGACCAGCTCCGTCCGGTCACCATCGAGACCGGCGTGCAGGAGTTCGCCGAGGGCTCGGCGCTGATCACCGCCGGCCGCACCCGCGTGCTGTGCGCGGCGACCGTGGCCGACGAGGTCCCCCGGTTCCTGCGCGACTCGGGTCGCGGGTGGATCACCGCCGAGTACGCGATGCTGCCCCGCGCCACGTCCGAGCGCACGCCCCGCGAGTCCTCGCGGGGGCGCGTGAAGGGGCGCACGCACGAGATCCAGCGGCTCATCGGCCGCAGCCTGCGCGCCGTGGTCGACCTCGACGACCTGGGGGAGCGGGCCATCACCGTGGACTGTGACGTGCTCCAGGCCGACGGCGGCACCCGCACCGCGGCGATCACCGGCGCGTGGGTGGCGCTCGCCGACGCGCTGGACGCCCTCGTCGCTGCCGGTCAGCTCTCGCGGCCGCCGGGGATGGAGCCGGTCACGGCGGTGAGCGTCGGTGTGGTGGGCGGCACGCCGCTGCTGGACCTCGACTACCACGAGGACTCGGCGGCCGACGTCGACCTCAACGTGGTGGTCGCCGGCGATGGCCGGTTCGTGGAGGTGCAGGGCACCGCCGAGGAGCAGCCGTTCGACCGCGACATGCTCGACCGGCTGCTGGACCTCGCTGTTGCGGGCTGTGAGCAGCTGCGGGTGGGTCAGCGCGCCGCGCGCGAGACGACGTGACCGACGACGCCGTCACCGTGGAGAGGTCGACGATGCCGACGCTGGTGGTGGCCAGCCGCAACCCGGCCAAGGCCGAGGAGCTCGCGCGCCTGCTCGCCGAGGAGGAGCGCCTGGCGGGCGTGACGGTGCGCACCGCCGCGGACCTGGACCTGCCGCCGGTGGAGGAGCACGGCGAGACGTTCGCCGCCAACGCCGAGACCAAGGCCCGCCAGTCGGCCACGGCCGCCGGGCTTCCCGCGGTCGCCGACGACTCTGGCCTCGTGGTCGAGGCCCTTGGCGGAGCCCCGGGGGTCCGCTCGGCGCGCTACGCCGGTGGGCATGGCGATGACGAGGCGAACCTGCACCGCGTGCTCGAGCAGATGGAGGGCGTGACCGATCGCACCGCCCGCTTCGTGTGCGCTGCCGCGCTGGCCACCCCCGACGGGCGCGCATGGATCGCCCGCGGCGAGGTGAGCGGGCAGCTGATCGATGAGCCCCGCGGCGAGGGCGGCTTCGGCTACGACCCGATCTTCGTGCCCGACGGCGACACCCGCACCACCGCGGAGATGTCGCCGCAGGAGAAGGACGCCATCAGCCACCGCGCGCGGGCGCTGCGAGCGCTGCGCGGGGCGATCGCGGAGGCCCTGGAGCGCTAGCGATCGTCAAGGGCGTGGCCCCACATGCATGAGCCGCGGCCCGGGTCCCGCACCGTGCGCTGACCGCAGGCGGGTGACGTCGCGGGCCGCGGCTCGTGGGCGTCAGTCGCCCGCGCCGATGTCGACCTCGTAGGCCTCGTAGATGAGGTCCGCGCCGTGGCCGCGCAGCTCGAGCAGACGACGGACCAGGTCGTTGACCCGCTCGCGGATCTGCTCGGGCAGCTCGGGGTCGGCCGAGCGGCTGCCCTCGCGCGCGGCGTCGACCGCCTCCGTGATCGCCTGGCGCGTGGCCCGGTGCTCCGCTGCCATCCGGTCCACGTGGATCGACAGCCGCGGGGCCGCGTCGCGGATGCGGTCGTGCAGCCCGTCGGGGCCCTCCGTCGCGGCGATGTGGCGCTCGAACGCGGCGCCGAGGTCGACCAGCGCCTCGTGCACCTGCATCGACCACTCGGCGGTGCGGGAGGCGGCGGGGGCGGCGGAGGCCTCCTCGAGGGCGTCGATCGCGGCGCGCAGGTCGGCCAGCGGTCGACGGACCCAGTCCAGATCGGCGCTGGTGGCGGTCGTCCGCGGCTCGTCGTTGGTCATCGTGCTCCTCCTGCTGGCAGCCGGTCGGCGGGCCTTGGGCGGCACAGTCTGACCGATAGGTGCTCGCGATGTGAACTCGAGCCCGGATGCACCTCGGCCCCGGCGCGGGGCCGGGGCCGAGGTGGACCAGAGGGTTGCGCAGCCTGTGTTGGAGTCCTAGCTGCGCTGGGCCTGCGGGTCGTCCATCGGGACGTAGCCCTCCTCGCGGCTGCGGATCTGGGCGACCTTGCCCAGCAGCACGCCGTAGAAGATCTTGGAGAGCACGTCGGCGACCGTGAACAGCAGCGTCCGGGTGACCGCGCCCTCGGCGCTCACGCCGTCCATGACCGTCAGCTCGAAGGCCGGCACCAGGTACGCGATCGGGTACAGGCCCCACGCACCGATGAACAGGTACCGGATGTTGCGCATCGTCACCGCGGCCTCGCCGGGCAGCTTGGTGACGGCGTCACCGGTGATGTTCAGGAAGATGTAGGCGAAGTACAGGTAGGGCAGGGTGGACAGGAAGCCCCAGATGAGCAGCGGGGTGACGTCCGTGGCCTCCCAGAACTGGCCGACGTAGCCCAGGATGACCATGGCGGCACCCGAGCCGGCCAGCTTCACGCGCATCCCGAACTGCTTCTCACGGGCGATGTAGAGGACGTAGATCGACTGGGTGAGCAGCAGCGGGACGTCGATCAGCCAGTTCAGGTAGCGATAGCCGTGGCTGTAGGCCATCGCGTCCTCGATCCCGGCCTGGGCGGCAGGGATGTAGTTGGCCCCGTCGAACACGAACGCCTGCTGGAAGCTGATGTCCAGCCGCAGCAGCAGCAGCGCGGCCGACACCATGACGACCACCGACATCGTGCCCATCGGGCGGTACTTGGGGGCCACCTGGCCGCGCGTCAGCACGAAGTACGCCAGCGCGGCGAAGTGCGCGGCGTACCCGATGGTCAGGATGTGCGACAGGATGTCGAACTGCGCCGGCGTGAACTCGACGAAGTTCTCGAGGTTGAGCAAGCCTTCCATGCGGGCTCCTTGCGGTCTCCTCGACGGCTTAAGCGGCGATTAGTGTCTACCCGCAGTGTTTCACATCAACCCCCGTCGACACCAATCGATGCACTTGGGCCGTCGGTTCCGGGACCAGGGGAGGGACCTGGTGGGACCCTCGGCCCCCGGTCGCCGGTCGGACCCGGTCTGGCGCGACGCGACGAGGGATCGGGCGTGGCAGGCTGCGCCCCCCGACCCTCGAGGGAAGGCTCGCCATGCCCGTGGAGCCCATCACCGCGCGCGTGCCCTCCAGCCGCGTCATCCGCGCCACCGGCCCCGTGCCGGTCGCGCTGCGCGAGGAGATCGCGCTGCTCGACGAGGTCTTCGACGACGTGCTGCGCAGCGTCGAGGGGCCCGTGGTCACCCGCCCTGTGGCCTGGCTGCGCGACCTCGCCGTGGCGCTGCACACCGACCAGCCGCCGGACCTGGACGCGGCGATCGCGGAGCTGCGCGGCCTGGCGCCCACCACGGCGCGCAAGATCGCGCGGGCGTTCACCATCCACTGCCAGCTGATGAACCTCGCCGAGGACCGCCAGCGCATCCGCACGCTGCGCGCCCGCGGCCGCGATGGCCAGGTGGTCGACGACGCGATCGCCGCCGGCGTCGCCGAGGTCACCGAGCTCGAGGGCCCCCGCGACGCCGAGCGCCTCGTGCAGCGCCTGCGCATCCACCCGGTGCTGACCGCACATCCCACGGAGGCGCGGCGTCGGGCGGTCGCCGAGGCGCTCCAGCGCATCTCCGACCAGCTCGAGCGCCTGGACCAGTCCGAGGTCGACGATCCCCTGGCCTTCGAGGTGCGGCGGCGGCTGGCCGAGGAGCTCGAGGCGCTGTGGAGCACCGCGCCGTTCCGCCACGAGCGCCCCAGCCCACTGGACGAGGTGCGGCGCGTCCTCGCGGTCTTCGACCAGACGCTGTTCGACCTCGTGCCCGACGTGTACCGCGAGATGGACCGCGCCCTGGACCCCGACCAGGCGGGGCGGCGCCCCCCGCGGACCCCGGCGTTCCTGCGCTACGGCTCGTGGGTCGGCGGCGACCGCGACGGCAACCCCAACGTGACCGCGAAGGTGACCCAGCAGACGCTGGACCGCCAGGCCGGTCAGGTGCTCGCCCGGCTCGAGCGTGACGTGCGCGAGGCGGCACGGCGGCTGACCGTGACCGACCGGGTCGCGCCGGCCAGCGATGCGCTGGCCGACTCCCTCGCCCGCGACCGCGCGGAGTTCCCCAGTCGCGCCGCGTCGCTGCGCAACACCGCCCCCGACCAGCCGCATCGCCAGAAGCTCGTCCTCGCCGCCGACCGCATCCGGGCGCGGCGCGACGAGACCCGGGCGGGCTACGACCATCCCGACGAGCTGCTCGCCGACCTGGACCTCGTCCAGCGGTCGCTGGTCGAGGCCAACCAGGTGCGACTGGCCTACGGCGAGCTGCAGGACCTCATGTGGCTGGTCGAGACGTTCGGGTTCCACCTCGCCGGCCTCGAGCTGCGCCAGCACTCCAGCGTGCACACCGCGGCGCTGGACGAGCTGGCGCCCGAGGCCGTCGGCGACGCCGAGGCGCTCGATCGCCTCGCTCGCGAGGGCTGGCCCGAGGACACCGTGGCGACCTCCGAGCAGACCCGGGAGGTGCTGCAGACCCTGCGGGTGGCGGCCAAGGCGCAGTACGCCTACGGCACCGCGGCCTGTCATCGCTACATCGTCTCGTTCACCCGCACCGCGGCGGACCTCGTCGGCGTGCGCGCGCTGGCGCGGCTGGCGATCGACGAGGACCACTGGCCCGACGTCCGCCTCGACGTCATCGGGCTGTTCGAGACCCGCGACGACCTGGAGCGCGCCCCGCAGGTGCTGCGCGAGCTCGTCGCCCTGCCCGGCGAGCGCGAGGTCCTCGACGCGCGTGGCGGCGAGCTCGAGGTCATGATCGGCTACTCCGACTCCGCGAAGGACGTGGGCGTGGTGTCGGCCAACGTCGCCCTGCACGACGTGCAGGGCCAGCTGGCCCAGTGGGCGCGCGAGGAGGGCCTGACCCTCACGCTGTTCCACGGGCGCGGTGGCTCCCTGGGGCGCGGTGGCGGGCCCCTCAACCGCGGCATCCGCGCCCAGGCCGGCGGCTCGGTCGACGGTCGCATCAAGGTCACCGAGCAGGGCGAGGTGATCTTCGCGCGCTACCGCAGCGTCCCCTCGGGCCGCCGGCACCTGGAGCGGACCACCAACGCGGTGCTCGGGGCCTCGACGCGCCACGCCGAGGAGCGCAACATCCGCCTGGCCGAGCGCCACCGCGAGGTCGCCGACCGGATGGCGCACGCCAGCCAGCGCACCTACCGCGCGCTGATCGAGTCCGAGGGCTTCGCCGAGTACTTCGCCAAGGTGACGCCCTACGAGGAGATCGGGCGCATGGAGATCGGCTCGCGGCCGACCCATCGCTCGGCCGCCCGCGACCTGTCGACGCTGCGCGCGATCCCGTGGGTGTTCGCCTGGTCGCAGAGCCGCATCAACCTGCCCGCCTGGTTCGGCCTGGGCACCGCCCTGGCCGAGGTCGCCGAGGACCCCGACATGGACGGGCTGGCGGTGCTGCGCCAGATGCGCCGCGAGTGGCCCTTCTTCGCCTCGCTGATCGAGAACGCCGAGATGAGCCTGGCCAAGGCCGACCAGACGCTCGGGCGCCGGGCCCTGGAGATCGGCGAGCGCCCCGACCTCACCGAGACGATCCTGGCCGAGTGGGAGCGCACCGAGCACTGGGTGCTGAAGGTCACTGGGCAGGACCAGCTGCTGGCCCGCCAGAGCGCGCTGCGCTCGGCGGTGGCGCTGCGCCAGCCCGACGTCGACGCGCTGTCGCTGCTCCAGCTCGCCGGCCTGCTCGAGCTGCGCCAGGCCAGCACCGATGAGGAGGAGGCCCGCATCGAGCAGGTCAAGATGAGCGTGGCCGGCTTGAGCGCGGGCCTGCAGAACACCGGCTGATCAGCCGACGGCGCCGCGGGGCAGGGTCACGGTGACCGTGGTGCCCGAGCCCGGGGCGCTGTCGAGCGTGACCTGGCCGCCGTGGGCGGCGACGAGGTCGCGCACGATGGTCAGCCCCACCCCGCTGCCCCCGCCCGGCCCGCGCACGAACCGGTCGAACACCCGCGCCTGGTCCTGGGTGGGGATGCCGGGGCCGTCGTCGGCGACCACCAACGTCACGGCGTCGGCGTCGCTGGCGACGCTCACGCGCACCGTCGCCTCGGGCGCGTGGCGCTCAGCGTTGGCGAGCAGGTTCGTGACCACCTGGCGCAGGCGGTCGGGGTCGCCGTGAACGATCGCCTCGCCGGTGGGCGCTGCGAGCACCAGCCGCTCGCCGAGCCGCTCCCGAGCCCCCGCCGCGACGTCCGCGACGAGACCGGCGAGGTCGACCGGCTGGCGCTCCAGGCTGAACTCGGCGGCGTCGGCGCGGGCCAGCCGCTCGAGGTCGGTCACGCGCTGGGACAGCGCGAGCGCCTCCTCGTGGAGGTCGGTGAGCACGTCGGGGTCCGGGTCGGCCACACCGTCGGCGAGCGCCTCGAGGCGCCCGCGCAGCACCGTGAGGGGAGTGCGCAGCTCGTGGGCGACGTCGGCGGCGAAGTCGCGCCGCAGCGCCTCCTGGGCGGCCACCTGCTCGGCCATGCGGTTGAAGGCCCGCGCCATGTCGCCGAGCTCGTCGGTGCGATCCTCGGGCACGCGGGCAGTGCGGTCGTCGGGCAGCGCATGGGCCGCCGCGGTCAGGCGCTCGGCCGGCGCGGCGACGCGCCGAGCGATCACGCCGCCGGCCAGCAGCGCCAGCACGGCCGCGGCCACCCCGCCCAGCGCGACGAGCCGGTTGACGTCCTGGCGCAGCTCCTGGTCGGCGGGCAGCGCCCCGCCATGGGGCAGGGCGATCTCGGCCGAGCCGACCGTCTCCCCATCGACCACGACGTCGTGGGTGCGGAGCTCGCCCAGCGCCACCCGATCCTGGTCGTGGTGCTCCGGGCGACGGTTGTGGTCCCCACGGCGCTCGTCGTCGCTGCGACGCTGCTGGCCGTGACCGCCCTGCTGATGCCAGCCGGGCTCGGCCGCCGAGTCCCAGACCTCCGCGCCGTCGGCGTCGGTCAGCGTCAGCTCGCCGCCCCCGTGCAGCACGCCGCGGGCGGTGCTGGCCACGTCGGCCGGATCCCAGCCGCCGTGGCGGGCGTGGCTTGCAGCGAGCCCATCGAGCAGGCGCTGCTCGCGCAGCTGCTGCTGCTCGTCGAGGTAGCCGGCGAACCGCGTCTCGAACGCGAGGTTGACCGATGCCGCCGCCAGCCCGGCGGCCAGCACGCCGACCGCGGCGAACGCCGCGGCCAGGCGTCGCGTCAGCGAGCGGCGCAGCCAGGCCAGCATCAGCGGCCCCGCGCGTCGCGCTGGACGACGAGCTTGTAGCCCACGCCGGTCACGGTGGCGATCCAGCGGGGGTCGCGCGGGTCGTCGCCGAGCTTGCGGCGCAGGTTCTTGACGTGGGCGTCGATGGTGCGCACCCCGCCCTCGTGGTCGAACCCGCCGTGCACGCGGCTGACCAGCTCCTCGCGGGACCAGACCCGGCCCGGGCTGGTCGCCAGCGCGACCAGCAGGTCCAGCTCGACGCGCGTCAGCGTGACCGGCTGGCCCTCGCAGGTGACCTCTCGTGCGCTGCGGTCGATGAGCAGGCGCCCGTCGCCGTAGGAGGCCACGTCGGGCTCGTGGGCGCTGACGCGGCGCAGGACCGCCTCGACGCGCGCGACGAGCTCGCGGGGGCTGAACGGCTTGACGACGTAGTCATCGGCGCCAGTGCGCAGGCCGGCGACGCGGTCATCCTCGTCGGACTTGGCGGTGAGCATGACGATCGGCACGTCGCTGACCTCGCGCAGCGACCGCGCCACCTCCTCGCCGGGCAGGTCGGGCAGCATCAGGTCGAGCACCACCGCGTCGGGTCGGGCGCGCAGCGCGGTGACCAGCGCCGCCTCCCCGCTGTCGGCCTCCAGCACCGTGGCGCCCGCGCGCTCCAGATAGGAGCGCACCAGGTCGCGGATCTTCCACTCGTCGTCGACCACGAGCACCGACCGCCCCCTCACCGTGGCCTCCGCGCCGGATGGGGGAGGGGGCGGGCCGCGGGCTCGCTACCCGTCGAGGCAGCTGCCGTCGCGGGCGCGCTCGCCGCCCTCGCCGCGACCCTCGCCGCCGGCACCGCGGTGCTCGCCGTCGTGCGCGCCGCCGTGGCGCGCGCCACGGGCCTCGTCGCGACGCTCCTGGGCCTGCTGGGCGCGCTCCTCATGGCGGGGATCCTCGCACGGCTCGTCGCACTCCTGGAGCTGGCGCTGCTCCTGCAGGCCGTGCTCGGGCCGCTCGTCGGCCCCAGCCTCCGCGTCGGCCTCGGGCGCCTCCTGCTCGGCCGTCGTCGGTGGGGCATCGGCGCCGGGCGCGTCCAGGGCCGGGGTCGCCGCGGCCCAGGCGCCGCCGGCGCCCAGCAGCGTGAGCGTCAGGGCCAACGCCAGCACGGTCGCTCGTCGGGTGCGCATCGTGGTCTCCCTCGTCGGTCGGCGGGCTCGCGTCTCGAGCTCGTGCCGCGAGGATGGCCACGGCCTGTGAAGGGCGTGTGAAGCCGGTGTGCAGTGGTGGTGCGATCCTGCGGAGAGCCGCTCGGCTCGCTAGCAGGGAGCGGTGAGCGCCTGTGGGTCCAGGCCCTGGGCGCGCGCCCAGTCCCGATAGACGAAGGGGCTGACCTCGCTGGGCTTGATCTCGCTGCGGCCACCCCAGAAGACGTTGGTGTAGTCCACGGGGATGCCCACGGAGGCGAGGTGGGCGTCGATCGCGGCCTTGTGGTCGAGCACGCGCTGCTTGTCGGTGCCGTGGGACACGCCCATGATGTTGACGTCGGCGAACTCCGGCCCGCCCTCGCGCCAGTAGGCGTGGGTCATGCAGTGGTGGCGGCCCACCTCCTGGCCGGCGCGGATCTCCTCGCCGGCAGGCACGCGCCAGTGGAACAGCGCGTTGTAGCGGGTCACGCGCGTGCCGTCGGCGTGGCGCTTGGCGTGCTCCAGGAACGTCGAGAAGCGCCCGACGACGTCGCGTCGCTGCAGGTCCTCGGCGACGGCGCAGAAGTCCTCGAAGGTCTCGCCGGCCTCCGCGGCGCGCTGCTCCCAGACGTCGGGGCGGACCTCGTCGATGGCGAGCTCGCGCTTGAGGGCGGTCAGCACGCGCCAGTCGCGCTCGGAGAGGTCGACCACCTCGGTGTCGAGCACCCGTCCGGGCTCGTCGGTCTTGGCGCCGGGCTCGATGTCGCGGCGGCGCACGTGCCCCACGCCCAGGGCGAACAGCCGGCGCGCCGGCAGCAGCTTGTAGGCGCTGGCCCCGGTGCGCTCCATGAGCAGCTGGCAGTGGGCGTCGAGGTCGTAGGGGCGCGGCACCTTCAGGGTGGTCCACAGGCGGTAGTCGCTGCCGGGCGTGTCGCGATCGGTGCTGCGGATCACCACGTGGCCGGTGAAGGGGTCCTCGCCGAACATCCAGTCGAACGCGGCGTCGAGCCGCTCGCCGGGCACCTTCCAGGCCACCAGCGCACCCGGGGCCAGGCTCGTGGACAGCAGGGTCTGGCGCACCCGGCGGATCGCGCCGGCCTCGAGCATCGCGCGGATGCGCGCGAGGACCGTGGCGAGGTCGACGCCGGACTGCGCGGCGATCTCGTGGAAGGGGTAGCGCTGGAAGCCCTGCACGCGGTCCTCGGAGACCGACAGGATCGCGGCGTTGGTGGGGTCCTCGACCGAGGTGGGGAGCGACGCGGTGGTCATGCGGCGAGTGTAGGGCGGCGCCCTGCCGCGTCACTGCTCGCCGGTGCGCTGGTGGCCCCAGCCGCGCACGGCGGTCGCGCGCTCCTTGACCTGGTACATGGCGCGGTCGGCGGCGCGCAGGAGGTCGGAGATCGCGTCCTCATGGGTGGCCTCGCAGTGCTTGCGGTGGGTGAGCCCCACGCTCATGGTCAGCGCGACCGTGCCCCCGGGCACGCTGATCGGCTCGCGCACCGCGTCCTCGAGGCGGCCGGCCAGGCGCTCGGCGGCGTCACGGTCCAGGCCCGTGGCCACCACGACGAACTCGTCGCCGGCGATGCGCGCCACCAGCTCCTCGTGGCGCGTGGCGCGCCGCAGCCGGCGGGCCACCTCGGCCAGCGCCGCGTCGCCCGCCGCGTGCCCGTGCTCGTCGTTGACGGGCTTGAAGCGGTCCAGGTCGCAGAACAGCACCGCGAGCGATCGGCCCTCGTGTCGGCAGCGCTCCATGGCCACCTCGAGCCCGGCGATCAGGCCGCGCCGGTTGGGCAGGCCGGTGAGCGGGTCGAGGGCGGCCTCGTCGGCCAGCGCGTCGTTGGCGCGGTCGCGCTCGCGCAGCAGCTGGCCGAGCCGCCACAGCACCAGCAGGTTGATGAGCGCCGCGGCCGCCACGGCGATCTGCCGTCCTCCCGCGGTCAGGTCCGTGGCCAGCACCAGCGGTGGCAACAGCAGCGCGATGCCCAGCACCGCGATCCGTGGGAGCGTCCGTCGCGGCGCCGGTGGCAGCCGCGGGGCCGACAGCAGCAGCATCGAGGGGTGGGCGGCCGCTGCGGCGAGCATGCCGTAGCTGACCAGCACCAGGCTCTCGGCCAGCGCGCTGCCGGCCAGGGCATGGTGGCCGGCCGCATCGGCGCGCAGCAGGTTGCCGACCAGCCCGAGGACGGTGGCGAGCACCAGCAGCTGACCGGCGGCGCAGCGCGCCGGCATCGCGAGGGCGAAGCGGGTGATCAGCCCGGCGATGCCAGCGAACGCCACGGGGCCGAGCACCACGTAGGCCTGGGTGGGGAGATCGGTGTCGGCCAGCGCTGGGGAGAACAGCACGGCGCCGAGCACCGCGGCGACCGCGACCGCCACGATGGCGCCCTCGATCAGCCCGTCGCGCCGGGCTGCCGGGGTGAGTCGCCGCGCGAAGACCGCCGCGGCCGCCAGCAGCAGCAGATACCCGCCGGTGACCAGCGGCACCGACGCCGAGGCGGCGCCTGCCGCGTCGTCAGCGAGCAGGTCGAGTCCCGCGGCGGCCGCGAAGGCGAGCCCGCCGAGCAGCAGGAGCCACCAGGCGAGCGGCTGCCGCGGTCGACGCAGCAGCACCGCCCCGACGATCACGGCCGTGGCCACCCCGATGACGACCGGCCGCGCCACGAGCAGCGCCTCGGCGGGCAGCACGGCGCCAACCACGACGGCGAGCCCGCCGAGGCCTCCAGCGAGCAGCAGGCTCGTCCTGACCACGTCCTCCCCTCTGCCAGCGCGCCGGCGCCCGGTCGCGCCAGCCCCGCGGCGCCCAGGCGAGGGATCGTCGCCACGCGCAGCGCTCGAGCCGTGCCGGCCGGAGGGTCAGGGTAGTAGGTTCGCGGCCCGTCGGAGCAACAGCCCGGACGAGCCCAGGGAGGGTGTGGTCCATGACCTTCATCGACGAGCAGCGCTGGCAGGAGCAGATCGCCTCGCACGGCTGGACCCGAGGCGGCGGCGGTGCGCTGCCAGTGATCGAGCCCGCGACCAGCAGCACGCTGACCCAGGTGGGGCGCGCCGACGCCGGCGATGTCGCCTCGGCCGCCGAGCTCGCCGCCACCGCCCAGCGCGCTTGGGCCCAGACCCCCTACGACGAGCGGGCGGCGATCCTGCGCCGGGCCGGCACCCTGATCGAGGAGCACGCCGACGAGCTGCACGAGTGGATGATCCGCGAGACCGGCTCGGTGCGGGCCAAGGTCGCCGCCGAGACCGGCTGGGCAGCCGAGGAGCTGCACGAGGCCGCGGGCCTGGCCCGCCAGCCCGAGGGCGAGGTGCTGCGCACCAACGCGCCGCGCCTGAGCCTCGCGCGACGGCGCCCGGTGGGCGTGGTCGGCGTGATCAGCCCGTTCAACTTCCCCCTGATCCTGTCCACGCGCGCGGTGGCGCCGGCGCTGGCGCTCGGCAACGCCGTGGTGCTCAAGCCCGACCCGCGCACCCCGCTGTCCGGCGGGGTGCTGCTGGCCCAGGCCCTGGAGGC
>PUKE01000295.1 GCA_003550425.1 Nitriliruptoria bacterium
ACATGGGCGCGGGCATGCTCGCGGTGGTGCCCGATCCCGACCAGGCCCTCGCGGTGCTCGGCGAGCGCGGCGTGCCGGCATGGCACTGCGGCGAGGTGACCGTGGGCGAGGGCGTCGCGCTCACCGGCCGGGAGACGCCCCCGCGCTGACGCCGCCGGGCAGCCAGATGCCTCGCAGCCGCGAGACGTCCGCGATGCGGCGCTCGGCGACCCGCGTGGCGGCCTCCCACGGGGTGGTGCGCTCGCGCGCAGCGACGGCGAGCACCTCGGCGGTGCGCTCCCCGATCGCCTGGACCCGCCCGGCGACGCGCTGAGGGTCGGGCCCGCTGGGGTGGAGCTCGTCGGCGACCTGGATCAGGCCACCGGCGTTGAGCAGGTAGTCCGGGGCGAGGACGATCCCCCGATCGGCGATGGCCTCCACGAGGCCCTCGTCGGCGAGCTGGTTGTTGGCCCCGCCAGCGATCACGTGGCAGCCGAGCTCGGGCACCGTCCGCTCGGTCAGCACCGCGCCGAGCGCGTTGGGGCTGAGCACGTCGCAGTCCACGGCGTGGACCTCATCGGGGGCCACCACCTCGGCGCCGGTCCGCTCGGCGACCTCCGCAGCCGCTGCCTCGTCGACGTCGGCGACCGTCAGGCGCGTGCCCTCGGCGTGCAGGCGCTCGCACAGGGCGCGGCCCACCTTGCCCACGCCCTGCACCGCCACGTGCCGCGCGCCGAGCTCGGGCGAGCCCCACACGTGCGCCGCGCAGGCCCGCAGCCCCGCGTGCAGGCCCACCGCGGTCGCCACGCCCGAGTCCCCGGACCCTCCCTCGGCCGGGGTCCCGCCGGTGGCCCAGCGGGTCTCGCGGCCGACGAGGTCGAGGTCGGAGGGCTTGGTGCCCACGTCGCACGCGGTGACGTAGCGCCCGCCAAGCGAGTCGACCATCCTGCCGAAGGCGCGCAGGAGCGGCTCGGTGCGGTCGGTCGCGGGGTCGCCGATGATGCAGGCCTTGCCGCCGCCCACGTCCAGGCCGGCCGCGGCGGCCTTGTAGGTCATCGCGCGCGACAGGCGCAGCACGTCGACCAGGGCGGACTCCTCGTCGGGGTAGGGATGGAGCCGCACCCCGCCCATCCCGGGCCCGAGGCGCGTGGAGTGCACGGCGATGATGCACCGCAGGCCGCTGTCGGGATCGTGGCCGTACACCACCTGCTCGTGACCCTCGGCCAGGGCGAACGGACCAGTCATCGGGGGCGCTCCACAGGATCGAGGTCATCGGATCGGGCAGGGGCCCTCGGGCAGGGGCCGTCGACCCGGCCGCCCGCGGGCGCATCCTAGGCCGTCGGAGGCGACCCCGGACGGGTGGCCACCCCTTCCCCGGAACTGGGGAATCGGACAGGGGACGACGTCCCCTTTCCGTCCCATTCTGAGCCCCGAGTCATGTATGCTGCGGTTGCGCATCACTCGAACGAGGGAACAGACTGCCCCAGAGGCAGGGGACGAGCCCGCGCATCCGGGGGAGCGCCGGCCCCGGACCGCTCGAGGGGCGCCCCCAGCACCAGACCCGGCGCGCGCCACCGACCGTCGCCCACCGTGGGGCGAGGTCCAGAGCCAACGAGAGGGAAGGACCCATGGTCATGTCGATGAACGAGCGGCACGAGCGGCCCGAGGCCGAGGAGCTGCTCACGCCCTCCGAGGTCGCGAAGCTGTTCCGCGTCGACCCCAAGACCGTGACGCGCTGGGCCAAGGCCGGCAAGCTGTCGTCCATCCGCACCCTCGGCGGCCACCGCCGCTACCGGGCCGACGAGGTGCGGCGGCTCCTCGACGACCGCGAGACCGAGGTCGGGGCCTGACGCGCGCCCTCCCGCTCGCGCGAGGCTACCCTGCGCCGCACGCAGCCTCGGCCAGCGGGAGGCGAACCGGGTGATCCCACGCGACGTCATCGAGCGCGCCCCGAAGGTGCTGCTGCACGAGCACCTCGACGGTGGCCTGCGCCCCGCGACGGTGGTGGAGCTCGCCGAGCAGCATCGCTATGCCGGCCTGCCCTCCACCGACCCCGCCGAGCTCGCCCGGGCGTTCCAGCGCATCGCCAACCGCGGCAGCCTCGAGGAGTACCTCGAGGGGTTCGCCCACACCACCGCGGTGATGCAGACGCAGGAGGCGCTGCACCGCGTGGCCCGCGAGTGCGCCGAGGACCTCGACGACGACGGCATCGTCTACGCCGAGATCCGCTTCGCCCCCGAGCTGCACACCATGGGGGGCCTGAGCCTCGACGAGGTGCTCGAGGCGGTGCTCGACGGCTTCGCGACGGCGATGGCGCAGCGGCCCATCCAGGTTGGGGTGATCTGCAGCGCGATGCGCACCGCGGCGCGCTCCTACGAGATCGCCCAGCTCGCGATCCGCTGGCGCGACCACGGCGTGGTCGGCTTCGACATCGCCGGCGCGGAGAAGGGCTACCCGCCGACCCAGCACCTCGACGCCTTCCAGCTGGCCCTGCGCGAGAGCTTCCACGTCACCATCCACGCCGGCGAGAGCTTCGGGCTGAAGTCGATCTGGGAGGCGCTGCAGTGGTGCGGCGCCGAGCGGCTCGGCCACGGGCTGCGCCTCGTCGACGACATCGCGGTCGACGAGCACGGCGAGCCCCGCCTCGGCCGTCTGGCGGCCTATGTGCGCGACCGTCGCATCCCCCTGGAGATGTGCCCCAGCTCCAACGTCAACACCGGCGCCGTCGCCTCGATCGCCGAGCACCCCATCGACCTGCTGCGTCGCCTGCGCTACCGCGTGACCGTCAACACCGACAACCGCCTGATGAGCGACGTGTCGCTGACCGACGAGCTCCAGCGGGTCGTCGAGGCGTTCGACCTCGGCATCGACGAGCTGCAGTGGCTGACGCTGAACGCAATGAAGAGCGCCTTCTGGCCCTTCGACGATCGCCTGCGCCTCATCAACGAGGTCATCAAGCCGGGCTTCCTGGCGCTGTCCCAGCCCACGTCGCTGCGCTGATCGCCTGGCCGCGGCCGGCGTCGAGACGGGCACCAGCGCCCTCTCCCGGCCACCCCTGGCCGAACGGACGGGCGCTGTTGGCCCGTCGCCGTGCGCTGACCGCCCCGTAACACGCGCGGCCCGCTAGCGTCCCAGCCGGAAGAGGCCGACCGGGAGCGGTGCGGACCGGTGGACGGTGGGCTCGCGGATGCGGGCGCGGGGCCACGTCCCGTGACGGTGCGCGCACGAGACGACGGCGAGACCCGACGACGATGGCTGGAGCGGGCATGCTCGGACGAGCGGCAGGCACGGCACTGGCGGCGGTGCTGCTGGTGGCGATCGGGCTGCTGGGCCCGGTGGCGGGCGCTGCGGACCTCGAGGTCCAGCCAGAGGTCGTGCACGACGAGCTCGACGGGCTGCCCACCGACACCGATGCGGACGGCGAGCCCCGCGTCGAGCGCGACGAGCTGCACGAGCAGCGCCTCGATCAGCTCGAGGCCGACCTGCGCGCCCAGGGCGAGGAGCCGCTGGAGTCCCACGGCGCAGCCGAGGGCATCGTCAGCGAGCCGGTGACCGCGCCGATGGCCTTCTCCCTGCTGGGCTTCGCCGTCCCCGAGGGCGCCGGCGTGTCCTTCCGCACGCGCGAGGACGGCCATGACTGGGGTGCCTGGGAGGCGGTCCACGTCCACCCCGACGAGGGGCCCGATGGCGACGACGTCGACGCCGACGCCCCCGACGGCGGCGCGCGCACCGACGACGAGGGCCGCATGGTCAGCCTCCCGGCGTGGACCGGTGCCGCCGACGAGCTGCAGATCCGCGTGGACGGCGCCGATCCCGAGGACGTCGGGGTCCACCTCGTCGATGGGCTCGGCCAGAACCGCGACCTGGGCGAGCGCCTCGGCGATGCCGTCACGGCGCTGGTGCGCTCGGTCAGTGGGGCGGGCGCCCCGGCGCACGCCGCCGACGAGCCCGACATCGTCTCGCGCAGCGAGTGGGGCGCCGAGGACGCGAGCTCGGTGTCGACCGCCGACGAGGCCCGCGGGGCGGTCATCCACCACACCGTCACCGGCAACGACTACGACCGGGACGAGGCCCCAGCGGTGGTGCGCAGCATCCAGCGCTTCCACCAGCAGGGGCAGGGCTGGCGCGACATCGGCTACAACTTCCTCGTCGACCGCTTCGGGCAGGTCTACGAGGGGCGCGAGGGCGGCATCACCGAGCCCGTGATCGGCGCGCACGCCGCCGGGCACAACACCGGCTCGATCGGCATCGCCTTCCTGGGCCAGCACCACGACGACGTCTCCAGCCCCTCCTTCGAGGAGGTCGAGGACCCGGCGATCGAGGCTGCCGGCGACCTGCTGACGTGGCTGTTCGACGTGCACGGCATCAACGCCCAGGAGCCCGAGACGCTGCCGAGCGGCTACGACTACCCGGGCTGGGCGTCCAACATCGTGGGTCATGGCAGCCTCGGCAGCACCAGCTGCCCGGGCTCGTCGGTCAACGATCGGCTCCCCGACCTGCGCGAGCACGTCCTCGAGGCACAGGACGACCTCGGCGTGCCCGACCCCTCCGACGGCGAGGACGGCCCCGACATCGACCTCGACCTCGCGCCAGAGGCGGCGGTGCGCGACGACCACCAGCTGACCGCGACGCTGACCGAGGACGGCGAGCCGGTTGCGGACCATCCCGTCCTCGTGTCGCGCTCGACCATGGGCGAGGAGATCTCGGAGGAGATGACCACCGACGAGGACGGGCGGATCGACCACGAGTGGTCGCGCAGCTCCTCGGTGGACGAGGACGTCGCCGTCTGCGCGCCACCCGACCCTGACGACGATCCCGACTGTGGTCCCGGCAGCAGCGTCGAGGTGCAACGGGTGTCGTGGGAGTCGCAGGTCGACATCGACCTCGATTGGGAGGAGACCGTCGACTTCGGCGATGAGCACGAGCTGGCGGTCACCGTCACCGACCAGGGGGAGCGCACCTACGGGTGGCGGCTGCTGGTCGAGCGCGCCTCCGGGGGCGACGGC
Source organism: Nitriliruptoria bacterium (assembly GCA_003550425.1). Classification (GTDB taxonomy): domain Bacteria; phylum Actinomycetota; class Nitriliruptoria; order Euzebyales; family Egibacteraceae; genus PUKE01. The sequence goes on from PUKE01000295.1 coordinate 4,986, forward strand.
GAGGGCTCGACGGCCACCGACGAGCTCATGACCGGCCGCGATGGCGAGGATCGCATCAGCTGGAGCGCCTCGGTCCCCGGTCGCGAGGACGTCGTGGTGTGCGCCGAGGAGGACCGTCGCAAGCCCTCCAGCTGCGACGAGGCCCCGCTGCGCGAGGAGCTCACCATCGACTGGGTGCCCGACCTCTCGGTCGAGGCCGAGGCGCCCAGCGTCGCCGAGGTCGGCGAGCGGGCCGAGGTGACCGCGACCGTGACGGCCCAAGGGCAGGCGATCAGCGGCTGGCCGGTGGTGCTGGACGACGGCTCGGAGGCCGTCGCCGAGGCGTTCACCGACGACGACGGGCGCGTCACCCTGCCGTGGCGCCATGGCGAGCTCGGAGCCGCGGAGGCCACCGTCTGTGCCGACGACGACGGCAGCGCCCCGGAGCGCTGCGCGGACGCGGATGCCACGTCGCAGGCCGAGGTCACCTGGGAGCGCGCGGTCGGTCGTCTCGCGGGGACGGCACGCCAGTCCACCGCCGCCGAGGTGTCCGAGCACGCCTACGGCGATGCCGACTGGGTGGTGGTCGCCAGCAGCGACGACTATCCCGACGCGCTCTCGGGCGCCGGCCTCGCCGGCCATCTCGACGCGCCGGTGCTGCTGACCAGCCCCTCGGGCCTGGACCAGGCCGCGCAGGAGGAGATCGAGCGCCTCGGCGCCGATCAGGCGATCCTGCTGGGTGGCACCGCCGCGCTGTCCCCAGCGGTCGCCGACGACCTCGAGGGCCTGGGCCTGCGCGTCTCCCGGGCCGCTGGCGCCGACCGCAGCGCCACGAGCGCCACGATCGCTCGCTGGCTGGGCGAGGACCACGACGAGGTGATCGTCGCCAACGGCCGCGACGGGTGGCCCGACGCCATGGCCGCCTCCCAGCTGGCCGGCGCCGATGCGATCCCGATCCTCCTCGTCGGCGAGGACCACGTCCCGCAGGCCACCGACGACGCGCTGGCCGATCTCGACCCCGACCGCATCACCATCGTGGGTGGGTCGGCGGTGGTCAGCGACGGCGTGGCCGCCGAGCTCGGCAGTCACGGCAGCGTCCAGCGGCTGGCGGGCGCGGAGCGCATCGCCACGAGCCTGGAGGTCGCCGATGCCGCGGTGGAGCGCGGCGCCAGCGACCGGCAGGTCTGGGTCGCCTCCGCGCGCAACTGGCCAGACGCGCTGTCGGCCGGTCCCGCGGTCGCCGAGGCCGGCGGCATCCTCGTGCTGTCCGAGCCCGACGTGCTCGCGCCCGACAGCCCGGTGGCCACGCGCCTGGGCAACCCGCCCTACGAGGTGCGACTGGTCGGCGGCGACGCGGCCCTGTCCTCGCAGGTCGAGGACGCGGTGCGCGACCTCGTCGGCGAGTGAGGGAGGCGAGTGCGGGGGATGCGTCGCGCGGTCGGCGTGCCTGACCTCGGCGCGCGTCAGCCCGGGTGCGGCAGGCCCTCGCGCGCCAGATCGGACTCGGTCTGGGGGCGTGCCAGGAGATAGCCGGCCACCTGGTCGCAGCCGAGCTCGCGCAGCGCCTCCAGTTGATTGTGGCGCTCGACGCCCTCAGCGGAGGCCTCGGCGCCGAGCGCGTGGGCCAGGTCCACCATGGCCCGGGCGATCGCCCGCCCGCCGGGCTCATGCAGCTCGGCGATGAACCGCTGGTCGATCTTCAGCACGTCCACCGGGTAGCGGCGCAGCAGGTCCATCGAGGACCAGCCGGTCCCGAAGTCGTCCACGGCGATGCGGACCCCCAGGGCGCGGATGCGGGTCAGCTGGTCGGCGACGCGGGCTGGCTGGGTCACGATCGCCCGCTCGGTCAGCTCGATGCCGAGCGCCCCCTCGGGCAGGCGGTGGCGCTCGAGCGCGCGCGCGAGCAGCGCGTGGAGGTCGGACTCGAGCAGCTGCGGCGGGGAGACGTTCACCCACATGCAGCCACCGTGGGCGCCCAACCGCGCGGTGGCGTCCGCTGCCTCGTCGACCACCCAGGCGCCGAGGTCGACGATCGCCCCCGTCTGCTCGGCCACGGCGATGAACTCCGACGGCAGGAGCAGTCCCCGTCGCGGGTGCTGCCAGCGGACCAGCGCCTCCACGCCGACCGGGCGCAGGTCGCGGGTGGCGAAGATGGGCTGGTGGTGCAGCAGCAGCTGGGCGCCGTCGGTGGCGGCGCGCAGGTCGCCCTCCAGCTCCAGGCGCGCGGTGGCCTGCAGCTGCAGGGAGTCGTCGAACACCACGACCCGGTCGCGCCCCGCCCGCTTGGCGGCCACGAGGGCGGCGTCGGCGTCGCGCAGTGCCGTCGCCGACGTGTCGGAGGGGCCCAGGGGCTTGACGCCGATGCTGGCCGTCAACGTGAGGCGACGCCCGAGCACCGGGATGGCCGCGCCCAGGGCCTCCCGCACGCGCTCGGCCAGGGCCGCGCCCGCCGCGAGGTCGGCGTCGTGCAGCACCACCACGAACTCGTCGCCGCCGAAGCGCGCGATGGTCGCCTCGGGCGGGCACTGCCGCCGCAGGCGCTGGGCCTGCTCGACCAGCACGTGGTCGCCGGTGGCGTGCCCGAGGCCGTCGTTGACCAGCTTGAGGCCGTCCAGGCCGCAGAACAGCACCACGCCACCCGCCACACGCCGGTGCAGCAGCGTCGCGAGGCGATCCTCCACCGCGCGACGGCTGCACAGCCCGGTGAGGTCGTCCAGCGCGGCGGCGTGCGCGAGGTCGACGCTCGCGGCCTCGGCGCTGCGGCGAGCCTGCCGCTCGTCGGCCAGGCGGCGCTCGCGGTCGGCCTCGCGCTCGCGGCGCGCGGTGATGTCGTGGAAGGCCACGGTGACCCCTTGGGCGGTCGGCGTGACCCGGACGTGGTACCAGCGGGCATCCACGTCGTGGAAGAACTCGAAGCGGACGGTCTGCTGGGTGCGCGCCGCGCGCCGGTAGCCGCTCTCCAGGGCGGTGCCGGCCACCTCCGGGAACTCCTCCCAGATGACCTTGCCGAGGAGCTCGGGATCGGTGCGCCCCACCAGCATCTCCGCAGAGGGGTTCAGCGAGGTGAAGCGCCAGGCGTGGTCGAGGGTCATCGTCGCCTCGTCGGCGCCCTCGACGGCCGCGGCCAGGTGCTCCAGGCGCTCGGCGCGCGTGGTGACGTCCACGAACACGCCCCCGATCTCCGCGGCGTGCGTGGCGGCCGTCGTCGTGCGCGAGCCCGCGGCGAGCAGCCAGCGCCGTGCGCCCTGCTCGGTCAGGACGCGGACGGTGCGCTCGGCCGTGGCGTGGCGGTCGCCCATGCGCTGCAGCTGCTGGCGCATCGCCGCGCGGTCCGCGGGGTGCACGCGGGCGAGGGCCTCGCGCAGGGTCACGGTGCCCTGTGCGGGCAGGCCCAGCAGCTCCCGGGTGCGGGCGTCGGCGTCCAGGCGGCCGGTGTCCAGGTCGGCGCGCCACACCCCGAGCCGGGCGGCCTCCACGGCGAGGCGGCGCAGCTGGTCGATGCCCTCGAGGTCGTCGAGCCCACCGGTGGTCAGCTCGTCGGCCTGCGACGAGGCGACCTGGGGATCGTGTGCGCGGTGCCGATGGCCCCCCAGCGGCTCGGGACCGGGCGAGGAGTCCGCGCCCGTGCTCATCGTCGACGCGGTGGGAGCGAACGCCCCTGTGTGGCGCGCGAGGGGGCGGGAGTGGTCAGGGCAGGGGTCGAACCTGCGACCTCGCGATTTTCAGTCGCGCGCTCTACCAACTGAGCTACCTGACCCCGAGCGCCGCCTGACGCGGCGCTGCCAGCCCACCCATTGGGTGGGCAGAGCGGACCTGACGGGATTTGAACCCGCGACCTCCTCCTTGACAGGGAGGTGAGCACTCCAGGCTGCTCCACAGGTCCTCGGTTGTGGTGGGCTCGAGGGCCGTGCGGGACTCGAACCCGCTCCGCCGGATTAAAAGTCCGGAGCTCTGCCAGGTGAGCTAACGGCCCGGGATCGCCACAGTAGCGGCGCCCCGATCCGCCGGAGCGATGCGGGAGTGTACCCCGTGCCGCGGGGGTGCGCAGGCGGCGCGGCGGACCGGGCGCGACCCGGGATCGATCGCGACGATCGGTCACGACCCGGCGCGGCAGCGCTCGCACACGCCGTGGACCACGAGGTCCACAGACTCCGCGGCGAACCCGTGCGCCTCGCCGAGGTGGGCGCGCAGGCGAGGGACCGTGTCGCCGCTGTGGTGGGCCACCGTGCGACAGCGCACGCAGTGCAGGTGGTAGGTGTCCTCGTCGTGCGCCAGCTCCCAGTAGCCGCGCCCATCGCCCAGGCGGACCTCGTGGGCGAGCCCGAGCTCGTCGAGCAGCGCGAGGGTCCGGTAGACGCTCGCGAGGTTGACCTCGGGCGTGTGCGCGGCGGCGAGCTCGTGGATGCGATCGGCCGGGAGATGGGCGTGCGCCTCGGCGAGCACCGAGAGGACCGCGCGGCGCGGCGCGGTCAGCCGGTAGCCGGCCTCACGGAGCCTCTCGGCGAGCGAGTCCACGCCCCCATCATGCAGCCCCGCGCCTGCGTAGGCTTGCCGGCATGCACCACATCGAGGTCCACGACGAGCCCGACGCGTCCGCGCGGGCGGCGCTGCACGACCTGTCGCTGTCGCTGGGCGGCGGGCGTCATCGCCTCAGCGAGCGCAAGGTGGCCGCCCTGGACGGCCGCGAGCCCGCCCACTGGAGCCTGCTGCTGCGACGGGACGCGGCCGCGACGCCGGCCTCGGTCGCCTCCGCGCCGGTGCAGGCCGCCGCGGTCGTGCGCTGGGAGCACGCCCAGGGCATGACCGCCGACGCCGGGGACGCGGCCGAGGACACCGGCGATCAGGGCCCGGTGGCCACCGCCGAGCTGCTGCTGCCGCGTCCGGAGGCGGGCGCGGCGGTCCTCGCCGCGATCGAGCAGGCCGTGGCCGCGCGCGGCGGTGGCCTGCTGCACGTGTGGGCCTACGAGGAGGACGCGGCACAGACGCTGTCGGCTGCGGGCCACGACGTGGTGCGCCGGCTCGAGCTGCGCGCCCGGGGCCTCGACGCGCCGCCGGCCGACCCCCGCTGGCCTGCCGGCGTCACCGTCGCGCCGCTGGCGCTGCCACGCGATGGCGAGGCCCTGCTCGCGGTGAACAACCGCGCCTTCCGCGACCACCCCGAGCAGGGCGGGATGGGGCCGCCCGACCTCGAGGCCCGCGCGAGCGCGCCCTGGTTCGATCCCGAGGACGTGCGCTGTGCCTGGCGGGACGGGGCGCTGCTCGGCTTCCACTGGCTCAAGCGCCACCCCGAGGGCGCCGCGGAGGTCCCTGGCCGGGAGCCGCTCGGCGAGGTGTACGTGCTGGCGGTCGACCCTGCCGCGCAGGGCTCCGGGCTCGGGCGGGCGCTGCTGCGCCACGGCCTCGCGCACCTGCGGGACCGTGGCTGCGCCGAGGCCGTGCTGTTCGTCGAGGCCGACGAGCCCGCCGCCCGCCTCTACGCCGACGAGGGCTTCGCGGTCCGCCAGCGCCACGCCTGCTACGGCCGGTGGGTCGGTGCCGCGTCCTCGGCGCGTGGGCCGGCGGGGTCGAGCTTGTAGCCCACGCCGCGCACGGTGCTGATGAGCGCGGCGTGCTCGGCCCCGAGCTTGGCGCGGAGCCGACGGATGTGGACGTCCACGGTGCGCGTGCCGCCGTAGTAGTCGTAGCCCCACACCGCCTGCAGCAGCTGGCTGCGGGTGAACACCCGATTGGGGTGGTGGGCCAGGTACTTCAGCAGCTCGAACTCGCGGAAGGTGAGGTCCAGCGGCCGGCCCCGCAGGCGCACCACGTAGGTGTCCTCGTCGATGAGCAGCTCGCCGAGCTCGACGCCTCGGCTGTGCTCGGTGGCCTCGGGGCGGTCGGCGGCCAGGCGCAGGCGCGTCTCCACCTCGGCGGGCTGGGCGGTGGGCAGCATCCAGTCGTCGAACCCCCAGCTGCGCTTCAGCGCGGCCAGCGCCGCCTCGGCCACGACCACCAGCAGCGGCGGGCAGCGGTCCCCGTTGCTCAGCTCGCGGCAGGCATGCGAGGCGGCCGAGAGGTTGCGGGTCGCGTCGATGAGCACCACGTCGGCGTCCTGCCCCGCGAGCTCGGGCTCCAGCGGCGCGGCGGCGACCTCATGGTCGAGGAACTCCAGCGCGGGCACGAGGGCCTTGCTGGCATCAGTCGCATCCGACAGGACGAGCAAGCGCACGCGGGACCCCCGCCTCGACCGGCTGGCAGCCCTCACGGTAGCCGGGCGGCTCGTCGGGTGCCAGGCGCCACCTACACTGCGGGACCGTGACCGCCGCAGCCGTGGAGCCCTCGCGCGCCCCCGCGCGCGCCGCGACCTCGAGCGCGCTCGTCGCCGCGCTCGTGGTCGGCGCCGCCGCGATCGACGCGTGGGCGCTGGTGGCGCTGCTGGTCGTCGTCGGCGTGGCGGCGGTCATCGACGGCGCCTCGCTGCTCCAGCGGCAGGCCGCCCGGCCGGTGCTGCCGGCCGCGCTCGTGCCGGTGGTGGCGCTGCCGATCCTCGCGGGAGTGGATGCCGAGCGCGCCGCGTCGCTGCTCGCCGCCTGGTATGCCGGCGCGTTCCTGCTGGCGGCGCTGCTGCTGCTCGTCGGCGGTCGCCGGCGCGGCGCGACCCTGGCGCTGGGGTCGACCATGGCGCTGGCCGGGCTCGTCGGCCTGGGCGTGCTCGGCCTGGTGCTGCTCGCCGACGGCGGGGACGCGCTGGCCTGGCTCGGCGCGCTCGCGCTGCTGGTGGTCGCCGCGGACGTGCCGCCGCGGCTGGCGGCCTGGCGCGGCCTCACGCGCAGGGCTCGCGGCCTCGCCGCCCTGGCGGCGGTGGTGTTCGCCACCGCGGCCTTGGTCGGGGCGCTCGGCGAGGCCCTCGCGGTCGGTGCGCTGCTCGGGGTGGCCGCCACCGTGCTCGTGGCCGCGCGCGCCGCCGCGGTGCTGTGGCCGGTGGCCGAGGGGCGCCCCCACGGCGCGCTGCCTGGCGCCCTGGTGGGCGGCAACGTGCTGGCGGCGGTGGGCACCCTGCTGCTGGCCAGCCCGGTCGCCGCGCTCCTGGTGTGGCTCGCCGGGTGATGCGCTCGCGCTCGGTGGTCGGCGCGGAGGTCGTGCGGTGAGCGACGACGCGGACGCCGACTGGGACGATCCCGAGGCGGGCGTGCTGGGCACGCGGGCGGCCATCCACCAGCGGCTGCGGGCCGACGGGGCGGCCTGGACCGTCCGCGACGTGGCGGAGGCCTTCGCGATCCATCCCAACGTCGCGCGCACCCACCTGCAGCGGCTCGCCGAGGAGGGGCTGGTGCGGGTCGCCGAGCGCAAGCGGCCCGAGGGCGGCCGTCCTGCGCGGGTCTACCAGGCCGACCCCACGCGTCCCTCCCCGGCCGCGGTGACCGCGGCGCGCTCGGGGGCGCCGCAGGCCGCCGAGCGCGACCCCGCCGCGCAGCTGCTGGTGCGGCTGCTCGCCGAGCTGGCGGAGCGCCCGGCTCGTGGCGCGGTGCCCCATCCGCTGGCGCGCGCCCATGAGGCCGCGCTGGCCGAGGGACAGCGGCTCACGGCCCGCCGCGCCGGCCAGCGCGCCTCGGGCTCCTTCGTCGTGGCGGCGGGCGAGGCGATCCGCGCGCTTGGCGAGGTGCTGCCCGCCGCGCGCGTGATCCGGTCGGACGAGGCGACGGTGGACGTGGCGGGCGTGGACGGGGCGTTCCGGCTGCTCGGTGCCCAGCGCCCCCGGCTGGCACGGGCGCTCGAGCGTGGGCTGGTGACCGGCGCGCTGGCTGGCCTGGGCTACGCGGTGGCCGTGGCAGAGCAGGAGACGGGGATCCTGCGGCTGTCCCCGACCGCGGCGTCGGGGCGCGCGGCCGCGGAGCCGGCCACGCGCCTGGACGTTCGGGGGCTCGGGCGCGACGAGGGGGTGGCCCGCGCGCGGCGCGCGCTGCAGGCGCGGTCGGCCGGCGAGGTGCTGGAGGTGGTGGTCGACGAGCCGGGTGCCCCCGCAGCGTTCGCCCGCTGGGTCGATCGGGCCGGGCACCGCCTCCTGGCGGTGGAGCGCATCACCGAGCGTGGCGCGCCGGCGGTGCGCCTGCGGCTGCGTCGCGGCGGCTGACCGGCCCGGACAGGACGACGCCCCCGCGCCGATCGGCGCGGGGGCGTCCGCATCCAAGCACTCGTCGAGGTCTTCTCGCGTTCCCCGGAGGTGATCCGCGCACGGCGGCCAGACCGGGAGGGTGGGCGCGACCAGCTCCCACGACCCGCGAGCGGGTGACGAGGTTGGATTCGCAAGCGGTCAGGGCATCCGACTCGGATGCGCAAGCCGGCTGGCCGCTAGCGGCTCATCACCTCGACGGTCGCGCGTTGAGTACCGGGTTTCATGCGCTGGACCACCTCCTTTCTGTCGTGCGCCACACGGTAGCAACTCGCGCCCCCGCGCGCCTGCGCGGGGCCTGTGCGGGCGCCCTGCGCGGCGCCGGGGCGCTGGCGGGGCCCGGCGCTACCGTGGCGCCCGCCGATCGCTGACCGCCGGGCGGGCTCGTGCCCGCCCGAGGCCGCCGCCCCGAGCGCGCGACCGCGAGGAGGTCCCATGGCCCTGCTGCTCGACGAGCCCGCTTGGCTGCCCCGCGAGGTCGGCGTGGTGCGCGTCACCGGCCAGGACCGGCTGCACTACCTCCATCAGATGCTGAGCCAGCACGTGGAGCAGGCAGCCCCCGGCGACGTCGCGGACTTCCTGCTGCTGGACGCCAAGGGCGTCGCCCAGGCCGCGGGGCGGCTGGTGGTCCACGCCGAGGCGGTCCTGCTGCTCGTGCCGCCCGAGGTGGTCTCCTCGCTCGCGTCCACCCTCGCGTCTCGGACCTTCCTGATGGACGCCGCTGCTGCCGACGCCAGCGCGGACCTCGCGCTCGCCAGCGCGCGCGGCCCGGAGCCGCTCGCCCAGCCCGGGGCGCGCGACGAGCCGATGACCGCCGTGCCCCATGGCGAGGGCCTGGTCATCCGCGATCGCTGGGGCGGGCTGGACCTCCTGGGCAGCCCCACGTGGGTGCGGGAGCGCGCCGAGGGGCTGGGCCTGCCGCAGGCCGACGCCGAGGACTGGGAGCGCTGGCGCATCCTGCACGGCGAGGTGGACTGGGGCCACGAGCTCGCCACCGGGCGACGGCCCCAGGAGCTCGGGCTCCTGCCCACCCACGTCCACCTGCGCAAGGGCTGCTACCCGGGCCAGGAGTCGATCGCGAAGATGCACAACCTCGGGCGGCCACGGCGGGCGCTGCACGTGGTCGAGCTCGATGGGCCCGTCTCGGTGCACGACCCGATCACCGCGGGGTCGTCGACCGGCCAGCTGACCAGCGTCGCGCCCCACGGGGACGGGGCGGTCGCCCTGGCGCTCCTGCCGCTGGATCGCCAGACCGGGGAGGTCGCGGGCGGGGGCGAGGTCGCCGTCGGCCCCCTGCCGGGCCGCGTGCGCGCGCGGGTGGGCGCCGGCCTGCCCCAGCCCGGCGACCCCACGGTGGCGGACCAGGCCGCGCCGACCCGCGAGGGCACGCGCGGGTCCTAGAGGTCGCGCAGGACCGCCAGCGCTGCGCTGGACTGCTCGGCAGGCGAGATCCCGGGGAGCGCGGCGGCGACGCGACCCTCCGCGTCGATCACCACCGACGAGCGGATCACCCCGAGCCGCACCTCGCCGCCGCGGCGCTTCTCGCCCCAGGCCCCGTAGGCCTCGATGACCGTGCGCTCGGGGTCGGCCAGCAGGCGATGCGGCAGCCCGTGCTTGGAGGCGAACCGCGCGAGGCGCTCCACCGGGTCCGGGCTGATCCCCGCCACCGCGGCCCCGTGCGCGGCGAGGTCGGCCCAGTGATCGCGCACGTCGCAGGCCTGGTTGGTGCAGCCGGGCGTGTCGGCCTTGGGATAGAAGTAGACGACCACCGGGCTGCCACGATGGTCCGACAGGCGCCACTGGTTCCCGTCCTGATCGGGCAGCGCGATCTCGGGTGCCGGGTCCCCGACGGTGACGTGCATGCGGGCTCCTCTCCCTGGGCGCGGTGGGTGCGTGCCAGACGCTAGCCTGACGCCTCATGCGAGTGCTGTTCGTGTGCATGGGCAACATCTGCCGCTCCCCGACCGCCGAGGCCGCGATGCGCGAGGCGCTGGCGGAGCAGGGGCTCGACGACGTCATCGACGTCGACTCGGCCGGCCTGGGTCGTTGGCATCTCGGCGACCCGCCGGACCCCCGCATGCGGGCCGCCGGCGAGCGCGCCGGGCTGACGCTGGACGGTCGGGCTCGTGCGGTCACCCGGGAGGACGTCGAGGCCTTCGACCTGATCGTGGCGATGGACCGCTCGAACCAGGAGCAGCTCCTGGCGCTGGCCCCGGACGCGTCGTCTCGGGAGCGGGTCGTGCTGTTCCGCGACTTCGACGACCAGGCTGACAGCCCCGACACCCCCGACCCCTACTACGAGGGCAACTTCGACGAGGTGGTGGCCATCGCCCGTCGCGGGGTGGCCGGCCTCCTCGAGCACCTCCGCCCCCAGCGGGAGCGCGCGACCTGACCATGGTCGCGCTCGCCGACCAGCCCTGGCGCCCGCTCGGCGGGGGCTCGATCTGCGGGGTCTGGCGCGCGGCGACCGTCGATGGCGACCCGGTGGTGGTCAAGGACACGCCCTACGACGCCGCGGTCGAGGCCGACGGGCTCGCCGCCCTGGCGCAGGCCGGGGCGCCGGTCCCCGACGTCCTCGCCGTCGAGCCGCATCGGCTCGTCCTCGCCCACGTGGCCGGCCCGCCCGACTGGGAGGGCCTCGGCGAGGCGCTCGCGGCGGTGCACGCCCACACCGGGCCGTCCTACGGCTGGCACCGCGACAACCTGATTGGCGAGCTCACCCAGCCCAACGCCCGGCACGAGGACTGGCCCACGTTCTTCGCCGAGCAGCGGGTGCGGCCCTTCCTCGACGCTCCGGCGCTGCCGCGCGAGGTCCGCGCACGCCTCGAGCGCGCCTGCGCGGGCCCGATCGCAGACGTGCTGCCCGCGGATCCTCCGCCCAGCCTGATCCACGGCGACCTGTGGGCCGGCAACGTGGTCGAGGGGCGCTGGCTCATCGACCCGGCGGTCAACCACGCCGACCGGGAGCTGGAGCTGGCGTTCGCCGCGCTGTTCGGCGGCCTGCCCGAGGCCCTGTGGCGCTCCTACCAGCGCGCCTGGCCGCTGGCGCCAGGGTGGCAGGAGCGCCGCCCGGTGCTGCAGCTCTACCACCTCCTGGTCCATGTGGCCCACTTCGGCAGCGGGTACGTGCCCGCCGTCGTCTCGCGCCTGGACGCCGTGGGGTGGTGAGCGCGATGCCGCGCGCGGGCGCGGGCGTCAGCATGGGGCACGACCTCGCCCCTGTCCCGCGTCCCGCCTGACCAGCATCGGAGCGCACGATGAAGCACGAGCCGCACGACACCGTCGAGGTGTTCGTCGAGATCCCCAAGGGGTCGCGCAACAAGTACGAGTGGCATCTGCACGAGCGGCGGTTCAAGCTCGACCGGATGCTCTTCAGCGCCGTGCAGTACCCCGGCGACTACGGGTTCGTCCCCCGCACCTGGGCCGAGGACGAGGACCCCCTCGACGCGCTCGTGGTCCTCGGCGAGCCGACCTTCGCCGGCTGCATCATCGAGGCGCGCATCGTCGGCATCTTCTACATGACCGACGAGAAGGGCCCCGACGCCAAGATCATCACGGTGCCCGAGGTCGACCCGCGCTGGGAGTTCGTCACCGAGCTCTCCGACCTGCCCAAGCACTCCCTCGACGAGATCGCGCACTTCTTCTCGATCTACAAGGACCTCGAGAAGAAGACCGTGCAGGTGGAGGGCTTCGGCAGCCGCGAGGACGCGCTGAAGGAGGTCGACAAGGACCGCAACCGGTTCCGCATGCTCGACGACCGCCCCCCGATGCCATGAGCGGGGACGCCGAGCCCCAGCACGACGACGCAGCCGATCACGAGGGGGCGCTGGAGCCCTCGCCGGCGCTGCGGGCCCTCGTGGACCGGTGGCTCGCGGTGCGGGTCGCACGTGGGGGCACCCGCGCGGCCGATGGCTCCCTGGTGTGCCGCAGCGACCTGTCGGGTCGTCCGCAGGCCTGGCGCGTGCCCCCTGCTGCCGAGCGCGGCGAGGCCGCCGAGGGCGTCGTCTGGCCCCAGCCGCTGACCGCGGTCGATCGCGTCGAGTCGCTGCTGGCCCACCCCGACGACCCGGAGACCCTCGTGGCCCGCGTCGACGTGGGCGGAGACGAGCACAGCCAGATCCACCGCGTGCGCCTGCCCGGCGGGGGCACCGTGGCGCTGACCGACCAGCCCGAGGCGGTCCACCAGCCCGGCGCGCTGACGCGCGACGGGACCGCGGTGCTCGCCTGCGCCACGCGCCGCGACGGCGTCAGCTTCGACCTGTGGCGGGTGCCCCTGGACGGCTCCGAGGCGGTGCTGCTGGCCGAGCTGCCAGGGGCCAACCGCGTCGCCGACCGCACCGACGACGACGAGGTCGTGATCCTGCACCCGACCTCCAACATGGAGTCGTCGGTGTGGCTGCTGGACGCGAGCGGCGAGGTGCGGTGGCGCTGGGGCGACGACGTCGCCGCCCGGCACG
>PUKE01000082.1 GCA_003550425.1 Nitriliruptoria bacterium
ACAGCTTCTCCTTGGTGGCCTTCTTCCACTTGAACCCGTCCTTGAGGAAGCTTTCAAATTCGGCCTCGGTAAGGACACCGGAGTTTGAAGTGCCAACGTCATAGGTGTTGGTATCGATAAACTGATAAAGCCCACCGGAGGTGCGCCTTACTTCGCCGTCGTCGCCGCTGTTGAAGGCTTCCATCCGCTCGCCGAAGAGCATGGCTCGCTCAATGTCAAGGCGGTGCTCGATCAGCTTCTCCTGGCGGAGCCTGTTCCGCTCGTCGGGGCTGGTCTTCAGGGCCTCGTTGGTGACGTCGTTACTTGCGCTAAATGCTGTACGGAACGTTTGTACGTAGTTCCAGTGCTTGGAAGGCTGGGTTGCGCGCGGGCTCGGCGACAGGGAGTTTTCAGTCATAGCGTTCCCCATCCGCATGAGCCAGTGGTCTGCGTCGGCGTCTGTTTCCTGGGTGCCGTCGTCGAAGTGCTCGCTTGCATAGCCCCACCCACGCTCAACGGTGATCTCGCCTGCAGGGGCATCCAGCGCACCCTTGCCGACGTCCACATCCTCCACCAGCATAACTTCATCGGTGTTGGCATTCTTTACGATGTCGTCTTCCTTGAATATGCTGGCGTCCTCGACGATCAGCTTACTAGTATCAGAACTGCCCTCACCGGTGTCATCGTCGTCGTCCTGCTCAAGCTGCGTCCACCATGCAGCAGGCTCCTTATCAAACCAGCGGAACTCGGTGGTGGCTGTAGGCTTCTTCTGTGCCCGCATGAGAACCACAAGAAACGGGGTCGCATCGGGCAGCAGGTACGCGATCTCTTCCGATATATCAATATCCCTGCGGTCGGAGTCGATGCTTGTGGTCATTACTGGCGATTCGTCGGTTGGCCCCCAAATATGCGGCTCATACGCATCCGTGTCCGCAAAACGCTGGAGGTCAAATATACGTTCGTTAGTAAGTTTTTCCTTCTTTTTTTCGGTCATTGAACTTACCTCCCAAAAAATTTAAACCGCAGGGGCCTTATTAGCTCCCTACGGTCTTGTCAGCCAAACACCCCCTGATTGGAGGTTGGGCTGAAAAGCATTCTTTTTTCGATCTCCTCTTGGCTCATCTGCCTGCCGGGTTGGCCCTTAGCCTGGCTCTGCGGCATCCTGGCGGCCCGCTTTTGGGCCTGGATTTGCTGCTGTGCCGCATTTTGTTGCTGTTGGTTCTGGGCCTGCGCCTGCTGTTGTTGTGTCTGCTGTGGTTGTTGTTGAGCGGTCTGCTGGCTTTGCTGGGGCTGCTGGCTGTAGGACTGGTTTGTGGTCTGTGTCTGCCCTTGGCCTGCGCTGCTGTTTGGGTTAGAACTGCGCAGCCCCATGGCCTTAGCCTGCCTATAGGCGTGCTCAAGACCGCCCCGCTGCATGGCGAGGTTGGGGTTCATGCGGAGGATCTGGCTTGCCCCCTCACGGTGGGCCTCGAAGTCTTCTCCATAGGTCTGCTGCAGGCGCTTAATTTCGCTGTTCAAGTACTGGCGGTACCTGCGGTTTTGTTCTTCCTTGGCCCGCCTCTGCTGCTCCTGCCACTGCCGGACCTGCTCTTCCTGGCGCCGGCGCTCCTCAAGTTCCTGAATCTTAGCCTGCACCTTCTGTTCGGAGACTTCATCGGCGGCCTTCGCAACGGCCCGGCTGATAATCCTCGGGCCCTCGCGCTCGTCAAGCAGCTTCGTTACGTCTATCTCGTCCATCAGCTTTTCGGCAATATCCTCCGTTGCCTGCTGGGTATCGCTTTGCCCCTGTTGCTCCTGGCCCTGAGGGGCTTGAGACTGCTGGTTTTGGGGCCACTGTCCGTACTGGTTGGTATAGGGCCTTGTCGCCTGTGCCGGTGCGTTTTGGGGCTGCTGTGGCGCCTGCTGTGCGGCCCCCGGGTGCTGCTGTTGGGGCATGCCCTGTACTGGATACTGCCCTGGCGGCATCTGCGTATTCTGGTAGGCCTGCTGTCCGTGATTCTGCTGTTGGGCCAGATACTGCTGTAGGGACTGTTTGAGCATCTCGTTCTGCTGTTTGAGCTGCTCTCTTTCTTCCCTGATCTGCTGGATCTCCTGTCGGGTCTGGTCTATATCGGAGGTGGCGCCCAGCTCCTGTTCGCCGTTTCTATAAATCTCCATAAGCTGATCGATGGAGTAGTTTTCGGTTGCTTCGCGGTTGAACTTTTTCCCAAACTTTTTCCCTAACTCTTCCAGCGACTGCACTAACTTCTTCCGATCAATGCTGCCGTCGGGGTTCCGGAACTTCTCAGGAGCTTCATCCGTAGAAGCACCGGTGTCCTGCTGCTGATTCTCTCCGGGACCCTCTTCCGGTTGTCCCTGCTGGCCCTGGCCTTCAGCAGGGGCCGCCGTCTGCTGCTGTTGTGCCGGTTGTCCGCTGTCAGGTTGTCCCGCATCCTGCCCTTCGGGGGGCTGGATCGGGGCCTGATCGGTTAGCCCTAAAGCATTCGCACCCTCAGAATTGGGGTTTGACATCCCCTGCTGTGGGCTGTTCTCCCCAAATAGGGGGCCGCTCTTTTCCCTGTCTAGGTTTTCCACCTTTTCTTGCGGCATGGACATTAGTTTTAGCTCCCTCCATTACGCACTCTTTTTTCGCAGGCATCGACATAAGAAAGGACCTGCCTGAGGCCGCCTATTTCACCCTGGAGCCTGGCCACCTCAGAGAGGTCCTGAAACTTAGTCGCTGTTATCTGCGATGCTTTGGAATCAATCTTTTCCCGAATAACGCGAAGCATGTTCTGCATCCCCTGTGTGCCCAAAACGTCAACGACCTGCCTTGCCTCCCGCTCCTTTTCGCTCATGGCCATATCAGAAGACACCTGCCATCAAATTACCGTGATCCTGCATCATGTGCGGCGGCGGGTTAACGTCCGGCTGGGGAATATTTCCCGCCCCTACCGGGGATTGCTGTGCGCCTCCGCCCTGGGCCGCCATCGCTTCCTCCATCGCAGCCTGTTCTTCGGCCGCCTGCTGTTGTGCCATCTGCTGCTCCACAACCTCCCTCGGGATCAGGAACTTTTCGGGGTTGCGGAGGTCAAAGCTGTTAATAAACTCGCGGGTCAACTCGTAAATGTCGAGGTATGGATTACCGGTCTCAAGCAGGAACTGCATCATTTCCGAAAGCTGCTGCCTCCGTATTTCACGGTTGGCCGCCGGATCAAGGGTCGTACCAGAGGGGCTGTAGTCAAACTCGCCGATCAGCTCGCCCGTCTGTATCACACGCCACTGAACGGCCTCCTCCTGCCCTACCTTGACCAACCTTTCTCCGGACACAAACTGCTGGTTGTTGAGGTCCATGAGTTTAGCCATGCGGGTAAGACCCAGGCTCTCAAACATGCGGATTTTAACCTCAAACCGCACCCCGGCACCGGTAGCCTTGATGCTCTGCTCGGTGGCGGTGGCATCCCCAGCGGACTCGGCGCCCCTTACAACCGGGGGAGCCCCCAGTGTGTTCTCCATGTCCTGCTTTGTGATCTGCTCTTCCTGGTAGCTTGAGGCCGTCACGTCAGGCATCTGCAGCGGCATCACGTCGTCGGGGTTATCCACATAGATAACACCGTGGGGCCGCGATACCAGCTCGTCCTCGTCAATATTGGCGCTGTTAAGGACCTTCCACATCCGGTTAATGACCAGGGACACGTTGTCGATCCGCTGGTTTCTCTGCGTGTTCAGCTCCTGCTGCAGGTGGTTAATCAAACGCACCCCCGACATCCCGTAAAACTCGTTGGGCATCGGCTCATAAGATTCCACAACAAACGGCTTCATGCGGTGCCTCCAGTAAGGGGAAGGGCCGTCATAGATAACCTCGCTCCGGTTGAGGAGTATGCTGTGGCGGTTGTCCTCCCAATAGTGAAGCACCTCAAACATGTTCTTGCCCCGGTCGGGGCCCTCCGTCATGTAGGCGTCGCCAGCCTCGTATCCCTTCCCTATCTCCGAAAGCCTGCGGTTCGCACCATCCTCGATTCCTGCGCTCTGCCCCAAAAGACTCTCAATGTCAACGTCGTAAATAACGCCCTCGTCCAAGTCATAAAGAAAACGCATCATCTGGTCCAGCTCTTCGTAAGTCAACCGCCCCCGCTGGAATGCACCCCGGCAGTCGTCAATGTCCTTACCCCTCGGATCCGGCCAGAAGTCAAAGAAGTCCACAAGAGACAGCTCGTTATCATCCCAGATGCTCTCAACGCTCTC
>PUKE01000223.1 GCA_003550425.1 Nitriliruptoria bacterium
ATCGTGACGCATGTGGTCGGGGGTGCACCCGGTCCGCCGCGAAGCGGCGGACCGGGTGCACAGCGGCACCCCAGCGGTCCCTCCTGCACCCAGACAGACGCCCCCGCCAGGACTGGGTGCAGATCTGCCACCTCGTGGCGCGATCCGCACCCAGTACCGGCAGCCGACCCCGCAGCGTTGTCCTCCCTGCACCCAGTCCACGCCCCCACCCCCAACCGGGTGCAGATCCGCCACCTGATGGTCGCCAGCGCACCCAGTCCACGAGGCCAGCAGCGACTGGGTGCACACGCGCCGACTGGGTGCGCCGGCGACGGGCGAGAGCAGTGCGCGGGCGGAGGGCGCGGGGCGCCGCGGAGGAGGCGACGGGGCAGGTGCGCGACGCGAGATCGCATGGAGAGGGCCCGGCGCCACACGGCGCCGGGCCCTCGATCATCACCGATCAGGCGAGGTCAGTAGGTGATCCCGCCGCCGTTCGCGTCGTCGCCGTCGATGCGGTCGGCACCGCCGTCGGGCAGCTGCCCGCGCACGACACCGGGCTGGAACTCGTTGCTATGCGCGTTCACGTAGTAGTTGCTCGGGTCGAACAGGATGTCGAAGACGCTCAGGTCCGCGAACTCGTCCTCGAACTCGTTCCCGCTGACCGTGCCCGACACCTCGCCGTCGTTCTCCTCGAGCTCGGGGCCGTCGGCGAAGAACACCACGATCGGGCCGTTCGCGTCGATCCGTCCGGCGTGCAGATGCACGCCCGGGCCCTCCTCGAACCCGTCGTCCTCGGGCAGGTCGACGGAGATGTCGTACTCGATCTCGTTGGTCAGCGGGCGGAAGGTGAGCTCTGCGGTGCCCTCGGCCTCGCTGTCGACGCCGAAGCCGTCATCGACGACCTGGTTGTCGGTCGAGAGCTCGATGTCGAACGTCGCGTCCCGCTGGGCGATCAGGTCCTGGCCGCCGAACGGCAGCTGGCCACGCACCGCGCCGGGCATCGGGAACGCGTTGGAGTGGATGTTGGGGTAGTACTCCTCGAGGTCCGAGACGATGTCCTCGACGGTCAGGTCCTCGAACTCATCCTCGAAGTCGTCCTCGGAGACGGTCCCCTCGATCTGCCCGTCGGCCTCGTCGAGCTCCGGGCCGTCGGCGAAGAACACCACGATCGGCCCGTTCTCCTCGAGGCCGCCAGCGTGCAGGTGCGCGCCCGGCGCCTCGTCGAAGTCGTCGTCGACGTCGGTGCTGATGTCGTAGTCGATCGTGCCCTCGGCTCGGTTCATGGTGAGCTCGGCCTCGCCGGTGCCGTCGGGGATGCCGACGAAGAACTCGGGCTCGTCGCCCTCGTCGTCGACCTCGTTGATCCACGACAGCTCGACGTCATAGGTCGGGTTGGACACCGCGGTCTGTGCCTGCTGCACGGTGTCGTCGTCGACCACGGCGTCACCGCCGAACACGTGGAGCGTGCCGACATCGGCGGCGCGCTCGGCCAGGAACCGCTCCGTGGGCTCGGGCAGCGACCCAGTCAGCAGCAGCGGGGCCTGCGCCTCGCCGAGGTAGGGCGCGCTGGCCAGGGCGTCGGCGCCGCCGAACGCATCCGCACCGGTGGCCAGCCCGACGTTGGCCGGGTCGAATCCGAGGGAGTCGATGAAGAACTCGGCGAGCACCGCTGCGGTCGCGTTCCGGTCCTCGCCGAACACGCGCAGCGCCGGATACTCGTCCCCGAGGTCGTCGAACACGCCCTCGCCGAGCACGGCGTCGCCACCGAGGGCGAGGACCTGATCCGGGTCGAGCTCGTCCAACGCGTCAGCGGTCGCCTCGGGGAGCTCATCGGACTCGGTCAGCAGGATGGGGTGGGTGCCGGCGTAGGCCCCCGGCCCGGCTGCGACGGCGTCAGGGAAGGTCTCGCCGCTCGCCAGGATCACGGTCGCGTCACCGTCGACCTCGCCGATCTCGCCGCCGACGTCGTCGCTGACGATCGCCTCCGCCACGGCGGCGGCGGTCTCGTACCGGTCCGCGCCGCTGAGGCGATTGATGGCGACGTCGAGCGCCTCCACCTCGTCAGCGGCCTCCTCGCTGATCACGGCCTCCCCGCCGATCAGGTGCACCGTCTCGGGATCGAGGTCGGTGATCGCCTCTGCGGCCTCGCCCGACAGCGAGTCGGTCTCGGTCAGGAGCACCGGCCCCTCGACCGCACCCGCCAGCGCGGCACCCGAGAGGGCGTCGGCGAAGCTCTCGCCGTTGGCCAGGAGCAGATCGTCGACGTCGTCGGCGTCGAAGGCTGCTCGCGCGGCGTCGGCAGCCGTCTCGTAGCGATCGCCGCCCGCGGTGCGCACCTCGTCGGGGGTCACGTCGTCGGCATCGACCTCGTCGGCGTGTGCCGGCGGGGCCATGGCCATCGCCAGGGCGCTGAGCACCAGCGCGGCGGCGCTGACCAGTGCCACCAACGTGGTGCGCGGCGATCGGGGCTCTGCACGTGCCATCGCTTGCCTCCAGGTCTGATCGGTTCGCAACTATGCGGGTCGCTGACCTTGCACGGATTGCACGGTCGAGGACGGTAGTACCCATCACCACGCTGCGGCAACATCTCTCACGCAACGTCATGACGCGCGCATGGCGCTGGTCACGGGGAGCACGTGCGATGGGGGCGAGCTGGAGCGCGTCATCGCGCGGTCGCGTCGGTTGACGCGTGGTGGATCACGCAGGATGTGGTGCAGCGCGTCGGGTTGCTCACCACCCGCTGCCGTGCGCCTTTCGCATGGCCGGTCGCGCTGCGGCGGCGCGTCGGACCGGGGCCCCGCGCCCGCGCCGCCCCGCGACCGCGCCGCCCCGCGGCCGCGCTCTTGTCGGGCCGGGACGCCCGCGTCTCCCCGGAGTGGGTGCAGATCGTGACGCATGTGGTCGGGGGTGCACCCGGTCCGCCGCGAAGCGGCGGACCGGGTGCACAGCGGCACCCCAGCGGTCCCCCGTGCACCCAGACAGACGCCCCCGCCAGGACTGGGTGCAGATCTGCCTCCTCGTGGCGCGATCCGCACCCAGTACCGGCAGCCGACCCCGCGGCGTTGTCCTCCCTGCACCCAGTCCACGCCCCCACCCCCAACCGGGTGCAGATCCGCCACCTGATGGTCGCCAGTGCACCCAGTCCGCGGGGCCGACGGCGACTGGGTGCACTGGCGCCCACCGGGCGCGCTCGGACCGGGGCCGGCGCCGGGGCCAGGGCCGGCACCGGGGCCAGGGCTGGCGCCGTGCCGCCGGCGCCGGGATGCCGGCGCCGGCGGCACGCCGTCACGCCGTCACGGGACGGCGGCGGCCTCCCGAACCTCGAGCAGCGTCGTCGGCGTGATGACGCCATCCCCACCCACGGCGCGAACCCGCTCGATCTCCCCAGCATGCGCGTGCAGCCAGTCCCGCGAATGGGGCGAGTCCCCGTGGATGCCCTCGGCCCCATCGACCAGGAGGAGCACGCCGGTCTCGGAGGCCACCCGGGGGTCGGTCGACCCGGCGAGCGGCGCTGCGGCCAGCGCGTCGGGGAACGAGCGGCCGGTGGCCACCCACGTCGTCTGTGCGCTCATCCCCAGCTCGTCCATCAAGGCGGTCGTGAGCTCGGCCGAGGTCCCGTAGCGGTCCTCGCCCCACACGCGGTCCACGGGCTCGGGCGTCAGCCCGTCGATCTCGGCCTCGACGTCCGCGGAGACCGCCGCCTCACCGCCGACGATCACCGCGCGGTCCACGCCCAGGTCGTCGGCCAGCGCGAGCGCGGTCTCCTCGGGCAGGCGGTCCTCCCAGGTCAGGAGGATCGGGGCCTGGGCGAACGCCGCGCCAGCGGAGACGCTGACCGCGTCAGGCCAGCCTCGCGTGGCGTCCTCGTGGTCGCCCTCGACCACATACGCCGACGCGTCGGACCCGCGCAGCGAGACCTCCTCGGCGATCTGGACCGCGGTCGCGAACCGGCTCTCCCCGTCGTAGCGGATCGTGTCGAGGCCGAGGGCGCGCAGCTCCTCCTCGACGTCCGACGACAGCGCCGCCGTGCCCCCCAGCAGGTGGACATCATCGGCGCCGAGGCGTTCGATCTCCTCCCTCACCTTGGGGGCCAGCTCGTCGGAGGGGGTGAGCAGGATCGGGCCGTCGACCGTGGTCGCCAACGGCGCGCCCGCCAGCGCGTCGGGGTAGTCGTCGCTGCGCGCCAGGACCACTGCCGGCGCGTC